>APKF01000073.1 GCA_000353875.1 Candidatus Caldatribacterium californiense OP9-cSCG | reverse complement strand
CCCGTTTTGATCTCTGCAATGTACCGTTTCCCATTTCGTTTCAGGAGGTAGTCAACCCGAACCCGAAACGGGACCCGCCTCCCATTAAGCAGAAAAAAGGATTCTCTCTCAGCCTGTTCCTGGAGGCACCGGAAGCCCTGCCTCTCAAGGAACTGCAGTGCCTGTCGTTCAAGGCTTTTTGCACGCCGCATGAGGCGCCGAAAGGCTCTTCGCTCAAGGAGTCCTCTCACCCAGAGCGTCAACCAGACCGCTATCCCCAGAAGGAGCGCAACAAGGGCAGGGAGAAACATCCAGGTTGCTCCTTTAAATCCGAAAGAATTCATGGGCATCCCGCACCACTTTCAGTATTATATCTCTTTTCTCAGACTCCGTTAAGGGTGATTCACCCTTGCGGCAGTACGCGAAGAACTCGATGTTTCCCCGGGGTCCAAGAAGCGGAGAGAAGGTGAGATTCCGCAGACCAAGTCCTTTCGCCTGTGCAGCCTCAAGGACTTCTCTGAGCACTTCCTCATGGACTTCAGGGTTTCTGACGACACCCTTTTTCACCCTTTCCCGTCCCGCCTCGAACTGAGGTTTAACGAGCGCAATGACCATACCCTCATCCTTCAGGATTTTAG
Organism: Candidatus Caldatribacterium californiense OP9-cSCG; assembly: GCA_000353875.1. GTDB lineage: Bacteria > Atribacterota > Atribacteria > Atribacterales > Caldatribacteriaceae > Caldatribacterium > Caldatribacterium californiense. Next base: position 12,849 of record APKF01000073.1, on the reverse strand, counting down.
CGATGGCGTCCCAGAGGAGCCGCAGGGAAATGAAAGAAACGTCCACCGTAACTCCATCAACGTACGTCCCAAGGTGAAGGGGCGTGAGGTACCGGGCGTTGGTTTTTTCCATAACCACCACCCGGGGTGAGGTACGAAGCCTTTCGTGGAGCTGTCCGCTTCCTACATCTATAGCGTAAACCTTCAGGGCCCCATGCTGGAGGAGACAGTCGGTGAAGCCACCAGTGGAGGCTCCGATATCGGCAAAAACGAGTCCCGAAGGGGTAATCTGGAAGACCTTCAGAGCCCATTCGAGTTTCTCTCCGCCCCGGCTCACGTATTTAGGAGGTTCAACCAGCACCACCGGGGCGTCCAGGGGGACGGAGGTTGAGGGTTTGAGAGGATGGGGAAATCCCTCAATCCGGACCTTTCCCCCGAAGATGAGACGCTGTGCCTGTTCTCTACTTTCGCAGAGGCCACGCTCAACGAGGAGGATATCCAGACGAACCTTTTTCATCCTCAATGGTCACGGGTGACGACAAAACGGGACAGGGTAAGGAGTTCGGAGAAATCCCGGGGAAGAGCCTCGAGCACCTGGCAGGCCCTCTGGAATTGCTCTTCCATCATCCTCTCAGCTTCCAGGACGCCCTTAATGCGAACGAGAGTCGCCTTCTCCTGGATGAGGTCCTTTCCCGCCGTTTTGCCCAAACGGGTACTTTCCTGGGTCACATCGAGAAGGTCGTCCTTTATCTGAAAGCACTCTCCAAGAAGCAGGCCAAAACGAGAAAGGAGGGTCCTTTCCCTCCGGGAAGCACCACCAAGTATGCCCCCGCAAAGCACTGCAGCCTGGATGAAAAGGGCGGTTTTGCGACGGTACATGTCGAGGACTTCCCTCTCGCTGACCTCTTTTCCCTGGTAAAGGAGATCCAGAACTTGTCCACCAACCATCCCCTGGTTTCCCAAGGCGCGAAGCAGCACCTGGAGCACCGCAAGGATTTTTCGGGCACCAAAAGCACGCCGGAACTCCCGGTTTTCCGTGAACATTCGCAACCCCTCAACAAGGAGTGCATCCCCTGCAAGGACTCCCATTGCCTCTCCAAAAGCCCTGTGGAGACTCGGCTTTCCCCGGCGAAAGTCGTCATTGTCCATACAGGGGAGATCGTCATGCACCAGGGAGAACGAGTGAATCATCTCGATTCCGGCGGCAAGAGGGAGCACCTCTTCTTCGCCGACGTGGTAGGCTTTTGCCGTGGCAAAAAGGAGAGAAGCCCGAAGCTTTTTCCCCCCTGTGGCGCCGTATATCACCGACTCCCAGAGAAGCGATGGTACGCCCTCCCGGGAAAGATGGCTCTTCGTGAATTCCTCAACAAGCTTGGCATTCCGCGCCAGGAGTTCTTCAACTTCCATTCCCCTTGACCTCCTCAAGCTCCTTGCTCTTCCCGAGGTGCCGCACGAGGCGTCCTAAGACACCATTAATGAACCGTCCGGATTCCTCAGTACCGTACTTCTTCCCCAGTTCCACTGCTTCATTAATGGAGACACTCGCCGGTATCTCCGGAAGGAAGACAATTTCATAGGTGGCGAGGCGAAGAATGTTCCGGTCAATGGTTGCCATGCGGTGCAGCGGCCATCCTTCGGCGATTTCTGTAATCAGACGGTCGATTTCCTTCTCCTTTTCCTCCACCCCTCTGACCAGGGTAAGGAAAAAGCCCCTCGTGTCCTCATCCCAGGAAGCCGGCAAAGGAGTATAAGGAAGGATATCGTCAACTCCTTTCCGGCGTAAGTCCTTCTGGAAAAGGACCTGCAAGGCGAGTTCCCGGGCTTTCCTCCTCATGTCTTTAAGGCTCCCTGGAGGGAGAAAGACGAGAGATGGCCGGTTGCAAAGCCTTGAACGTAGATGTTAATGTGGTCAACCCTCAGGGCGGTCTCTTTCTCGACTTTTTCCTTGACCCTTTTCTGGATTTCCCATGCAGTTTCAGGAACTCTCCGCTCAAGGGTCAGGATAAGAAAGAGATTCACCGAGAGGAGGTCTCCTCGGGAATCAAGACGAATGCTCTCCTCCCGGTTTTTCTCCAGAGATTCCACCCCCGGGATGCCCTGGAGAAGGCGCTCTATGAGCTTTTGCAGCACCCGGAAAGAATACGTAACTTTTCCTTCCTCAAGGAGAATTTCGCAACCTTTCAATATTCCACTCCCTATACCCGTTCCAGATACTCCCGTGTCCGGGTATCAATACGAACCCGGTCACCCCGGTTCACGAAAAGAGGTACCTGAATGGTCAGGCCCGTCTCAAGGGTGGCCGGTTTTGATCCTCCAGAGGCCGTATCACCCCGAACTCCCGGAGGAGTGTCCACAACTTCGAGGTCGACAAAGGGCGGGACGTTTACCGCAATGTACCTCCCCTCATAGACGAGGAGCTCGACCTCGAGATTCTCCACCAGGAAATCCTGGTTGTCTCCCACAACCTCCTCAGGGAGCACGATCTCCTCATAGGTTTCGAGGTTCAGGAAGTGGAAATCTGACCCGGAACGATACATGAACTGAGCCCGTTTCCCCTCAAGGACTGCCCGGGCAACCTTCTCACCGGCCCGAAAACTCTTCTCCACCACAAGACCGGTGTTGAGGTCTTTCAGCTTTGCCTTGACAATGGCCCCCCACTTGCCGACTTTTGTATGCTGGAAGGCGGTGACAACGTATAGTGTTCCATCCACCTCGATGCAGGTTCCCACCCGCAGGTCGTTGCTCGAAATGTACTCAGGCACGGTTTTCGCCTCCTTTCTCATCAAAGATTTCTGGAAGTGTGTCCAAAACCCTGCAACCCTTTTCCTCCACAAGTACCATGTGTTCTAAGCGCACACCCCCCCACTCGGGGGAGTATATCCCGGGCTCAACGGTCACCACCATACCACGGCAGAGAATAGCAGTGCTCTGAGTACTGAGCTTGGGTTCCTCATGAACATCGATGCCCACACCATGACCGAGGCTGTGGATGAAGTACCGCTCGAAGCCGCTTTTTTGAAGAACTTCTCGAACCTTCTGGTCCACGGTTTTCGCTTCCACTCCCTCCCGGATGAGTTCCAGCGCAGCAGCCTGAGCCTCGAGGAGGGTAGAGAACGCTCTCTGGAAGGATGTCTCCTGAATCTTACCCAATGGGACAACCCGGGTAAGGTCCGCACAGTACCCGTCAACTCTCACGCCCCAGTCAACGAGAACCCATTCTCCCCTTTTTATCTTCCCGGACGTCGGGCGGGCGTGAGGAAGGGCAGCCCTTTTCCCCGAGGCCACGATGGTCGGAAAAGCTATGGCTTCGCCACCCCGCCTGCGCATCCGGTATTCGAGTTCCACGGCGATTTCGTGTTCGCTAATTCCCTCCTGGATGAGGGGAAGAACATCTCTGAAGGCCTCTTCGGCAATGGTGACGGCCCTTTGAATAGTCTGAATCTCTGTCTCGTCCTTCACCGCCCGTAAAGCATTCACCGGAGAGGGGCAGGGGATGACCGGGCACTTCTTCTCGTCAAAGCGGCGAATAAACCCCACACTGGCCACATCTTCGACAAAAAGGCGGTTCGTACGGGAAGAAAGAGAAAAGAAAACGTCACAGATGGAAGCCACAGCATCCTGCTCGAACTCCACGATTTCCGCCTCGACGGCCAGTTCTTCCCTGCTCTGGATGGCATACCGGCCATCGCAGAAAAAGAAGGTTTTCCCCTCGGGGAATACGAGGAGGAAACCCAGAGATCCCCGAAACCCCGAGAGGTAAAAGACATTCCCTGGGGAGAGAACAAGAAGCGGACCCTCAAGAGCTTTCCTCAACTTTTCAAGACGACCCTGGAAGTTCACGGCTTCTCTCCCTCAAGAGAAAGGCTTCCATAGCCAGAATGTACCCAAGATGGGCAAAACCGGTGATCTGCCCCCAGCAGACCGGGGCGGTAACCGAACGGTGACGGAACTCCTCCCGGGCGTAAATGTTCGACATGTGGACTTCAACGGTGGGAACGTTCACCGCCTTAATGGCGTCTCGAAGGGCGATGCTATAGTGCGTATACGCTCCTGGGTTCAGGATAATACCATCCCACTTTCCCCGGGCTTCATGAATTTTGTCGATGAGTGCTCCCTCGTGGTTGGACTGGAAAACTTCGAGCTCTATACCTCGCTGTGCTGCCTCTTTCTTGAGGAGCTGCACCAGTTCTTCAAAGGAAACCTGACCGTAGACGTCCTTCTCCCGTTCCCCAAGGAGATTGAGATTTGGCCCAAGAAGACAGAGCAACTTCATCCTTCCACCTCACAAATTTCAGGAAGTACCTGGAGGATCTCTGCTTTCTCAACCTCGACTCCTGTGACCGGTTTCCCCAGGTCCGCAAGGAGCGTACATCGTACCTTCTGGCCCTCTCTCTTTTTGTCCCTCCACAGAGCAGAGAAGAAAGAGTTCAGGTTGATTTTCTGAGGAACCCGAAGAGGAAGTCCAAGTTTCTCCAGCACTCTCTTCTGGATGGTGGAAACTTCTTCGGTACTTACTCCCAGGACACACGCAAGGAGCGCTTCTCCTCTCATTCCCACACTCACTGCTTCTCCGTGGCGGAGCACACCGTAGCCCGTTGTCTTTTCCAGAGCATGCCCAATGGTGTGCCCGTAGTTCAGGATACTCCTGAGACCCCCTTCCCTCTCATCCCTTTCAACCACCACCTTCTTGAAAGCGACGGACCTTGCGATAACCTCTTCAAGAACAGTCCCTTTTCGCCCGAGGATGTCCTCAGCATGCTCAAGGAGAAAGGTGGTGAAATCCTCTCCCTCAAGGAATGCTGCCTTAGCCACCTCTGCAAGACCCTCCCGGTATTCTCGTTCCGGGAGCGTTTCAAGGAACGAGAGGTCTATAAAGACCCCGGAGGGCTGGTAGAAGGTGCCAACAAGGTTCTTCCCCTCTTCGAGGTTCACCCCAGTTTTTCCTCCGATAGAGCTATCAACCTGGGCAAGGAGACTTGTGGGAATCTGGTAGTAGGCAATGCCCCGAAGAAAGGTCGAGGCCACAAAACCAGCAAGGTCGGTGATCACCCCTCCTCCCAGGGCAAGGAGGAAGGACTTCCGGTCAAGGTCAAGGGCAAGGAGCTCATGGTATACCTTTTCAGCCGTGGCCAGGTTTTTGTACTCCTCCCCGTCGGGGACGGCAACGATATCAATGGTAAACCCCCGCTGCGCGAAAAACCTCTGCACCCGCTCAGCGTGGAGTACCTTCACTAGGTTATTGGTGAGAATCACCCCACGCCGGGAGGGGAAAGGAACCTCTTGCAACCAGTCATCTCGGAGGAAGAGGGATGGGTCGATGAATACCCGGTATGATCTTCCCTCAGGTAAGGACACCACAATCTCGCGCACGGCGAATAATCTCCTCGGCGACTTCTTCTTCAGTGAGAAAGTCCGCATCAATTATAACATGGGCGCTCTCATAGTAGGGAATCCTTGCCCAATAAAGCGCCTCGAGTTCTTCAGGGGTTCTGTATTTTTTAAGAAGTGGACGGTTGGTGCTACGCCGGATACGCTCGAAGAGAAGGGGGAAGGAAACCCGAAGGAACACGGTGAAGAAGTGCTCCTTAAGGATTTCTCTGTTCCTCTCTTTCACAGGAAGGCCTCCGCCAGTGGCAAGAACCAGGTGACGCCTTGTGGCCAGCTCTGCAAGAACCTCTGTTTCGAGTGCTCGGAAGTACTCTTCCCCATAACGGGAAAAGATCTCGGGAATAGGGAGGCCCACTCTTTTTTCGATGACAGCGTCGGTGTCATGGAACTCCCAGCCAATTCTTTGGGCTACTCTCCGGCCAACACTGGTTTTGCCACAGCCCATAAAGCCAATGAGAGCAATGTTGCAGCGCACAATCTGTATCTCCGGTTACGAGCCTCCCGGGGTTTGGGGCGATGGAGAGGGAATCTGGCAGATCTCACTGGCCTTCTGAGTCTTTGTCGCTATTGATACCCCTCCGTTGACGTCGTAAACCGCAGCGACAGCAGTGACAGTATCGCTGAGGCTTACCCCCACTCTTTCGGAGATGAAAGGTGGGGTTGTATCCACCCCTGCAGACTGGCCGTTGATGGAGAACTCCACTTTTTTGATGACTGTGGCATCATCTACCTTTAGGGCACAACCAACCTGGACCGAGGATTCGGTGCCACAGGATGCGCAACCGCTGCCCATCGTACAGAAGAACTCCAAGTCCACGCTGGGCAAACCCTCAAGCATGCTGAACCCAAAATCGCCACCTCGGTAACTCACCGCGTGCGTTGCGTAGTCCGTACCGGAGAAAGTCACATTCACTATCACCACAGGAATGCGATTGGATCGTATGTACGATTCCACATCCGGTGGCAGGAGGTCAGCTTCCCAGGCTACTGAAGCATCCTCTATACCGGCAACAGAAGCCATAGGCGTTTGGGAAGGAATAACATCAATGCTTGTCCCTATGGTTCGTGTCAGCGCAGTAAGCACGGTTCCGTCGGTTTTCCTGTACTCAAGACGGCACTGAGTGATTTTCACCCCAACTTTATTGAGGGGAGTAAAGGTAAACCTGGTCAATCCCCAGTTTTTTGATTCAGCCGAGGCAGCAGAGAGGGAGGGCACAAGGACCTCTCCGGTGATACGCACCTTGGCTTTGGGAAACATGGGGTTATCTGAAAACCAACCGCAACTCGAGAGGAAGAAACACGCGCTCAAAAAGGCGCAGAGCACCAGGTTTTTTCTCCTCATTTCCTTCCTCCTGAGATACGCCTTTCAGTACTCAATGACATGGGGAGTAAGGAACACAATGAGCTCTGTCTCCTTGTGGGTTCTGCTCCGGAGTATGAAGAGATTCCCGACAAGGGGAAGTTCGCTTAAAATGGGAATCCGAGTAATTCTTTCAATATCCTCACTCCGGATGAGCCCACCGATGACCAGGGTTTCCCCAGGGTGCAGACGTGCAGTAGTATCGGCATTCTTCACGCTCTTTTGGGGATCTCTGAAAGTTAAGCCAGCCAGGACATACTCCCGCTCAGTGTAGGTACTGACCTCGGGTTTTGCGTGAACCACCACCGTCCCTTCCTGAGTGAGGACTGGAGTGACTTCGAGCGTAATACCTACCTCAAGGAACCGGAGCTCTCCAGGGATGAGACGGCCCTCTTCATCTGTTTCGAGGTTCCGGTAGGGGATGGAGTCACCCACGTGGATTGTGGCTGTTTTGCCACTGAGCGTGAGAATCCTGGGGTTCCCGACTAACCTCGCAAGGTTTTTCTTCTCCAGAGCCTTGATGGTCATTTCCACCAGGTCCTGGCGTTCCATGGTCCCTCCAAGGCTGAGTTCTCCAAACGTGATTTCCCCTTCCTTGCCGCCAACAGCCCACGTGACTCCAAGGTCTTTGATTTTCTCCCGGTTAATCTCTACAAGTTTTGCGTCAATCATAATCTGCGGCAGTTTCCGGTCAAGGTTTGCAAGGAGCTGCTGCACGGCCTCCAGCTCTTCCTTTGTTCCCCGGACAACAAAGGCTTTCTGGGTGAAATCATAGTTAACTCGTTCTTCTTCAGGGATAACAATTTTCAGGAGTTCCCGGATTTTCTCGAGCTGTTTTTCATCCTCATAAATGTTATTGGAGAGATAGAACGTCCTCGTTTCCAGCGCTACGTCAATCTTTTCAAGGATATCCTGAACCCTGCGGAACTCCTCTTCCCTCCCCCGCACAACCAGGGCTCGGCCTGTGGTATCGACAGCAATGCGTTCAGGGGGGATGACCAGACTTACGATTTCCTTGGCTTTTTCGGGATTCATGCTCTTTAAGGGGAATCTCCGCACCTCAAGAAGTCCAAAGTTCTCCTCAAGTTTCCGCTTTTCTGCGATGATGATGTTCTCCCCGAGGCGCACCTGACCAAGGCCTTTCATGGTGAGGATGTACCCTAGGGCCTGGTCGAAGGTCAGATTCTCGAAAGACAGGGTGACGGTTCCCTGAACGGACTCATCCACCACAATGTTTACACCCCTGGCCTTAGCCAGGGCAAGGAGTACGTCCTTGATGTCCGCATCGCGGAAGTCAAAGGAAAACCGCTCTTCCTCCACCCCCAAAGCAAAGGGACCCTTGATGAGCACACTGACCAGACGTCGATTGGCTTCGTCATAGACCTCGTAGGACACCGGGGCTTTGAGCTCAATCCAGATGCGGAGACCATTCTCAGTTTCCCGAAAAATGACGCTTTTCACCGGTCCAACATTCATTGGGCGTTCCGCGTAAGGAAGTCCCCGCCTCGATCCCTGAATGTCAAGAGCGATATGATAGGGATCGGGAGAGACATCTTCCCAGTTGCACGGAGCATCGAACTTGAAGGTGAGCTTGATTTCGACGTTGCTGGCCCGAAAGAAGAAATCCTTGAGTTCCAGAGCAAATGCCGAGGTAAGTCCGAAACTCCACAGAAGAAGTGCCCAGAACGCTACTTTTCGAGCGGAAATGTAAACTCCCTCCCCTGATATGTAAGCACAACCTGTTTTCTGTCTACTTTAACCAACCGGAGCTCTCCTGACAAGGGCTTTTCAGGGGTGAGGAAGAAAATTTCCCCGTTCATCTCCACCACAACCACCTGTTTCGTGGGCGAGAGCACTACACCCTTCAGAGTGATTGACGGTGGTGTCTCTTCGGGAACAAGTTCTTCAGAGCTTCCCCCCAAAATAGGAGTGGCCTCCTCCAATTCCTCGGGGATTGGAGGAGAGGCAAAGGAGAAGATGTCTCGCAGGCCAGTGATTTCCTCCTCGCTCAAAGGTGTAAGAAAGACCTCCTGTTCTTTTGGAGTTTCTCCGGATTTTGGCAGAGGGAAGACGGGCTGGTTTTTGCCACCCTCCTGGGCGAGGGAGGTAGGGGTATTCAACCCTTCGATGACACGAAGGCTTAAAACACCAAGGGCTGCCAGGGCTATGGCAAGGAGGGTAACGAGGACTGTTTCCCGCTCTTTCACGGCTTTCCTCCCCCAAGAAGGTATGTGGAGAGGAGAAAATCCGCCTTGAAGGCCTCCCGGTCTTTCCCAAAGGAGAACCCCTGAACCTGGATGAGCCGGGGGGACTGGCGGAGGTAATTCAGAAAAAGGAGGAAACTCTGAAAAGAAGCACGGACCGAACCGGAAAAGGGAAGTTCGGTGTACCCTTCTTGAAGCTTTGGGGGTTCTGGCTTTAGAGAAAGGAGCTCAAGGCGCGAGAGAAAGGCAGCGTCCTCAATGGTGATGAGGAGATCCGGGATTTCCTTCTCTTCAGGAAGGCGTCGTGAAAGTGTCCGGGCAAGGTTCTCGAGTTCTTGAAGACGCTCCTCAAGGTGCCGGAGTTCCGCAACCTTTCTCTGAAGGACGGTAACCTCCTGGATAAGGCGCTTCTTCTCTTCTTCCAAGGTTGTTATTCGCTGCAGAAGGGGAAAAAGCACAAAGTAGAGAACTGTAAAGAGACAACCAGCCCAGACTGCAAGGTACGCTACCCAGTGTTCCCTGTCCCTCATGGGCTTTTCAGCTCCATTATCAGCCCAAATTCGTAGAGGTTATCCTGCCCAAGGGTGAGGGACGTAAAATCCACCGAGGAAAAGAAATCCCTGTATCGCAGGAGGCTTCCGATAAAGCTGGCAATACTGGCCACGGTGGTTGCCTGCCCTCGACACTCCACCCTTTCTGGGGAGCAACGAAGCTCAGAAAGCGCAAGGTCCTGGGGCATGTGCTTTCCAAGAATAGCGAAAAAGCGAAGCCAGTCTTTCTCTCGAACGATCAGCGACTTTAGAAGACGCACCCTCTGTTCAATCTTCGTCACCTCATCCTGAACTTTCTTTAGCCTCTCCACCTCCTCCCGCAGGTGGGAAGCCCGGAGCTCAAGGGTGTTGATCTCCTGCTTTAGGGATTGCACCCTGAGGCTTAATATCCCGTAGGAGAAAAGGTAGAGGGCCGAAAAGCCAAGAAGCACGACCACGAAAAAGAGACGAGCCCAGTTCGGCGTTCGCCGGGCAATGTACTTCCGTGGCAGAAGGTTCAGAGTAACCCGGTATGGGACCTTTACTTCCATAGCGACGCTCCTAAAGCAGCAAGAAATCGTTCAGAGGCAATGGAATCCTTCCCCAGGGTAATTGGTCGCAGTGTCTGGAAGTCGAGAGAGAGCCCCTGGGCAACGTGTTTTCGGAGGGGACGGCACAGGGCGCCTCCCCCCGAAAGAAAGACCTGCTCCAGAACCCGAACACCAAATTCTGCCTGGAAAAAGGCGAAAGAACGCTTGAGTTCAGAAACGAGATCCGGAGAAGTTAGGGGTATAGCCTCTTCCAGCTGATATGGAATTCCTGCAGTGCCCTCTCCTCTCCGGAGAACTTCAAAAGCCTCAACAGGCGAGAGGTGGAACTCCTCTGAAAGGGTGTCCCACAATCTCTTCATACCCCAGCTGAAACTCCGGGAAAGGAGAATGTGGTGATTGGCAAAGCAGATGAGAGTAGTTTTCTCGAAACCAATGTCCACCAGGGTGAAAGCTTGTTCGAAGAACTCCGGATGGAGACCCAGAAACCCCTTCACAAGGCTTGTGACATGGGGTTCCACAGCCTCCACCCGCACTCCTGCCCTGGAGAAGACATCGACGTGCCTTTCCACCTCCTGGAGGGGAACAGCGGCAAAAAGGACCTCCATCTTTCCGCTGTTCTTTCCGACAACGCTCCAGCTGACCTGGAAGTTTTCTTCGTCAGGTATGAGGGAACGGGCCTCCCACTGGAGGGTATTCTCGAGTTCTTCCTGGGACATCTCGGGGAGACTCACCCGCTGGAAGACCATCCGGGGGTGGGAGAAGGAGAGGGTAACTTCCCTGGGAAGACGGTTACGCTGAAAGAAGAGTCGGATACCTTCACTTGTCAGAGGAGCCTTCCTCTCCGAAAGAAGCACAAACTCCCCTACTCTCCGGAGAGCAAAATCCTCGCCTTGCGCCTCACTCAGGCAAAATTTCAGAGCGTACGATCCCGTGTCAATGCCAAGCATGACCCTATTGGGAGAAGGGACGAACGAAATTGTTCTCTGCGTATACCACGGAGAGCTTCTTTCCCTCCCATCGAATGCCTGCGCGCAGCACAACCTCCCCATCCTTTGTGAGAGTAATTGTATCACTTGTGATGGTGAATGCATAGGAAGGAGCAAAGGATGAAGGAAGGTTTGTGGCTACAAACCCTTCCCCTTTTTCTTCAAGTAGCGTTACGGCTTCGACGAGAACTCCCTCTCTTGTGTACTCCTCCTGATATTCCCGGAGGTATGCGTTGATGGTGCGAACATGGAAGGCGATTTCCTGCGAAAGAAGGATGACCACCATGGCTGCTGCGGTGAGCATGATGCACACGGCAAGCTCGACGCTTCCCTTTTCCTTACCTTTTGAAGTACCCCGGAAGGACCTGGAGAGTGTAGACCTCATTCGCAAAGGAAATCCTGGCAGTCAGGGAGTGCTGAAGAAGGGAAAATGCCACACCGGTGCATCCCTCAGCGATGGGGTTTGCAGTCCCCTTGTGTGCCAGAAGAAGAGAGCCGCGAAATGCATATACAGAAAGCGTGGAATTCCTCAGACGGACGGTGAACCTTCTTCCGTTTTCTGAGACTGCAATGTTATCCCCGTATCGTACGAGATGGAAAACCGTGTAGAGTGCTGAAAGCGCCTGCTCCTTCTCCTCAACCCGCTCGAGGGTCGAGGAGAAAAAACGAACGCACTGGACGAAAACTCCAAGAGCACTGCAGATGATAACGATTCCTATGGTGATGCTGAGAAGTGCCTCAAGGAGCAGGAATCCCCCGTTTCTTAAGCGTCCGAAGAGCAAGAATCTCCCCTCCATCTTCCTTGGTGACCGTTACCTCGCAGAGTAACGTCTTGGGTGAGAACTCCCTGATATCCCACTGGACAATGAGCCCACCGTTTTCCACCGGGGACGGGGGAAGATACCCTGTACTCTTTATGGACTCCATGGTGTTCACCGCAAGCACCAGGGCTTGAGTTTTGAGTTCTGCCGAGACTCTGAGCACAGAAAGAGTGCGGACTTCAAGGAGAGCAACACCCACAAGAAGCGAAAGCAAACTTAGAGAAACGGCAATGCCCACAAAGGTCGCACCGGAGTCATTGCGGCGGTGTGTCACTGAGTCGCACCCTTCCCGTGACCGGAGCGATAATAATGTATTTCCGCTTTTTGGGCGTTCTCAGGATAACCGTTCCCCCACACAGAGGGGTTCCCGAGGGCGAGAAACGAAGCTCATTAGAGGGGAAATTGGTTGCGTACAGCGCGACGCCCTCCGGTACGGGGTATATTCTGGTTTTTCCCTCCTTCCCCCGGAAGAGGAAACGATTTCCTGCGACATCGAAGATGATCCTTGTTTGAGTTGTTGCCTCAAGAGCCTCAATTCGCGCAAGACGTATGATACTCGCTATCTGCTGAGCCGTTCCCAGAAGAACGGATTCTCCCTGAAGGCGGGAAAGAGAAGGAACTCCCAGTGCTAAAAGCAGGGTACAGAGAGAAAGGCCGATGATGACCTCAAGGACCGAAAAGCCAAAACAGTAAGTGCTTTTCCAGGGCATAAACAGCCGGAAATCCTACCACCCTCGTGCCTCGATTTCTTCAAAAGCTTTCTTTGCTAGACCACCGGCGATATGGACACCCTTCATCTCGACGTCCTCCTCTTCTTTTTCTTTTATTATTTTCTCCTCAAGATACTGGAACGCCTTCTCCGGGTCTGCTCGCAGGATGTTCCGCACAGTCTGCACGCTGATGCCGAGTTCTTCGGCAATCTCTTCTGCTGTTCGCCCGAAAACTCTATGAAGCACAAGAACCAGGGCTGCCTCAAGGAGCGAAGAAACCCAGGTCAGACGCTGGTACAGAACAATCTTCCTCGGCCCCC
>APKF01000072.1 GCA_000353875.1 Candidatus Caldatribacterium californiense OP9-cSCG | reverse complement strand
CTCTTCCTCAACGATGCTCCGGAATTTGCCAAAACTCTCAAGAGACACTTCTTTCATCGTTCCCTCCCCCCTCCTGAAAGAGTGGTCCCTTCAGAGAAAATATGCCCTTTTCATCAATTTCCGCAAGATATGTCCTCGTATCATGCCCACAAACCCTGCATCCATCAATCCGCAACGTTCGCACAACATCTCCAATGGCCTTTCCATAGGCGCTGCTTGCCTGCTTTGTTGTCACAACGAACTTGGACAGGACGATGGTGCAATCCACAATGTGAGGAACGGCATAGCCTCCTGCAGCCTCTGCAGAAGTTTCTTCGTGGCTAGAACGCTTCTGGGAGATGAAAAGCGCCGTCTGGTAAAGGGATTTCACCGTATGGTAGAGCTTTCTCACGATACTCCTGGCTGTCATTTCCTTTCCTTCATAGAGACCGGTGATAGAATCGATGACGACGTGCCGCACTTTGTGGCGCCGCACTACACTCTCCACAAGAGAAGAAAGAGCGAGCACATCGTCCCGGAGCTCAGCGTGCTTAGCGGCATCGGCCAAGAGAATATTCTCTGTGACCTGTTCCCAGGGGACACCCAGCGATTTTGCCCGCTCCCGAACGCTCTGCACAAGAAAAGGACCCGGGAGCTCCACGGTGACAAAGAGCACCTTCTCTCCCCTCTGGGCCTGGGCGAGGGCGAATTGCTCGGCTACGAGCGACTTTCCCGTGTCGGGGACTCCGGTGAGATGCACCACGGCAAAGCGGGGAATCCCGGGAGAGGAACCCTTTGAGGTTTTTCATCCTTCCAGATTAAGCGGAAGAAGAGGTTATCAAGCCCTGGCACTCCCGTGGGAACACCCTCAAGAGAAGGAGCCTCTCGTTCGAGCTCGGAAAACGAATACAACCCCTCAGGAGACGCTTCTTTCTTTGGCCGCATTGGTCGTCCGTATTTTCCTGAAATACAGCTCTGATTATACCCTGAGGAATGAAAGAGAG
>APKF01000071.1 GCA_000353875.1 Candidatus Caldatribacterium californiense OP9-cSCG | reverse complement strand
GGTTCAGAGGAGTTTTTTGAAGTGTCGTCGATCCCCGGGGGTTTTTGCACTACCGGAGGTCGACGACATTTTCTCCTCTTGCCGCGTCCGGTCCAGGCACAAAGGCTGAAAAGACAAAAAGAACCCTGGAAACAGGGTTACACATAGGGTCCTCTCGTGCCTATCAGGACCATCCCTGAGAAAAAGCGCGGGGTCAGGAAAGCTCCTTTTTCCAAACACGCAGCAGAAAGCCTGGAGGAGAAAGGCACCGGCAACTTGCGTTACCGGAAAGAAAAAGTACAACGTCAGAACCCGGGGTGGGTCTTCCACCCCGGTGCGCTCTCATTACCACCAGGAGAAGTTCAGCGTGGTCACCGGGCTGACCATGGTGACGACTTCAATATGACTGAACTGACCGAATTCATCGACAATCTGCACGCTCACCTGCTGGCCACAAGGGTACTGACCTACCTGCGCCACGCCCATGGGGTCAAGGTATACACCTGTGTTCATCCCGTTCACCCAGACGTATCCCCACACGTATGGAGAAGTCGACTGAACCCCGCAGCGTGCACATCGCTGGCTGAACCGGACCGGGCGGCTGGGTTCCACCTGTTCCACTGCACCCTGTGGCCACCAGAGCGGATACTACCAGGAGAGTCAGAATCAGGGACAGGATCCTTTGCATCCTCGCCCCTCCTTTCGTTAAGGATGACTTGTTATACCATTTCCCATCCGAAGGGTCAAACAAAACCGACACCCCGCCCAGATCACGGATTCTCGGAAGAGGCCACCACGAACCTCTCCCTGCTTCGAGAGACCTCCTCACGCATTCGTTCCACTCCCTCCCACAGCCCCAGAAGATAGGCGATGCCCAGGGCCCGGTCATAGAGGCCGTATCCCGGACGCCCCTCCTCTCCCCAGATCATCCGTCCGTGGTCCGGTCGCATATAGCCGCTGTACCCAATTTCCACTAAAGCCTTCACGATGGCAAACATATCCAGAGATCCGCAGAAGGAGGGATGGGCGACCTCGTGGAACGACCGATCCCCGGTTCTCTTCAGATTCCTGAGGTGCACGAAATGCAACCGGCCCATCCTCCCAAAGGTTCGAATCATATCAGGGATGTCATTGTCTTCGAGAACCCCGAGGGACCCGGTGCAGAGGGCAAGACCATTCGCCGGGCTATCTACAGCTTCAAGCAGGCGCAGCATCTGCTTTTTGCCGGTCACAACCCTGGGAAGTCCGAAAACGCTGAATGGGGGGTCATCGGGATGGATGGCAAGGAAAATCCCGAGCTCCTCACACAGCGGGACAATTGCCCTCAAGAAATCCACGAGATTGGCGAAAAGTTTCTCCTCGTCCATACCCCTGTAGAGCGCGAAAAAGCGTTCAATCTCTTCCAGGCGTTCCCACTCCCAACCGGGGAGAGCAAAGGAACGGCCGTCACGCTTCACCCGGTCGATGATTTCCTGGGGCGAAAGACCGGCAAGCACCCGATGGTCGTACGCCATGGTCTTTGAACCGTCAGGAAGCGCTTTCCAGAGGTCCGTCCGCACCCAGTCGAACATGGGCATGAAGTTGTAGACCACTACCCGAATTCCCGCCTCTGCAAGATGCCGGAGTGTTGCCCTGTAGTTCTCAATATACCGGTCCTTAGACGGCAGGCCGAGCTTGATATCCTCATGAACGTTGACGCTCTCTACAACCTCAAAAGTGAGACCATGCCGTTCTATGGTCTTTTTGAGAGCGAGAATTCGTTCCTTTGGCCAGACCTCTCCCGTGGGCACATCAATGAGCATGCTGACAATACCCTCAACCCCTGGAATCTGGCGGATGTACTCAAGAGGAATCGGATCGTGCCCTTCACCAAACCAGCGAAAAACCACCTTCCACATCGCTGCCACACCTCCTATCGCCTGGTCATAGGGGAGAACATTCCCAGGGCAAGATGCTGGATTTCTTCGAAGCCCAGAACGCTGAAGTCCCCGGGAACGGTGTGTTTGAGACAGTACGCGGCAACGGCGAACTCAAGGCACTCTCCGGGAGGAAACCCCCGGAGCATTCCGAATATCAGCCCTCCAGTAAAGCAGTCTCCGGCGCCGATGCTCTCAACAACGGCCACTTCGTACATTCGCGAAAACCAGACGGTCTTCCCATCGGAGAGCATGGCGCCAATGCGACTCAGATGCGCAAGACTCCCCTCCCGAAAGGTCAGGGCAACGGTCTTTACACCGAAACGTTCGTGGAGTTCCCGGGCAAAGTGAGGAAGGTACTCCCGTCGCTCTCCATTACAGGAAAAACCAAAGACCTCCCTCACCTGGTGTTCGTTGCCCACGAAAACATCAACATACGGCATCAGGGGAGAGAGCGTGCTTCTTGCCATTTCCGGACTCCAGAGTGTTTCCCGGTAATTCAGGTCAAAACTCACGGTCACGCCGAGTTTTCTGGCCACACGGAAAGCCTCTTCGAGGATCCCGGGTAACTCGCCCCCCAGAGCGGGGGTAATTCCTGAAGAGTGCAGCCACGAAGCTCCCTCAAGAATTCTTTCCCAGGAGAATTCTCCTTTCCTGGCACAGGCAAAGCCCGAATGCCTCCGGTCGTAGATGACTTTTCCAGGGCGCTGCGAGACCCCGCGCTCGAAAAAGTACATACCAATCCGCTCGCCACCCCGCACGATGTGCTCTGTGCCCACGCCAAAACGGCGGATATGCCAGAGTGCCGCATCCCCGAGAGGATTCTGGGGGAGCCTGGTCACGAGAGACGCTGGAATGCCCATCTGAGCAAGGAAGGCACACACATTGGCTTCGGCACCACCATAGGTGACCTCAAAGGTTTCGGCCTGGACAATCCGGGTAAACCCTGGAGGGGTGAGGCGAAGGAGAACCTCTCCAAAGGCGACAACACGCACGCGGAATCAGCTCCTTTCTTTTTGTATACTACCATACTAAGGTACAGAAAAACAAGGGGAAAGATATAGCACGCTTCTTCTTTTTCTGGAAAGCCAGAGGGACTCGATTTCTTCGGCCACCGGATGCTTTCCAAAATTTTTTAAAAAATTCTCCCCACCCCCTTGACAGGTGGGGGAAACCCTCTATAATTATCTCCTGGAGTTCAGGAAAAGATTTCTGACGAGCGAAAATCCCCTCCTTGCACCTATAGGGGGGCTGCCTTCCCGCAGAGAGGCGGCTCCCCTATAGGTGTTTCTTAGGGCCCAAATTCCAGGGCTCCGAAAAAGAACGAGGCCCCGTAGATTCCAGGCATTTCTGTCCAGGTTGAGAATTCTCCCTGTGTCAGGTCATTCCGGCAAAAGTTCACCCCGAAGCACTCCCCCACCCGGGGAGTACCCCGGCCAAGCGTTCTGAAGGGTATGGCCATCTCCACAACCGTTGCCCCCACCGTTTCTGCCACACCCACCTGCCAGGTTCCGTCAAAACGGGCTCCCAGGAAGGAAGAGCCGTCGTACTGCGTCCCGAGGAGGTTCGCTGCAAACTGGAAGAAGAAGCTCCGGCTCGCCCAGGGGTCGAGGAAGAGTTCTACCGAGTCGTCGTAGAACACCGGGCCGTCGCGCTGGGTGATTTTCCCCTCGCGCGATGCCCCCCAGAGGACAAAGGCCACATAGAGACATTCCTCATCGTAAAGAACGGCGATTTTCGTGTCCCGGGAGGGCTTCCCTCCCACGATGAGGGTAAAATCTCCCTGCCAGTCCGCCTCCTGCCAGAGTTCCTCAAGCACCCCATCCACCACAGGAGGCTCATCCACCCTCTTTGCCCTTATGGTCCGGCGTTTCTCAAGGAAATCCTGAGGGTCAAGGGGCGAAAAGACGAGATGAGGAAAATCTTCCTTCCCGGGAGGTGGGGAAAAAGTAGCGAAAGCATCCCGGGAAAGGGCAGCAAGAAGGTCATCTCCAAGGTAGGGATAGGCGAAAAGGACAACGCCACAGGGGGTATGCTTTCGAGCTCTCTGGATTTCCTCGAAAACGGTGGCCGCATCCATCCCCATGCACCACACCCCCGCACAGAACGGGACCCCCCGCAGGAACGTCCGGACCCATCGCAGCATCCCCTCAAATTCCTGCGGTCGGGAACTGTAGGTCATGGGGACGAGGAAATCGAAAATCCCCTTCCTTCCCCAGGTGGGCCAGTCCTGCAAAAATCCGGGATACCCCTCAAGGGGAAACCCGAAGGGCTTCACCGCACAGGAGAGAAGAAGCTCCGGCCGGAGGCGACGGAGGTGTGCCGAAAGGGAAGCGGCAAAGTCCGAAAGCCCTTCTGCCCTGAAGGTTACCCACTCCCGGTAGGCCTCAAAGTTTTTCACCGGATCAAGAGCAAGGGGATCAAACCCCTTTACCTTTCGGAACGCCTGACGGCAAACTTCACAGTAACAGGTATCGGCGATGGTGGGGTCGGGGAAGCGGAAGTAATCAAGGTGTACCCCGTCAAGGTCGTAGCGTTCCACAACCTCCCCAAGAAGTCCCTTATAGAACTCGAGCACCCCCTCATGCAGGGGGCACACGAAAAAGAACCGCTTGTTCCCCTGGGTGTACCCGGACGACCCATCCCGATTCCGGGCCGCCCACCGGGGAAAAGCCGAAAGCACGGGTCCCGGTGCATCAAGCCCCACGTAGAACATATGCAACCAGGCATGAACCTGCATGTTGCGCCGATGGGCCTCCTCGATGAACACCCTGAGGGGGTCAAACCCGAGGTGCCTGAAATGCTCCATCTGCGCAGGAAGGCCGGTGCTTTCAAGGAACTCCGAAGGATAAACGGTCTCCCCCCGGTAGAAGGATTCCACAAAGAGAGCGTTGAAGTGCGCCCGGGAAAGCCGCTCCACCATGTGCCGCACACCCGCTTCATCCCCCGGAATGCTCCGCACGTCAATCCAGACACCCCGAAGCTCAGGAAGCACCCCGGCATAAGCCAGCATGCCAAAACCAAAAATCAGCAAAAGACCGAGAAGAAACCGCCGCAGCATCCCTGTCACCCCTTCTCTGCGTGGAGAGGACGTACAAAAAGAAGGAAGAGGGCCACCACCATCCCCAGGACACCCACTGTCCTAAGCACGAACGCAACGTTATCTCCAAAAGCACTGGCAAAAAGGAAACTCAGGAGATTCCCAAAAGACCAGGCAAGTCCCATAGCCACTGAAGAAGCAAAAACCCGGTGTTCCGGAAGGATTTCCTGAGCCTCGTGGACGTTGACGCTCATGGTGAGAAAGGCCGAAAAGTCGGCGCTGAGTGAGAGGAGGAAAAGTCCAGGGATACTCCGCATCCCCGGAAGGAAGAAGAGCCCCACCCCAAGACCGATGAAGGAGAGAAAGTTCACCACCCAGATGGGGAAAACCCAGGCAAGACGCACGCCGAGGAAGTTGGCGAAAAACCCCACGAGCACCCCAAAGGACAGAAGCATCCCCCCAAGGATGAAAGGCGCAAAGGTCGCCACGTAGAGGGGGAGGAAGGTGTGGAAGAGGGACATAAAGAAGGTGCGAATGCCCACAAGGAGAAACACTGAAAAGAGCGCCCGGAAAAGGCGCCAGGAAAACTCTGCATGGGGAATGCGAAGGCTAATTCCCCGAAACCTCCAGAAACCAAAACTCAAAAGCCCCCAGAGCAAAAGAACCACCCAGACGATGGCAGAAAGGGAGAAGCGAGAGGCAAACCAGGTGATGAAAAGCGGCCCTACGGCTCCCCCTGCAATGCCTCCGGCGGTAAAGAGTGCCACCCCGGAGGCGTTCCCCCGCATCCCCGAAAGCGCCGCCCCCACAGGATGGAAAGAGGCATTCGCGAGGAAAAGCAAAAGAAAGGCGCCGAAAAGCAGAACAAAAGAGAGCGGCAAAGCAAAAAGCGAAAGCGCCAGGGCAACGCCGGAGAGGGAGAGATAGAGGCTCAGGAGGTGGTTACTCATCCTCCCGGCCCAGAGGGCAAAAAGGGGCTGGGTGAGCGACCCGAGGAACCCTAAAGCCGTGATGGCCGCAGATACCGTCTTCGTGCTCAGGTGGTAGTGCTCCACAAAATACGGGCCAAGCGGTGCCGGAAAGGAACTCGCCCAGTCGACGAAGAAGTGAAAGAGAAAAAGGAGAAAGGCCACGGCGAAAGGGATTTGCCTGCCCCGGAATTCCGGGGCAGGAACATTTCAAGATGAGAGGGTCTTCAAAAGCTCAGGGCGCTTCCGAAAAGCGTACAGCACGCCACCCCATGCAGCGAGGATGGCGCCGGTGATCACGCCACCGATGAGAAGGTCCCGGGAGACGTCCTCCGAAATGAGAAAGAGCTCACCGTTTAGAAGGTGGTCGATGACCCCAAAGAGCGCCCCTCCCCAAAAGAGCAGGTTGAGCCAGAACACCCTGAGGCTTTTTGTCCGCTTCCAGAGAATCGAGGTGATGATGGCTCCTGAAAGCGGTCCCACGTAGCACATATTCCTTCCTCCTCTCTACGGGTTGACATAGGTCAACCAGTGTTCGTACTTCTTCTCCTCTCCTCGAACCACCCGGAAGAACACCTCCTGGAGTCTCCGGGTGACGGGCCCGGGCTTTCCTTCGCCAATCCTGCGCCCGTCGATTTCCACAATGGGAGTGATTTCCGCAGCAGTACCCGTGAAGAACGCCTCATCCGCAAGGTAGAGGTCATCCCGGGTACAGAGTGTCTCCCGCACGGGAATGCCGAGATCCTCGGCAAGGCGCATGACCGTGTCGCGCGTGATCCCAAGGAGGATGGAGTAGGGGTGCGGCGTGTAGAGGACGCCGTCCTTCACGTAGAAGATGTTCTCTCCACTTCCCTCCGCTACAAAGCCGTGGGCGTCAAGGAGAATCGCCTCATCGTACCCGAGCTCTTTAGCCTCCACCTTGGCTAAAGCAGAGTTGAGGTAGTTCGCACTCGTTTTTGCCCGGGGAGAACCGGAATTAGCGTAAATGCGGACATAGGAGGAAATCTTGGCCCGAATCCCTTCTTTCAGGGCCTTATCCCCCATATAGGCTCCCCAGCACCAGGCAGCAATGGCGCAATCCACTTCACAGCGGCTTGGATCCACCCCCATCTCGCCATACCCCCGGAAAACGACTGGGCGGATGTAGCACTCCTCGACCTCATTCGCCCGCACGGTCTCCACAATGGCTTCTTCAATCTCCCGGGGGGTGTAGGGAATGCTCATTTTGATAATGTGGGCAGAGTCAAAGAGGCGTCGCACGTGTTCTTTGAGGCGAAAGATGGCCGGGCCTTTTTGTGTTTTGTAGCAGCGAATGCCCTCAAAGACTGCCGTCCCGTAGTGGAGCGCATGAGTCAAAACGTGGGTTGTTGCTTCCTTCCAGTCAACGAGTTTCCCGTTTCTCCAGATGAGTCGGAGCTCCTGCATCTTCCCACTCCTGCCTTTCTCCTCTTCCCTTTTCGCTGTCTTTATTGTATTGTACACAGTGAAAAAAGGAAGGGGGTGACGCCTACGTTCTGGGATGAATATTTTGAGCTTTTGCCCCGGGAGGAGATGGAAAAAATTCAGCTCAACCGCCTCAAAAAGGTCCTCATTCGGGCATACCACAGCCTCCCATACTACCGGAAAAAACTCGAGGACGCCGGAGTGAACGTATACGACATCCGCTCTCTTGAGGACCTCAAGTACCTCCCCTTTACAACCAAGGACGACCTCCGGCGGGCGTATCCTTTCGGGGCCATTGCCGAGCCCATGCGGAACATCGTCCGCATCCACTCCTCATCCGGAACTACCGGAACGGCAACGGTCGTCGGCTACACCAGAAAGGACATCGACACCTGGGCCGAACTCATGGCCCGGACGCTGTGCGGCTGCGGGGCTACAGCTGAAGACGTCATCCAGGTGGCCTTCGGGTACGGCCTTTTCACTGGGGGCCTTGGCGTTCACTATGGGGCGGAGAAACTCGGCGCCACCGTTGTCCCCATGTCCACCGGGAACACCCTTCGGCAAATCCAGATCATGCGGGATTTCGGGGTTTCAGTACTCTGCTGTACCCCTTCTTATGCCCTGTACCTTGCCGAGGTTGCCCGAGAAAACGGTGTCGACTGGGGGAAGACAAAGCTCCGCCTGGGGATTTTTGGGGCCGAACCCTGGTCGGAGGAAATGCGGGCAGAAATTGAGCGGAATCTCCCCATCAGGGCCTGTGACATCTACGGGCTCAGCGAGGTCATCGGGCCCGGAGTGGCCTTTGAGTGTGAAGCGCGGTGTGGCCTCCACATTTCCGAAGACCACTTCCTTCCTGAGGTCATCGATCCCCAGACGGGAAAGGTCCTGCCCCCGGGGGAGGTGGGAGAACTCGTCTTCACCACCCTCACCAAGGAGGGTACCCCGGTCATTCGCTACCGCACCGGAGACCTCTCTGCCCTCATGTACGAGCCGTGTTCCTGCGGTCGAACGCTTGTGCGCATGAAGCGGGTGGCATCTCGCACCGACGATATGCTCATCATCCGGGGGGTGAACGTGTATCCTTCTCAAATCGAGAGCGTCCTTTTGAGTTTTGACGGTGTTGAGCCCCACTACCAGATTGTGGTCCGGCGGGAGAACTACCTCGATCTCCTCGAGGTCCAGGTGGAGGTGGCACCCCAGTTCTTCTCTGACGAAGTAAAAGTTTTGGAACGCCTCAAAAAGCAGATTGAGGAGCGCCTCAAAGCCGAGCTCAACATCCACTGCGAGGTGAAACTCTTAGAACCCAAGTCCCTGGCTCGAAGCGAAGGGAAAGCCAGACGGGTCGTGGACCTGCGGAAAAAAGAGGGGATGACATGAAGCAGATTTCAGTGTTCCTCGAGAACAAGCCGGGAAGTCTCTACGCGGTGCTCAAAAGGCTCAAGGAGTGGAACGTTAACCTGCGAGCCCTGTCCCTGGCCGATACGGCAGAGTTCGGTGTTCTGCGCTTCATCGTGGAACACCCCGAAGACCTTGTGGCCAGACTCAAGGAGGAAAATTTTGCCGCCACGCTCACCGAGGTCCTCGCTGTAGGCGTGGAGGACCGCCCCGGAGGGCTCTGCGACGTCGTTGAAGTCCTGACAAAGGCCGGGATCTCCATCGAGTACCTCTACGCCTTTGTTTCCCCAAAAGGAGACCGGGCCTATGTCGTTCTGCGGGTGGAGGACCTCGAAACGGCAAAGAGCATCCTCGAAGAGAAAGGCATTCCGGTCATAGAGCACCTCACCTTTTAGGATGGTTGCGGAACTGGAGCAGAGCATTCGCCAGATTGCCGAACGTCTGGGACAGGAACTCCGTCTTTCTTTTGTGTTCTCTGGAAAAGACCGGGTGTTTTTTCCCCTCGAATCCCGGGAAGCCCAGTACTTCGGTGTCCTCTCCCTGGAAGAACCTCCCTTTGAAGGAAAGCTCGTGACCCTGGACTTTCAGGGGAAGAGGCTCTCCGTTTTCCCCTTCACCCTGGGCAATGCCCTCAGCCTGCGGGATGTCATCCCGGAACTCACCCCCACGACACTCTGCGGGGAGGTCTCCTGGGGTGTGGTGGAGGAGAGCCCCGCACTCCTCTCCCTGGTCTTTGGCGCCCTCTGGGAAAAGGGGGTTTTCCCACTTTCCGGAGCATGTGCCGCCGAGGGAAAGAGGGAGGAACTCGAAAAAGCCCTGCAGTCCTCCCTCTGGGGTGCCTTTGCAGGGGGAAGACGGGGGAAGTTCGGGGTGTTCTCCCAGGAAGAAGCCTGGCAGTTTTTCAAAGAAGCGTCGTCTCTGGGGTACACGGTGTACATCCTTGAGGGCGAAGGACACGTAAGGAAAGAGGTGTTCACCTGGGAAAGAGCACAGCTCAAAGAGGCTTTCTTCCGTCTTTCTTCCCGGGAAAAAGAGGCCTGGAAGCGTTACTGTGACCGGAGCTTTCGTTTCTCGCAGGATTTCGTGCTCTCCTTCCCTGAAGAGCACTGCCTGCGAATACTTTTTGCCTATTTTCCGCTTCTTGACATCCTGGAGGAGGGTTTCGCGTTCCTTGAAAGCCAGGATATTCCCTTCGACCTTGGTGTATCTTTCGAAAAACTCCCTCCCGAAGCGCACTTTTTCCTTGCTGAGGAACTCCACCGCCGGGGGGTAGACTTCCACGTCCTGTTCCCCGGGGTTCCGGAAGGGGACTCTGATCTTTCCTTCCATATTCTCCTTGCCCGTACCATTGGTGGCTACCGTCTGGGGTTCTCCTGTCGCGACCCGGACTCCTTACCTTCTTTCCCGGAAGACTGGAGAGCGCTTTACCTCTTCTCGGCGCATCTGGGATTCCCCGCGCTCCTTGAGGTCATCGCCCCGGAAGACCCCGACCTTTTCCGTCGCCTTCTTGAGGAGGCTTTCGAGGCATCCGGGGTGTCCTTTGCCCTTGAAGCCGTGCCCAACCGGGAACTCCCCGGCATCCTAGAAAAACCGTTCTTTCGCAATACAGTGCGGAATGCAGCTCCGCTCCTTTTTGCCCACCACAGAGAAACCCTTGAGGCGTATCTCTTCACCTTCGAAAGCGCGATCGCCCGAAGGCTCCGCGAGCGCCTGCGCCTTTGATGAAAATGGGTGTGTACTTTTGCCGGCAGGCTTTCTATAATGGTGATGTGGATCATTTATGGAGGAGCTCTGCATCACGACCCTCACGGAAAAAGAACTCGAGGAAGCGATGCCGGTACTCGTCTCCCTCTACCAGCGAGCCTATGCCGTGCTTCCCGAATACGGCTACCATCTCCCCCAGCGCATTGAAGGGTACATCCGCTGGCTGTGGCGGGGGGACCCAGAGGGGTTCTTCGTGGTCCGTCTTGGGGAACGCATTGCCGGATTCATCGGCGTGCATTCCCGGTGGTGGGAGGACGGGGAACTCTTTGGAGAGATCCACGAATTCGTTGTAGATCCCGACTTTCAGGGAAAAGGCATCGGCAGCACCCTCTTCGCCCATGCCCTGGAGTACCTCAAGAGATCCGGAAGGACGAAAATTGGCCTCTGGGTGGGAGAGAAAAACGACAGCGCCATTCAGTTCTACCTCCGGCGGGGCTTCCAGAAATCCGGCCAGTACGGGAAATGGGTCCGCATGGTGAAGGAGGTGACGGTCTCTGTATCTCCTCGAGATTCTGGAGAAGCTCCTTCTTTTGGGCGGAGGAAGCGGTGAGGAATTCCCGGTGCTCCAGTGGATTGCCTCATTCCTCGAGGACTGTGGGTTCGAAGACCTCCACTGGCAGGAGTACGACCCGGGGAAGTGGAACCTCTACGCCCGGCGGGGGGTCTCGCCGTTTCTTGTCGCCACCCACGTGGACGTGCACTACGCCGGAAGAAAGCGGGATTTCACCGTGCGGGATGGCTTTGTCTTCGGTGCCGGGGTCCTGGACACCCGGGGACAGATTGCGGCGCTCCTTGATGCCGTGCAGCGTACCACAAGCCCCGCAGAACTCGTGTTCTTCTCTGAGGAAGAAACCACAGGAGCAGGCTCCTGGCATTTCGAACCCCACAGGCCCTTTGAGGGCGCTCTGGTCCTTGAGCCTACGAGTTTCAGCCTCTGCGTGGCCCTGGCCGGAGACGTGGAGGTGCGGTTCTTCGTCGAGGGCCTGAGCGGCCATGGAGCATATCCCCATGCGGCGCAGTACGCCATCGCGCTGGCCATGGAGGTAGCCCGGGAATGCGAGAACATCGTGGCTTCCTTTGCCCAGCATCCCCTCTTCGTCCCTCCCCTCCGTCTGATGCTGGGGAAAATCGAGGGGGGCGAGTCGAGTTAC
>APKF01000070.1 GCA_000353875.1 Candidatus Caldatribacterium californiense OP9-cSCG | reverse complement strand
CTCTGGAACAGGTCGACGCAAGGGGCGTGGTGTACGCGGGGATGCCCTCCTGGACCGACGCGACGTATCTTGCCATGCGCGGGGTTCCAAGCGTGGTTTTCGGCGCGGGGGATCTCGCCCTGGCCCACTCAGAGAGAGAGTGCGTGAGCATCGCGGAACTCGAGAGACTCCGGGAAGTCTTTTTGTCTTTTCTTGGTTCTACGGTATAATAAAGTAGCGTCACCATTAGGAGGAAGAGGTATGCGCGTCGGCATTCCCCGGGGTTTGCTGTTTTACCGCTTTTTTGCGCTCTGGAAAACGTTCCTCGAGGAACTCGGAGTAGAGGTGGTGATTTCCCCGCCCTCGAACAAGGCCATCATCCAGCACGGCCTTGTGTACGGGGTTGAGGAAATCTGCTTCCCCGTGAAGGTCTTCCTCGGACATGCGTACGCTCTTCTTGGGAAAGTCGATGCCCTCTTCATCCCCCGGATGGTGAGCTTTCGTAAAAACGAGTATAACTGTCCCAAAATCCTGGGGCTTCCTGATCTCGTGCGGAATCTCTTTCAGGTAAGAAGCGAAGCCATCATCGACGAGGAAATCAACATGCGGGACCGGGGAATCCGGGGATGGTGGGAGGGGTTTCTGGCCATCGGGCGGCGATTCACCCGGGATGACCGGAAAATCGCCCGGGCCCTGAACCGTGCAGAAAAGGCTCACCGGGAGTACCGGAGAAAGCTCCAGGAAGGGTTTCTCCCTGAAAACCTCATCGACCATCGTCCCATGCTCCCCCGAAGAGAAAAACAGGTTGTGCTTTTGGGGCATCCGTACCTCCTTGGCGACAGCTACATCAACATGAACATCGTGCGGAAAATCCACGACCTTGGGTACTCGGTGATCACTCCGGACATGGTCCCCGAACGGAACGACTACGG
>APKF01000069.1 GCA_000353875.1 Candidatus Caldatribacterium californiense OP9-cSCG | reverse complement strand
GAACGGTACATCAAGCGGGAGAAACAATCCTTCCCCTACCTGCGTCTGGAAATTGACGAGCACACTGGGGAAGCAGGACTCGTGACGCGCCTTGAGGCCTTTGTGGACATGATGGAGTGGAGGAACGCCCACTATGCGAGCCACCTTCCCACACCTTCTGCACCTTGACGTAGCCCTGGGTATTCTCTACCCCAGTCTGGGGATTGAGATCGTTCCGCCTCCGCCAATCACCCAGAAGACCATCGAAATCGGGGTGAAACTCGCGCCCCAAAATGCCTGTTTTCCTCTGAAGGTGACCCTGGGCAACTTCATCGAGGCAATTGAGCAGGGGGCCGACACCATCTTCATGGTTGGGGGCGTGGGGCCGTGTCGCTTCGGATACTACGGGCAGATCCAGCGAATCATTCTTGAAGATCTGGGGTACAGGGTGCGGTTTGTCCTTTTAGACCATCCCCGGTATGGGGTGTGGTCGTTTCTCTCGGCCCTCCGGGCCATGACGGGGGGACGGCTGTTCCTGCCCGAAATCGTCCGGGTTGCTCGTCTGAGCTTTGCGGTGCTGCGCTTCACCGAAGAACTTGAAACCCACCGGCGGGCACTGCGCTGCCAGGTGAGGGACCCTCAGGAACTCGACCGGGTCATCGATGGAACCATTGAAGCCCTGCGACAAGTAAAGACTTTCGGAGAACTCGAGGCGCTCAAAACAGACGCCCTGGAGAAACTCAATGCCCTCCCCCGGAATGGGAGAAAAGACTTCCTGAAGGTGGGGATTGTCGGGGAGGTGTACATCGCCCAGGAGACGCGGGTGAACTTCAACGTGGAGAAGCTCCTTGGCGACCTTGGAGTCTACGTCCACAACTCGGTTTCAACGGTGGAGTACGTTCTCCACACCTTTCGGCCCCTCACCCGCTCCCGGGAGAAACTCGAAGCCTGGGAACTTGCCAAACCCTACCTCAGGCGGTTTGTGGGGGGAGAGGGCATCGACAGCGTGGGGAGCGCCATCCGCTATGCCCGAGAGGGCTTTGACGGGGTGGTGCACCTGTATCCTTTCACCTGCATGCCAGAGATTGTGGCCAAAGGGGTGCTCCAGGCGGTGAGCCGGGACCTCGACCTTCCGGTGCTCCACCTGGCCATCGACGAGCACTCAGGAGAGGCAGGGCTCGTCACCAGGGTGGAGGCCTTTGTGGATGTTCTCGAACGGAGAAAACAGGAGAAAAAACGGGGGCTGAAACGGAATGGATCTCTTTCTCGGAGTTGATGTGGGTTCGGTGACCACGAAATTCGTACTCATGGATAGAGAGAAGCGCATCCTGGCAAGCTGTTACCTCAGGACAAGCGGCGACCCCATCGCCGCTCTGAAAGAGGGTCTGCGCTACATCGAGCACCGCATGCCCCAGGGAGGGGTCATTCGGGGTGTGGGCACCACGGGAAGTGCCCGGCACCTGGCCGGGGTCATTGTGGGCGCCGACATCGTGAAAAACGAAATCACCGCCCACGCTGTGGCCGCCATCACCCGGGTTCCTGATGTGCGGACGGTTTTCGAAATCGGTGGGCAGGATTCCAAGCTCATCATCATCCGCAACGGCGTCGTCGAGGACTTTGCCATGAACACCGTCTGTGCTGCCGGAACCGGGTCGTTCCTGGAGCACCAGGCGGTTCGTCTCAACGTCCCCATTGAGGAGTTTGGGAAACTCGCCCTCCAGGCCAGGCAGTCGGTCCGGATTGCGGGGCGCTGCACCGTGTTCGCCGAGTCGGACATGATTCACAAGCAACAGCTGGGCTTTGGAAAAGCGGAGATTGTGAAAGGGCTCTGCGAGGCCCTGGTGCGGAACTTCATCAACAACCTCGCCTCAGGACGGGAGATTGAAGACCCCATCGTTTTCCAAGGGGGTGTGGCTGCCAACCAGGGAATGGTGCAGGCCTTCCGGGACTTCTTTGGAGGGAAAAAGCGCATCATCGTCCCTCCAGAGCACGGCGTCATGGGGGCATGGGGTGCGGCAATTCTTGCCATGGAATACGCCCCTCAGAAAACGGCCTTCCAGGGGTTCTCGGTTGTGGAACGGAACTTCAAAAGCCGGAGCTTCATCTGCACCGACTGTCCCAACGCCTGTGAGATTGTGGTTCTCAAGGAAGACGACCGGGTGAAAGCCCTCTGGGGCAGCCGCTGCGGCAAATGGACCCCAGAGACGGCCACGGTTCGCTGCGAGGAAGAGGACGAAAACCTCCCCTCCCTCTCATCATATCCGGGGTGTTCCACAGAAAGGTGCGCCATGCATGGGTGACACGGAAGGGAAGGTTATTGTTGTCGACGACTCCCAGTTCATCCGCTACCTCGTGAAAAACATCCTCGAGCGGGAAGGGTTCACCGTGACGACCCTTCCCGACGGTCGGGAACTTCTGGCCTGCAAGGACCTTGAAACGGCCGATGTTCTGCTCCTTGACGTCGTCCTTCCAGACACTGATGGGTTCACTTTATGCCGCAAGCTCAGGATGCATCCCGAGCTTGCCCACCTGCCGGTCATTTTCCTCACGGCCCTTGAAACGCAGGACGCCAGGGTGAAGAGTTTTGAGGTGGGAGGGAACGATTACCTGGTCAAACCCATCCACCCTCAGGAGCTCTTAGCCCGGGTCAGGACCCATGCGAAGCTCCGCAGGTACCTGAGGGAGCTTGAGGAGAAGAACCGCAAACTCGAGGAGCTCACCGCCGAGCTGGAACATCTGGCTTTCTTTGATGCCCTCACCGATATTCCCAACCGTCGTTCCTTTGACCAGCGCCTTGCGGAGATAGAGGCCAATCACCTCCGCTACGGGACCCCTTACGCCCTCATCGTCATCGACATTGACCACTTCAAACACTACAACGACGCCCTCGGACACCACAAGGGAGATGAGCTTTTGCAGTCCCTTGCGCAGGTTTTTTTGCACTCTGTGCGGGGTGGGGATTTCGTGTCCCGCTTCGGTGGAGAGGAGTTCGTGGTCCTCTGCTTCGGCGCCCGGGAAGAAGAGGGCCTGGTGGTGGCCGAGCGCCTCAGGAAAAACGTTGAGGAACGGTCTTTTCCTCACCCCAAAAGCCCGATAGCCAAAGTGGTGACGGTTTCCTGCGGCGTCTGCGGCCGGGAACACGCAAGAAGCGCTACAGACCTCTTCACCCGGGCAGATCGTGCGCTGTACGAGGCCAAAAAGGGAGGGCGAAACCGGGTGGTGGCTTTTGAGGAGCTTCGGGAAAGAGCGTGGACAGCAAAGGAGCGTGACGCATAATGCGAAGGGTTTTTGGCTTTGCGGTGCTCTGGGTATTCCTTTTTTCGGTGGTTCTGGCCTACGCCCAGGAAGGGACGGTGGTCTCGCCAATCGTGCGGGACCTTGAGGAAATGGAGAAAGTCCTCTACGGGACGCCCCAAAGCGGCAGTGTCCTCGCCCGGGTGGAGAAGATTGAGAAAGACCTCACCGGAGATACTCTTTCCGGAACACTCATGGAGCGGGTGGGGCGGCTGAAAACCTTCATTCTCGACGGCACAGAGGATGAGCCCTCTCTGGCCTTCAAAATGCGGGCTATTCGCCTCACCCTCCGTTCAGAACCGCCAAAAAGCGGTGTGCTCCTTGCCGAACTCGAGGAACTGGAGCGCCTGATCTTTGGCGTGGCAAGCAGCGACCCCATTGGCGTTCGGGTGGACCGGCTTTACCGGACCTGCGTGGACCCCACGAAAGCCGCAAGCTTCACCGTTCTCGTCCCCAGAGAAACCCTGGTGAAAGTGGCTTTGGAGACCGAGCTCAACTCCGAACGGAACGAAGCGGGGGACCCAGTGCCTTACGTGGTCCTGGAGGATGTGCGGATTGAGGGGGTGCTGGTCATCGCCAGAAACACCCGGGGCCAGGGCAAAATCGTGAAAGTCCGCCGGCGGGGAGCTTTCGGGAGACCAGGACGGATTGAAATCGACTTTGGGACCGTGGAGGCCGTTGATGGAACTCCCATCCCCCTCACCATGGGTGAGCGGGCCATCCAGGAGAACAAGGCCCTAGCGTACGCGGTGGGAGCAAGCATCGCTGGACTCGCCATCTTCGGCCCCGTGGGAGCCGTTGCCGGAGTCTTCGTCCAGGGGGAACCGGCGAGAGTAGAAAAGGGGAAACAGTTCTACCTCGAGGTCGCGGAAGACCGGGAGGTCGCAGGACCCTTAGAGGTTCCGCATTTCGAAAAGACTGAGGAGGCATTCCCGCCGGCCACTCCTCTCCCCTCGATTTCCGAGGAGAGCGAGGGCATTGAGGAACTCCCCGAAACCGGGGAGGTTTCCCCCGAGGTTACTCCAGCCCCCCAGGTGGAAATTGAAGTACAACCTTTCGAAGAATGGTAAGGAGAGGTGAGCCATGAGACGCTTAGCCACGAGTGTCCTTTTTGCTCTCTGTGTCCTGTGTCTTGGGTTTTCCGCCGCAAAATCGGAAACCAGAGACTACGAGAAAATCTACAAAGATACGGTGGCCCGGTGGACCCGTTCGGTCACCGTCCGGGAGAGCTTTGCCGTTTCGGCCCTTTTCTGGAACGAAGAGGTGACCCAGGCCTGGGTGGCAAAGTACGGCAAGGAGAACCTCCTCTCTTCTGAAGAGGAGCTTGCGTACCATCGGGACTTCATCCAGCGAGAACGCCTCAACCGGTACCTCGTTTTCGAGGTCACCCTGAAGAAACTCAAGGGGGCTCCCCTCTACCCTCTGCGCTTTGCCCAGAACACCTACCTTGTGGACGACAGAGGCCGCAAGATTTTCCCTGCCGACTACGACAGGGGGTTTGAGGAAAAGATTCTCCGGGAATTCACCGGGAAAATTTACTTCCCCCGTTTCGACAAAGACGGCAATCCCTTCATCACTCCTGAAACCAGGTACATTGTGCTCCACCTGAGCCAGCTCTCGCCTGAAGCCTCGCTCTTCGCCCACGAGGTTGAGCTTCGCTTTGATTTTCCCTACATTCCTCCCGACTTCTCCCGGCCGGAGTGGAAACCCGTTCTTGAAGAGGAAATCCTCCGCCTTGAGGAACGTCTAAAGGACCTGGAGTACCGGAAAAAGCAACTTGAAGAGAACCTGAGGCAACTCGAGGAAGAGGAGAGGAGGGTCCAGGAGCGTCTCGAAGAGCTCAAAAGGCAGCGTGGACAGTAGCTTTGCTCTTTCTGTGGACACCCCTCCTCTTTGCCGAGGAGGGTATCCACATCAAAGCAGCAACTCTCCTGTACGATGAGGCCGGCGAGGTCCTTGAGGCCCTGGGGGGAGTAACGGTGGCGTGGGGAGATTTTGCCCTCACCACTGAGCACATCCGTTTCTCTATCCCTGCGCTTGAGCTTTTCGTCGACACCCCTTTCGAGGCCTCCTGGGGAAGCGCGAAGGTACGGGGAGAGGTGCTGCATTACTCCTTTGCCCGACGTCAGGGGTTTGTGGAAAACGCCTCACTCACGTATGATCTTGGGGAGAGAGGGGAGCTGTTCTTTCGGGGGAAACGTCTGGAGTACACAGCAGGAACCTGGCGCGGAGAGGGCATTCTCTGCACGGGATGCAGGAGAGAACCGCCTCTTGTGAGTCTTCGGGCGGAAGAAGCGACAGTGTTTCCTGAGGGGAAAGTGGTCATCAAGGGGCTTGCCCTGTACGTTCGGGAGAAGAAAATCCTGGAAATTCCCTGGTATACCCGAACCTTCGCCGAAAAAGGAGGGTTCCTCCTTCCTGCTTTTGGTTTTTCCCGGGAGAAAGGGTGGTACACGGGTTTCCGCTACGAGTATGCCCTATCCCCGGAAGCGCTTTTCCTTGCCCGGTACACCCTGGGGAGCCGGAGAGGGCAAAAGTTCCAGACGGACCTCGTTTTTGCGGGGGATTCCTTCACCGGATGGGTCTTCTGGGATACCCGTTTTTCGGGCGAGGACTCATTCGGAGCAGTGGCTACTCTGCGAAGCGGCGATTTCTCTCTGTCTCTCCTGAGTACCCACAACGAGGAGGTCGACTCGCACACCCTTTCCCGCTCTCCCCAGATTGTGGCCTCCTTCGAAAAGTCCGCAGGAGGTTCCCTCACCCTTTCGGGCAAACTGAGCTACGGATACTTCGCCACCGAAACCGTGCAGGACACCCGTTTCGACGCCCGCTTGAACCTCTCTTTGAAGGGAGACAACGCCGGTGCTGCTGTTTTTGGGTGGGGAACGCTTTTTGGGAGCAGAGAGCACACCATGCGGTGGGGTGCAGAGGTATTCTGGGAAAAGAACCTCTCTCCGGAGTTCTGGACCCGCTTCCGATGGCGTTTCGTGGAAGGGGAGGCGTCTCCCTTCTTCTTCGACCCCACAGGAGAGTCCACCCTCACCCTTGAGTGCCTCCTGGGAAACGCAGAAGAGAGCTTCCTTCGCCTCCGGGGGCGGTACGATCTGAATGCCGGGGCCTTCAGGGACTGGACGTTCGGCATTGGTATAGGAAGTGAGGAAATGTCCCTGGGGATGGAGGGGGTGTACTCCCTGGAAAAGGGGGCCCTTACGGAGAAACGGTACTTCTTGCGCCGGAACATCGAGGATTGTGTCAGCCTGGAGCTCTCGTTCTCCGATCCTGAAGGGAACCTCTTTGTCGCCGTGAATTTCTCAGGATTCGACAAACCCCGGCGAAGCGAGAGCCTCTTTGACGAAGAGGAACCCTTTGATCCTCTCGATTTTCGGCGAGAAACAGATACGCCATGATCCGGCAGTTTCTCATCCTTGGTGGTATCATTCTGGGCCTGGTCCTTGGGGGGAGTTTGGGGTACGTCCTCATCGAGCGGTGGTCCTTCTTCGACGCCCTCTACATGACGATTATCACCCTGACCACCGTGGGGTTCGGAGAGGTCCGTCCCTTAAGCCCTGCGGGACGAACCTTTACCATCGGCATCGTGGGGTCAGGGGTGCTCACCGTGACGTACGGCGTGTCCTCCCTGGTGAGGCTACTTTCTGAGGGGAAACTCGGTGAGTACTGGCGAAGGCAGGAGGTGAAGCGGATGCTCAAAACCATCAGGGGGCATTTCATCATCTGCGGATGCGGGGTGGTGGGGAGTGAGGTGGTGGAGTACTTCGTTCGATCCCGCGTTCCGTACGTGGTCATCGAGAAAGACCGGGAGAAAATCGAACGGGCGATGCTTCTGCACCCTGACCTTCCTTTCCTTGAGGGTGACGCCACCCAGGAGGAAATCCTTAAAGAAGCAGGAATCGAGCGGGCCCGAGGGCTTCTGGCTCTCGTGGGGAGTGACCCGGAGAACGTCTACATCACCCTCACCGCCAGGCATCTCAATCCTCACCTTCGGATTGTGGCCCGGGCCATTGCCCCCGAATCCCTGGAAATTCTTCGCCGTGCCGGTGCCGACTACGTCATCTGTCCCCAGAAAATTGGCGCACTGCGCCTGGCTGCCGCAGCCTTACGACCCCAGGCCTCGTTTTTCCTCGATCTTCTCCTTCGCAGCGAGACGCTGGACCTCGCCATCGAGGAAATCGAAATCCAGCCGCAATCGCCTCTTTGCGGGAAAACCCTTGGGGAGGCCAACCTCCCGGAGAGGTTTGGCATCCTCGTTGTGGCCATCAGGGATAGAGAAAAAGGAAGCTTCCTCTTTAACCCCCAGGGCAACACTCGCCTTGGTCCCCAGGACACACTGATTGTCCTTGGGAGAACCGAGAAAATCCTGGAGCTCCAGAAGCTTGCTCTTTAGGCCTTCTCCAGAGTCCCCTTCAGGTCCTCAAGGGCGTATTTCTCCTCTTTGGTCAGGACCTTGGCAAGGTCAAGAAGAATGAGGAGTTTCCCTTCGAGTTTCCCCACCCCCTTGATGTACTCGGTGTCAATGGAGGCAATAAGGGGCGAGGGCGGTTCAATCTTGTCTTCGCTCAAGCGGAGGACCTCGTCGACGCTGTCCACAATCATGCCAACCGTGTGCGGGGGGACGTCAACGACGATGATACGGGTGGACTTGGTCTCTTCACCCTTGGGAAGGTGGAAACGCTTGCGGAGGTCGATGACCGGAATGACCCGGCCCCGGAGGTTGATCACCCCTTCAACGAAGTCGGGAGCTCCGGGGACTCTGGTGATGGGCTGCATCCTGATGATTTCCTGGACCTGGGCGATATCCACCCCATACACTTCCTGAGCAAGCTGAAAGGCGACAAGCTGCAGTTCCTGAGGCATACACCTCACCTCCTCTTTACGATCACGGTTTTTCCCCGCCAGGAGAAGTACGTCACCTTCCCCTCCTTCTCCAGGCTCAGGACAATTTCCCACACCACTGGAAGAGGTAACCCTACCCGTGCCACAAGGTCCTGGAGGAAGACCGCCTCCTCGAAAGCAGAAAGCACGAGCTCCCTGGGGCTCATAGTCTCCTCGCCGCCGGCAACAAGAAGCACCAGGACACCCCTTCCTTTCATTCCTATCGGATGAAATCCGCAGGACTTTAGTCTCCATTGTACCATGTGGGGCGTTTTTCGAAAGAGCTTTCTGAAACGTTCCTGTGTGGTATAATTCTTTTTAGTTGCATGCTCTGGAGGGAGTGCTATGACACCGAGAGAGCGGGCACTGCGCGCGCTGAACCATGAAGTTCCCGACCGTATTCCTCTGGACCTTGGAACGACGAACTGCACCACCCTCACGAAGAAAGCCTACGAGAACCTTAAGGCCTATCTTGGGATTGAGAAGGAAACCCGCCTTATGATGGAGAACTTCCAGATTGTCTTCGTGGACGAGGAGATCCTCGAAATCCTGGGCATCGATACCCGGGGCATCCATCCCGAACCCCTTCCGCAAAAGCGATGGGTTGATGAGCGAACGTACTACAACGAATTCGGCATCAAATACCGGATGCCCGAAAACGGGCTCTACTACGATATGGTGGAGCATCCTCTGGCGGGAAAAACCCTGGAAGAGCTTGAGGATTACGAATGGCCGGACCCTGCAAAGACCATGAACCTTGAGAGGGTACGGGAGCGAGCAGAGGCGCTCGCCAAAGAGGGAAAGTACCTCCTTGTGGGGGATATGATTGACACGGGGATTTTCGAGCCCTGCTGGTACCTGCGGGGATTTGAGAATTTCCTCGTTGACCTCGTCTGCAACGTGGATTTTGCCACGGCACTCCTTGAAAAGATGTACGAATACCAGCTCAAGCGGTACTCGCTGTTTCTTGCCGAGTGCGGAGAGTTCCTCGACGTGATCTTCGTGGGTGACGATTTGGCCACCGCCGAGAGCACCATTATGAGCCCAAAGACCTACCGGGACATCGTGAAACCATACCACAGGGAGTACTTCAAAAACCTCAAGAAAATGGCACCCAGGGCGAAGCTCCTCTACCACTCCTGCGGGAGCATCGCTCCCTTCATTCCCGACCTCATCGAAATCGGGGTGGATATTCTCAACCCCATCCAGGTTTCCGCTCAGGGAATGGATACGAAGGTCCTCAAAGAGCGCTTCGGCAGGGACCTGTGTTTCTGGGGGGCCGTCGACACGACCTTTGTCCTCCCCCGGGGGTCTGAAGAGGACGTGCGCCGGGAAGTTCGTCGCCGCATCGAGGACCTCGGCCCTGAGGGATATGTGCTCTGTGCAGTGCACGACATTCAGCCAGACGTTCCTCCAGAAAACATCGTCGCTATGTACGATGAAGCCCGGCGTTTCGGAGTCTTCGCATAAGAAGGCGATAGGGTGGTCGGTGAAAGTCTTTCAGTACTTCTCCAGGGCCTGAGAAGGCGCCTGATGCTGCTTTCCCCGGCTTCTTTGGTGCTTTTTGGGTTCTCTGCCCTCATTCTCATCGGGACGGTCCTTCTGCTTTTTCCCTTCTCTGTGGCCTCAGGGAATGCCATACGGTTCATCGACGCTCTCTTCACCGCCACCTCCGCGGTGTGCGTTACAGGTCTTATCGTCGTGGACACCGGAACGTTCTTTTCCCTCTGGGGCCAGATAGTCATTCTCGTCCTCGTCCAGTTTGGGGGACTGGGGTACATGACGGTGGCAACACTCCTTGCCCTGGCCCTGAGGCGTCGCATCGAGTACCGGGATCGCCTGGCCATACGGGATTCTTTCAGCCTCGACGTTCCCGGAGGAGCGGTACGTTTTGTCTTAGATGTCCTGCGGTACGTCCTCTGGGTCGAGGGCGTGGGATTCCTCCTCCTCTCTGTAGCCTTTCTGCGGCGCCTTCCACCCACGAAGGCACTATTTTCCGCCCTCTTCCACTCGGTGTCCGCTTTCTGCAATGCCGGGTTCTCGGTGTTCTCGGATAGCCTCGAAGGTTTTGCCCTTGACCCCCTTGTGAACCTCACCGTTATAGGACTCATTGTGGTTGGAGGTATCGGATTTGTGGTGATCCGGGAGTTCCTGGAGCACCGCCGCTTGAACTCCCTGCACGCCAAAACGGTGGTGACCACCACCGTTGCCCTCATCGCCTTCGGGACGTGCTTCCTCCTCATCACGGAATCCTCAAACCCCACGACCCTGGGGGCATTCCCCTTCTGGGGAAAGTTCATGGCCGCGCTCTTCCAGGCGGTCACGCCGAGAACTGCAGGATTCAGTACCGTTCCCATCGCCCGTCTCCGCCCGGTCTCGGCGCTCCTTCTCATGTTCCTCATGTTCGTGGGTGCTTCCCCAGGGGGCACAGGAGGAGGCGTGAAAACCACCACCCTGGCGCTCCTTCTGGCTCTCGTCCGGAGCACCCTCCGGGGTCAGGAGGGGGTGGCGCTTTTCCACCGGCGGGTGGCCCGAAACGCCGTCCGCAGAGCCCTGGCCGTGTTCTGTTTTGGCCTGGGACTGGTCTTTTGCTCCACCATGCTCCTTTTCGCCACTGAAAAGGGGAATCCCCTTGACCTTGCCTTCGAGGCCGTTTCGGCCTTCGGCACGGTGGGACTCTCCCGGGGAGTTACACCGAACTTGTCAGACCTGGGGAAGCTTGGTATCATTGTAACGATGTTCCTTGGGCGAGTGGGTATTTTCACCGCCCTGGTAGCCATGGGTGTTGCTCGAGAACGGAAGGAACTGCTCGTCTATCCCGAGGAGCGAGTGCTCGTTTAGGGGGGATTTTTTTGTTCTCCAAGGTCCTCATCGCCAACCGGGGAGAAATCGCCCTGCGGGTCGTCCGGGCCTGCAAGGAGCTCGGACTCAAAACCGTGGGGGTGTTCTCCGACCCCGACGCGAATCTCCTCCATCTTCGCTTCGTTGACCAGAAAGTTGCCTTGGGAGGGAATTCGGCGGTTGAAACATATCTGAACATTCCCAAAATCGTCCGGGCCTGCGAAATCACCGGGGCCGATGCCGTGCATCCGGGATACGGATTCCTGGCGGAAAACGCTACTTTCGCCGAAGAGCTCGAGAAACGGGGTATCGCCTTCATCGGTCCGGGATCTGATGTCCTGAGGAAAATGAAGAACAAACTCCAGGCCAAACGCCTCATGCACGAAGCTGGAGTCCCGGTGATTCCCGGGTCCTTAGAACCGGTAAAGACCTTTGCCGATGCTCACGACATCGCCAGGGAAATCGGATACCCCCTCCTCCTCAAGGCCTGCCTGGGTGGAGGAGGCCGGGGTATCCGGGTGATCGCCAGCGAAGATGACCTCAAAAAGTCCTTCGACAGCGCTCGCCGGGAGGCTCAGGTGGCCTTTGGGAGCGAGGAGCTCTACATCGAAAAGCTCATTGACCGGGCCCGACACATCGAGGTGCAGATTCTCGCCGACCGGTTCGGCAATGTCATCCACGTTGGGGAACGGGAGTGTTCCCTCCAGCGGCGTCGCCAGAAAATCCTCGAGGAGGCTCCAGCCACTGGTCTCTCCCCCACCCTTCGCGCAAAGATTCTCGATGCCGCTGTTCGGGCGGCAAAAGCCCTGGGGTATGCGACCTGCGGGACCTTTGAGTTCCTGGTGACTCCCGAGGGGAACTTCTACTTCATGGAGCTCAACGCCCGCATCCAGGTGGAGCACCCGGTGACGGAAGAAATCTCCGGGGTGGACCTTGTGCGGGAGCAGATTCGCCTGGCCGCAGGAGAGGAACTCGCCTTCCGTCAGGAAGACATCATCCTGCGGGGTCACGCCATTGAGATGCGCATCAACGCCGAAGACCCCGAGAAACGTTTTGCCCCCTCTCCGGGGCGTATCGTGCAGTTTGAGATTCCCCGGGGTCCGGGAATCCGTGTGGACTCCCACTGCTATAGTGGCTACACCGTCCCGCCCCATTACGATTCCCTCATCGCAAAACTCATCGTGTGGGATGTGAGCCGGGAATTCGCCATCCGCCGTTCCCGGGAGGCTTTGCGATCCTTTTTCGTCGAGGGTATCGCTACCACCATTCCCTTCCACCTCCGGATTCTCTCGCACCCCGATTTCCTCGAAGGCAACCTCCACACTCGCTTCGTCGAAGAGGTGTGGCAGGAGGGTGTCAAAGGAGGCGATGCACAACGATGAGGCTTCGAACCTTTCCTCAGGGAGTCTTCCTTCCCCATCACAAGGAAGACACCGCGCACCTCCCTATTGTCCGCGTTCCCGAGCCCTCCCGTGTTGTCCTTCCCCTCATCCAGCACACCGGTGCCCCCCTAAAGCCTCTGGTGAAAAAGGGGGACACGGTCAAACGGGGGCAGAAAATCGCCGATGTCGACGCCTTTGTGGCTGCGCCGGTCCATGCCCCGCTGAGCGGGAAGGTCGCCGGGATTGAGGACTGGGCGCATCCGACGATGGGGAGATTCCAGGCCATCGTCATCGAGAACGACGGAAAGGGCGAGGAGGATTGCTACGAACCTCTTCCGGAAACCATCGAGGACCTTGAACCGGAGCGCCTGCGAGCCTTCGTCCGGGAAGGGGGGTTCGTGGGGCTTGGGGGAGCAGCCTTCCCAACCCATGTGAAACTCTCCCCGCCTCAGGGGAAACCCATCGACTCCTTCATCCTCAATGGCGCCGAATGCGAGCCCTACCTCACCTGCGACCACCGGGTGATGCTGGAGCGTACCGAAGATATGCTCCTTGGACTCCGCATCATGGTCCGGGCCTGCGGGGCCAGAAAGGCCTACATCGGCATTGAGGAGAACAAAAGAGATTGCATCGACCACGTGGCGAACCTCCTTCGGAACTTCCCCATCCCCGCAGAGGTTGTCCCCTTAAGGACCAAATACCCCCAGGGCTCGGAGAAACACCTGATCCTTGCCATCCTGGGCCGCGAGGTCCCTCCAGGAGGTCTTCCCCTCGACGTGGGCGTTGTGGTGAACAACGTGCAGACTGCGGCGGCACTCGGCCGGATGGCCAGAACAGGTCTTCCCCTCGTGGAGCGGGTCATTACGCTCTCTGGGGACTGCCTAAGAAAGCGGGGGAACTTCGAAGTCCCCCTGGGGATACTCCTTGAGGACCTTGTGCATTTTTGCGAAGGGTTCACCGCCCCACCCCGGAAAATCATCATGGGCGGACCGATGACTGGCATCACCCAGGTATCCCTCGCCGTTCCCGTTATCAAGGGAACCTCGGGTTTCCTCTTTTTCCGGAATGTCCCAGAAAAGCGAGAGTACCCCTGCATCCGCTGCGGGCGGTGCGTTGCCCACTGCCCCATGCGCCTTCTGCCGTATCTTCTCGGGAGGCTCGCCGAAGAGAGGCTCTTTGCTGAAGCCGAGGACAACCGGGTCCTCGACTGTGTGGAGTGCGGGTCCTGTGCGTACGTTTGCCCTGCAGGGATTGCTTTAGTGCACCTCCTGAAGCTGGCAAAGTTCGAAGTGATGCACCGAAAACGGGGAGGGAAATGATGTGGAAGAACTCAGACTCGTCACCTCTGCCCCACCTCACCTGAAAAGTCCGGTTACCGTCCCCTGGATTATGCAGCAGGTGGTTTTTGCGCTGCTTCCCGCCGCCGCCTGGGGCGTGGTGTTTTTTGGACCCCGCCTGGCCCTGCCACCCCTTGTGCTCTCTGTCCTCTCCTGTGTGGGGTTTGAAGCACTGGATTGCCTGGCCTTCCGCCGCCCTCTTACAGTGGGTGACTGGAGCGCCGTGGTCACGGGAATGCTCCTTGGGCTTTCCCTTCCTCCAGGGTGTCCTTTCTGGATCCCCATTGTGGGCGGAGGTGTGGCCATACTCCTTGGGAAGCAGATGTTCGGAGGGATAGGACAGAACATCTTCAACCCGGCCCTTGTAGGACGGGCCGTGCTCCTCATCTCCTGGCCGAAAATCATGGCCACTTGGTACGC
This sequence comes from Candidatus Caldatribacterium californiense OP9-cSCG, assembly GCA_000353875.1. GTDB lineage: Bacteria > Atribacterota > Atribacteria > Atribacterales > Caldatribacteriaceae > Caldatribacterium > Caldatribacterium californiense. The sequence continues at coordinate 18,265 of APKF01000069.1, read as the reverse complement.
CCGCCCTGCCTTTGCCCTCCAGCTCGCTCAGGCCACAACGTACGCCACCCCGGTGGACGTTGTGACGAGCGCCACACCCCTTGGCATCGTCAAGGCCTACGGGTATTCCGCCGTGTGGGATACAGGGCCGAGCCTCCTTTTCCGGCTCTTCGTGGGCCTTGTTCCGGGCTGTATCGGGGAGATTTCGGCATTCCTTTTGCTCCTGGGGTTCCTGTACCTGCTCTTGCGGGGGATTGTGCAGTGGGACATTCCCCTCTTCTACGCCCTCGGGCTCTCTTCTGTGGCGCTTTTTGCCCGTCAGAATCCCCTCTTCCACCTCTTTGCCGGTGGTGCCGTCATGGGGGCGTGCTTCATGGCCACCGATTACACCACTTCCCCCATGACCTCCCGGGGGAGGATGATTTTCGGCTTTGGCGCAGGAGCCCTAACAGGCATCATCCGGTGGCTTGGGGGGTACCCCGAGGGGGTAACTTTTGGTATCCTCACCATGAATGCCCTGGTGCCACTTCTTGACCGGATGCTGCCGCGGAGATTTGGGGTGAAGAAAGTATGAGGAAAATCCTGCGTGTGGCACTGGCACTGACGGTAGTATGTGTGGTGGCCGCTCTCTCGCTCTCTGTGGTGTACGTGGTGACGAAAGAAAAAATCGCCGAAGAGGCGAAGAAAGAGCTCAAAGAAGCCCTCGGGGTTGTCTTCCCCGAAGCAGAAACCTTCACCCCCCTTGACCTTGCGGCCTTGGGGACCCTCCCCGAATCAAAGGAACTCCAGTTCCTCGAAGCCTACGAGGCGCAAAGCGGTGGAGAACGCCGGGGTGTGGTCTTTAAGGTAGCAAGCACAGGCTACGGCGGTCCCATCGTGCTCCTTGTGGGAGTGGACACAGAGGAGGGAAAGATCACCGGCCTCAAGGTTTTAGAACACCAGGAGACCCCGGGGCTCGGCTCAAACGTTGCCGAAGCGAGCTTCCTCTCCCAGTTTCTGGGGAAATCCTTAGAGAGTCCCTTCAGGGTGGGGGAGGACATCCAGGCGGTGAGTGGCGCTACCATTTCAAGCCGCGCCGTGGCGCGGGCGTGCGCGAAGGTTGCTGAAATCGTGCGAGGTGAAAAGCGATGATGCGGGAGTTTTGGTACCACTTCCGGAACGGGCTTTTGGGAGAAAACCCGGTGCTGAAGCTCATGATCGGGCTGTGCTCGGTCCTTGCTGTTTCGGTTCGGGTTGAGAACTGCCTCGGGATGGGGGCTGCGGTGATTTTCGTTCTGACCTGCTCGAGCCTTGTGATCTCCCTCATCCGGAATTTCGTCCCCAATGAGGTGCGCATTCCTATCTTCATCGTGGTCATCTCCACCTTTACCACCATTGTGGACCTCGTGATGAAAGCGTACCTTCCGCCCCTCTCCAAAGCCATGGGTATTTTCATCCCCCTCATCGTGGTGAACTGCATCATCATGGCCCGGGCCGAGGCCTTCGCCTCAAGGAAACCTCCCCTTCTTGCCGTGGCCGACGCCCTGGGAATGGGGGTGGGGTACACCTTCGTCATCACCGCCATCGGTGTTGTGCGGGAACTCTTTGGCTACGGGGAAATCCTCTCTCGTCCCGTGTTCCCCAGAACCTACCAGGGCATGATGGCGATGATTCTGCCCCCCGGGGCCTTTCTCCTCATCGGCATCTACATCGCACTCCTCAACTGGTCGCTGAGGAAGGTGAAATCATGAACACCGAAATCCTCACCCTTCTCAAAATCATCGTCAGCGCCGCCTTTGTCGACAACATCATCCTCGCCCGCTACATCGGCCTCTGCCCCTATATCGGCATGTCCTCGAGTGTCGCAAACTCCATCGGTATGGGGATGGCCGTGACCTTCGTGATGGTGCTCGCCTCCATCGTGACCTGGGTTCTGTGGAACTACATCTTCGTCCCCCTGGGGCTTGAGTACCTCCGCATCATGGTGTTCATTCTTGTGATTGCAACGCTCGTGCAGCTTGTGGAGATTCTCCTCAAAAAGAACGTCCCCAACCTCTACCGGGCCATGGGCATCTACCTCCCCCTCATCACCACAAACTGTGCCATCCTTGCCGTCACCTTCCTCGGAGTGGACTACGGGTACACCCTCCTCCAGGTCGTGGTGTACAGCATAAGCGTCGCTTTAGGGTTCACGGTAGCCCTGGTGCTCCTTGCCGGTATCCGAGAACGCCTGCGCATGGCTCGGGTGCCCCGGTTCTGGCAGGGGTATCCGATTGTCTTTGTGGCGACATGCCTTTTGGCCATCGCCTTTTTGGGCTTTAAGGGACTCGTAAAATAGGGGGAAAGGCCGTATGAACATTCTCATCCCAACGGTACTCGTCGGTGCTCTGGGCCTTGCCTTCGGGCTCATGCTCTCCTGGTTTGCTAAAAAATTCGCCGTTCCGGTGAACCCCCTCGTGCAGGAGGTGGAACGGGTGCTTCCTGGGGCAAACTGTGGCGCCTGCGGCTTCCCGGGCTGCAGTGGTCTTGCTGAAAAAATCGCCTCAGGCGAGGCGCCGGTAAACGCCTGTCCTGTTGGGGGACCGAAAGTGTGGGCAGAACTCTCCCGCCTCCTCGGGCAGGAAAGTAGCAACTGGGAGGTTAAAAGAGCCGTGGTGCTCTGCCAGGGAGGAAAAGGTGTGGCCCAGGTGGTTGCCGAGTACAGCGGAGTGGCAAGCTGTAAGGCGGCGAACCTCCTCTCCGGGTCTTTCAAGGGGTGCCGTTTCGGATGCCTGGGCCTTGGCGACTGTGTTCGGGTGTGCCCCTTTTCGGCCATCCATATCGACCCGGAAAGCGGGCTCCCGGTTGTGGACTGGGAAACGTGCACGGGATGCGGGAAATGCGTGGCCGAATGCCCCCGAAAAATCCTCGCCCTTGTCCCCAGAAAAGAGCAGGTCACGGTGGCCTGTGTTTCTCTTGATGCCGCCAGAGAGGTTCGGAAGGTCTGCGCAAAAGGCTGTATCAAGTGCCAGGTCTGCGTCCGGACCTGTCCGGAGGGTGCCATCACCTTTGAAAACGGGAGGATTGTGATTTCCCGGGAAAAATGCACCCTCTGCGGGCTCTGCATTGAGAAGTGCCCCACCCACTGCATCATCCGGGTGGGGAAAACCGCAGCTCTGCTTGAGGTGAGGGGGTAATGCCGCTCCTTCTTGGCATCGATATCGGGACCACCAACACCAAGCTCAAGGTGTACAATGAAGACGGACAGACCCTTGCCGAGACGAGTTTCAGAACGCCGCTTTTTTCGGATGCCCACGGCCCCTACTACGACCCGAAAGAGCTCGCTACTCTACTTTTTGCGGCTGTAGCGGGGTTTCCCGAGCGCGTGCGAAGAAGCGTCGGGGCCCTGAGTGTTTCGAGCTTTGCCGAAGTCATGGTGGGGCTTGATGAGCGTGGTGAACCCATCACCCGGTGCATCCCCTGGTACGATGAGCGCACGAAAGAAGAAGCCGAAGAAGTGGCCCTTGACCCATCCTGGGTGTACGAGACCACAGGGCTCTCCCCCCACCACAAGTACTCGCTCTACAAGCTCCTCTGGCACCGCCGCCATGAGCCAGAGGTTTTCAGGGCAGTGCGTTTCTGGATCTCGATGTCGGGATTTGTGCTCTTTGCGCTGAGTGGTGAGCTCTCCTTCGACTACTCGCTTGCCTCCCGGACCATGCTCTTTGACCAGCACACCCGCACCTGGAGGGAGGAACTCCTCGACCTTGCAGGGATTCAAAAAAAGCAGCTTGCTCCTCTCTACCCTTCCGGCGTTGCCCTGGGGCGCTTGAGGCATGAGGCCGCCACACGGTGCGGCCTTCCCAGAGACGTTGCCGTAGTCACCGGGGGCCACGACCATCCCTGCGCCGCCTTAGCATGCGGGGTCTTCCAGAAAGGATGGGGGCTCATTTCCACCGGAACTACGGAATCCCTCATGGTTCCCCTGGAACACCCACCATCTTTTGCCGGAGATAGCGGAGGGAAGCCCTTTTCCTTCGGCCACCACGTGGTCTTCCCGCTCTACTACGCCATGGGAGGTATCTATAGCGGCGGATTCGCTGTCGACTGGATGCTCCGTCTCCTCGGGGAATCCTACGAGGTTTTCGCAGAGCTCGACCCTGTGCGCGGGGAGGACGTACCGTTCTTCTTCCCGTACCTCCTCGGGGGTGAGTACGAGGAGGCAAAGGGAGCCTTCCTGAACCTCTCGGGAGACACAGGGCGAGAGGATTTCGTGCTCTCCGTGCTCTTTGGGTTGTGCGCGGAGTACAGGACCATCTGGGAACGAATGGAAAAAGAGCTCTCCTGCACGGTTACCCAGGCGGTGAACGTTGGGGGTGGAGTCCAGAACGCCCTCTGGATGCGCCTCAAAGCCACTTTCCTGAAAAAGCCCATCGTCGTTCCCGCTGAAAAAGAAGGGAGCTGTCAGGGGGCTGCTCTTCTTGCTGGCATCGGTGTAGGGGTATACAAAAGTCCTGAGGAGGCTTTTTCCCGGGCATTCCGGATGGAGAAGGCCTTTGAGCCCATTGCAGCGCTTGAGGCGCAAGTCGACCACTGGTACACTACCTACCTGGCGCTTCGGGAGGTCCTGAAAACGGCCAATGTGTCCATCGCCAGGGGAAAAGAAAAGTAGGGTTGGGGTTATTGGCATCATCGTCACCGACCGGGAGAAACAGGCGGAGCGGGTGAATGAAATCCTCGGGGAATTCGGTGACGTCATCGTCGGCCGCATGGGCATTCCTTACCGGGAACGGAACATCTCGGTCATTGCCCTCATCGTTGATGGCGACACCGACACCCTCGGAGCCCTTACCGGACGCCTGGGGAGTATCCCCGGAGTTCAGGTGAAGTCAGCCCTGGTGTCGACGGGGTGACACGATCCACTCCGCTACAGTCCGGCACCACCGCAACCATTTTCTCCCTGCAGTGGTTCCCTGAATAGGAAATTACCTATGCCAGGACTTGCCAGCTCTGCAGCGGACCCCCGGGGTTTTGGGGGGAACCAGAGGTTCGCTGCAGATTCAGGTTGACAAACCCGCATAAATGCTGTATTTCACCCTAAGTTGTAGTCGAACCATAGTGGGATGGAAAAGGGCCTGACCTCAAGACAAAGAGGGTGTCGCTCGGTGGCGCCCTGTCCTGCCTGGGACATTTAGAGGCTACTAGGAAGTATGCGGAGAACATGCTGTCGATAGCTGCAATGTATGCCACCAGTGCCCATGCCGAAATCGGTGCAGAGCCTGAGAGCACCATCCGCCAATAACGTGTACAGCGCCGTCAAGACCAGGGGGAGCAGCAAGCCGGGATGATGGCCGAGTTCTTCCGCCACTTCGCCACCGTCATCCAGAAGGCCATCGCCGCGGGAGTGGCCGAAGGATCAAAGCAGGTTTCACAGCCGGCAATGAGCCAGCCACTGCAAAAGAGGCGCAAACTGGGGAAACGTCTCGAGCTCGAAAAAAATCGCAACCAAATCACGGAGAAGAGGAAACGTAACCCAACCCACACATCAGGCTGGTAAACTCCCACAGACGCCGCCTCAACCCTAAGCCCTATTTCTATCCTTCTTCCCTTTTTTCCTCTTCGTACTTTCGGAGTTTCTCTCTGAGTTCCTGGTTTTCTTTCACCAGCAGAACAATCTTTTCTTCAAGGGCTTTCACAATGTCATCCTTCGCTTTTCCTATCCTTTCCTCAACGATTTTCTGAATTTCCTCCTCTGCGTACCAGCGCTCCCGGAGAGCAATACCTTCTCGAATTGCCCTTTCAAGATACACCATCTGGTGTTCCAGAAGGTGACGCATCACCTCTTCGAGAGCCCTCCGGACCCCCAGTCGCACGGCTTCTTCAAGCCTCCAGTCGTGCATATACCCCTGGCCAAAAGGGTCGTAGACACTCATCAACGCACCTCCCAGCAAAACCACGAACGAAATTCAAACCTCCAGCCCACCAGCACCACCTGCCCGGTTTTTCGTCACCTTTGCAGGGACTTCAGGAAACGTTCAATTTCCTGCAGTTCCTTTCGCTCCTTTTCATTTGTGCGCTGGGAAACAGCACCAGAACGGATCCAGCGCTTCTCTTCGAATTCAATCTCCTTTATGACCCTTCGGGCAGCCTTCAGGAGTTTTCGCGTTTCATAGAACTGCGCCAAGTGCAGATATACCGCCAGAGAGGCAAAAGCTCCGGGAAAGAATGTTTCCGGATATGACTGAAAATTTCGTCCTCTGGAACGTAACAGGTCATCCAGAAACACGACTCAAGGGGTTTGAACGAAAAATACGGCTCAATGGATTGGAACGAAAAACCAAGCCGCACGAGTGCCTGAATTGGGACTTTCTGACTGACCTTGCGGATTCCTGGCCACTTCCCCTGATTGATGAGCCTGGTAATGCGCTCTGTAGCCCGAGCTTTTATCTCGTCGAGAGTCTTCTTGTCGATCTCTCTATTCTTACCAGCTTTTGCCTCTTTCGAGAAACGATAGTCCTCATTCAGCCCGTAAATGATTGCGATAATAAGAAGAAAAAGAATCAGAATACCCACAGCGAGCACCAGTACCTCCTATCCACCAGTCTTTTTCCATTGCAACCCCAGAAGCTTAAGGAGCTCCCTCGCTATTACCCTGGCTGTAGCGTACACCAGCACCTCTTCCCCATACTTCAGGAGGCACCGCACTTCTTCCTCCTGGCAGTGCTTCTCGATGAGATGCTCGAGGTAATTCTCCACCACAGCGCGGAAATTCTCAGAAGGCTCAAAGCGAAAGGTCGCATCACAGCAGAAGCACTGAATATGCAACACGGGTCGTGGCACGAACTTCCGCCAGAATTCTTCCCGCAGTTCGGAACGATTGCGAAAGTAATTCGCCCACGCTGAGGACCGCTCATATGGCCTTGCCGTCCCTGCCGGACCTTTCCTCAGCGCTTTCATAATGCTTAAAGCGTGCTCCAGGCCTTCCAGTCGACGCAAAGGAAAATCCCAGTCGTTTTCGATAAAGGTAAGTTTCTTCTCCTTAAGAAAGGATGCCCGGACAAGGCTCACCTGGAGCTTCAAGAGGTACCCGGACAACCAGTTGAGGAGCTCTTTCATAAACCCCGTGGTGCGCCTTCGCAAGAGCCCCTTTCTTGCCAGTTTCCGGAAATATACCCTGATCGTTTTGGGGTCCACCCGGTCAGGATAACTGGTAAGTACCTTTGGAAATCCAGGGAAAAACTTTTCCGCACCAATCTCGGGAACAACCGTGAAGTACCCAAAGGGCTCGAAAGACTGTTCCCCGAGGAAATCCCAGGCGCTGTAGAGAGAGTTTTCCACATCCGGTGCGCCGGCGTGGAAAATCAGCGAGGTTTCGGGCTCGAGGTAATGGGCAATCCCGAAAGATACCGCCCGTGTCTTCCTGAGGTTCTTCCAGGTGAAAGTTAGTCTAATGGACATGTCGCCACTCCTAAAGAATGTCGTCTTCCTCACCAAAAGTAACCTCTTTTTGTCCCATGTTGAGGAGCTCTTCTGCCTTGCGCCTCAAGGACTCTACATCCACATCCTGCCAGATTTCTTCTCTGCTCCCCGTGTGTTTCAGATACTCGGCAATATAGGCCTCCATCTCAAAGGGGTCCCAGCTGGTCTCAAGGGCGCTGAAATACTGGAGTTTCGGTGGGTGTTTCTTGTTGCCAAGATTGAGAATGACCACCTTCGTCCCCGGAGCGTTCCCCATCACCCGCACCACCCTGTTACCCCGCATGACCACAAGGACATCCAGGGCGAAAAATTCAGAGTAATTAAGCGATTTCTGATTGGAGCTCCAATTCCTCAAGACTCAACCCCCCTCGAGTTTTGCGCTCTCCAGACACAGCCTCCCCCCGGATACGGGGAGCTCAGCGTCTGCGAAGTACCAGAACTTCCGGCGGGTTGTCCCGGTAACAGGCCCAGCACCGCTCACAGGCACCCTCCTTTGTGTCGGGGTAAGGACAGACGAAAACGTCCGACCGGTTGAGGTAGGCTCCGTCTTCGTCCAGGATGCAGTACCGCTTGATCTTGGGATTGACGACGGCGGTGTCCTTCACAATCGAGTAGAACACGTTCATATTCTCCGGGAGCTTTGAGAAATCAAGCTGCCACGATTTGGTCCAGGACGCGAAGCGAATACCCGGAAATCTCCTGGCGATTTCCTTCCATTTCTCAAGATACTCCTGGCTATAGAAGTACCACATGGATTCTGAAAGCCCTTACCTTACCAAACCGCACCGCATTCTCAATTGCCCTCGCCATCCGTTCCACGAAGTTCGGCTTTTTGGTGGCAATCAGATTCCTGGTATTTTTTAAGGCCCTGGTGAGGAATGCCTGCCCTCCCTTTACCCCATAGCAAATCCCTCGGCAGTGCGATGTGCTCCCAATACAGGTCAGAATCGGCGGGAGGGAAAAGGTCAGAATCGACCTTCCTAATTTGCGGCTCCTTCCCCCGATATACGTATGCAACACCCCGGTCCTGAAATGAAAGGAAGATTAATGTACCCTTCTGGTCTGGCCTCCCCCATAGAGAAGGCCAGACCCCCTTTCTCCCTATATCGATAGCTCCATGAGGGTCCACTCACAGGCCAGGCTATCGTCTTGTAAAATGCTTCTCCGGTAAGCATCCGGACTCAGCCTAAACAGCCCATACCTCAGCCACCGCTCCACTTCCCTTGTCTCGTACGGTGGCTCGATACTCACACCCAGCTCCGTGATAGGCCCATTTGCCGGATAGAACGCTACGCCATTCACCTCTCCCATAGCCCTTTCAAACCACTTCAGCTTCTTCCGGTTGAGTTTCCTCCTGCCCCTCATGAAAATGGAGACGTAAAAGCATGGCTTATAACAGAGTTGATCCCCTGAACTTCCGCTGACAACCCCTAAAGTCAGGCAGCCCATAACCTCACCCAAACTGTACGATGCCGGATCTCCAGGTTTTTTGGCATGAGGACGAACCATGAAAACTGTTTTTCAAGTTCTCCAATGATTCGTTCCCGTTCTCTCAGGAATTCCTTCCCCGCTGTGTCCATAAACCCGCCCTTTTCCATGATAAAGAAGCAAAGTTCTTCCTTGTCCAGCTCGAAGACATCTATTGCCTTAACCGGCGGGCCGACGACCTCTGCCTGCGGAAAATACCTGGAAAAGACTCCGTAGAGAGCGTTTATGAACCCGTCGAACTCCTCGATGTGGATACATGAAACACGCTGATCAAGCTCGACCATTGCGTCCTTAAGGTTTTTGAGCTTTTCTCTGGTGGTGTCCACCTTCACAATGATACTCCTTTTGATTTCCCGCGCCTCTGAGCTACCCTCAAGAACCGGAACCCTGCACACCGAATACCTGGAGTCTGGCGGAACCACAAGAGAAAAAAATTCCCAGGAAAAATCCCAGCGCATAATTACCATCCTTTTTGCACGCCACAACCGCGTGGTTGTTCACCAGTTCGACCCTCAAAATCTCTTCGAGTTCTACCCTCTCGACGTACACCTCTTCACCCCCGGAAAGCACTCCCGAGACGGCGCCGGCGATGGCATCATCTCGAAATTCCTCATTCCTCCTCTTCTCTCGAAACCCTTATGACGTAATCCGCCTCAATACCCTCAGGCGATTTTCCAGTCGTCAACACGATGAGCTTCGTCATGTTAGAAGGCCTTGGAATGTACTCGTCTGCATTGTCCCCATCGGTCATGAGAACGACCGGTGCATACTCGTCAGAGGCATGCTCTTCAATCCACTTGAACGCCGGCGCAAAAACAGTCCCACCACCTCCCCTGACATTCTTCAGGATTTTCTCGATATCCCCATCCTCCACCACCGCCTGGACATCGGCATCACAGGCGATGAACACCACCCGGTACTGCTTGAGGATTTCCTGTACTTCAGCAAGGAAATAACTGAGGTTCTCCTGCGAGATACTCCCGGAAGTATCCACGATAACGAAAACCGTCCCATGGTACCGGTAAAACTGTTCGTTGAGCGATGGCGTGTATACATCGCAGTAGAGGAGCATCGGCTTATATGGCCTCCGGTAACTGTAATCCGCAGCAATAGCCTCGACTATCGTCCCTTCCAGGAGATCCTGCCAGCGAATCCGGCTCTCGGAGAACTTTTGTACAATCCGTTCCCAACCCCCGGGCATAGTTCCAATACCTGCTTGCACAAGCTGCCATGCCGAGATGACCACGTCACTGATGAACTGCCTGGCGATCGCCCTGGTCTCCTCATTCCTCGCGTCTGGATCAGGGGTCATCTCTCCGTTTTCCGGTAGTTTGAACTTCTGTCTCAGCTTCCTATGAAACTCCCTCAATTGCTCAACTTTCTCCTCGAAATCCCTTCTCCCTTTATCTCTCTGGTTGACTCCCCGGCTGACCTCTTCTGTCAGTCTTACAATCTTCCGAATGATTTGTTTCGCTTCCCAGTCAACTGCACGTTTCAAATGTTCGTAGATTTCCTCTGCGTGCATGTTGTGGAACCTCTCGCTGTACAGACCCTCGCTCACGCCAAACCCCATATCCTTCAGCATCCAGTTGATCTCAAGGTCTGTGGCGTAGTTCCATAGAATCACATCCCGGCTCTCCCTTCGGAGCAATGTCCCGTTGAGAATATGCATCGCCTCGTGAGCAAGAATCGACGACAGTGGGAACCTCATCTTCTCCAGGTCTTCCCGAATGAAAAGGATTCTGTTCTCCAGGTCCACTGCTGCTGGGTACAGCATCTCCTCTTCTGGCCTTATTTCAACCCGGAGTTTCAACAACACCGAGGCGATAACGGGGTGGCTCACCACCATCCTGGTGATTTCCCTGTCTACTTTTGCTTTCTCGACCATCGCCTTACCCCTCGATGACGAACTTGTATCTGCTGGCGAACCGTTTCGTCAATTCCACAACATGCGGTGCAAGGAGGTTCTCGACCGTCATCACCCCGAGCTTCAGGATGGACTTCATCCAAAGCACGATATACGGCGACATGTATTCTGGAGCCTCCAGGGCGTAGTTGAGGAGTATCGCCAGGTTGTCACTATTTGTCTTATTCACGAGGACTGTAGCCAGCATGAAGCTTTTCTCGACTTCACTAGCCTTCGGGTATACCTTCTCTCCGCGCAGGATTGCCCCCAACATCTTCCCGACTCCGGTGCACTTCTTCATGAATGCCACAAATCTCACCGCCGCCTCTTCACCGACAACTCCTGCAATGTCCTCAACATTATCGATGCCACCCTGCAGAAGCCTCCCCACCATCTCCCAGGCTCTCGGCGACGGATACGGACGGTCGATATCCGGTTCTCCCGAGAGGTACTTCGTATCAAGCTCAAGGTACGCCACCACTTCCTCAGGTAGTCCCCTCTGCATCCAGTACTCCTTGAAGTCCTCAAAGTCCGGCACCACCAAGTAGTGCAGGGCTCTATTCACCATGGCTGAAGAGAGCTTGTTGACGGTTACCTTGTCCTTGAGCCTATTCCCAGCACAGACAACCATGGCTCCCTCCGGGAACTCATAGTCACCAATCTTCTTCTCTAAGACTATCCGCATGGCTGCGTTCTGAACAGCTGTGGGTGCAGTGTTAAACTCGTCGAAGAACAGAATAAACGGTTCTTCAGGAAAATCCAGGGGGAAGAACTCAGCTCGTCGCTTCTCCCGATCCGGGAAGACAAACCCTTTGAGCTCAGTCGGATCCATCAGGGACAGAATCATCACCTTGACTGGTTTCCCCACCTCCTCTCCGACCTGATACACCACCTGGGTTTTCCCAATCCCTGGCTTTCCCCACAGAAACACCGCTGGCGGATTGTCCATTCTGGCAATCCGCAGGAGCTTCTCCTTGAGCTGTTTCGGTGTCACTGTGAACTTCAGTTCCAACTTCCCATCCTCCCTTTATCCCGCTTTCGCACTCCTGAGAACACCTCGCCCACCACGCAACAGCCAGAGGCAAATACCTGAAGACCCAGGGGGCAAAAACCCCAGAGTTCCGGATGCCTAAAAGGGCACCTGGCCCTGCGAGACGAAAATTTGCAAGGAAAAAGGCAGCTCGGAAATCACCGCACTCCTCTGCCACGGCAGTGCTGGCAAACCCCGGTGCCATGGCAGAACCCACAGGGCCTTTCGGTCATGGGTCTTCCATATCCCGGATAGTTGTGAATACCGGAACCCCTGCAGTAGCGGCACCGGCCGGTACCGTTACAGTACGGACATACCCGTGCCCCCGATTTCTCGCCATCCTTCCAGAGCATCTCCATCCCCTCCTAAAGTGCCGCATGGTCGAAGATGAGGACCTCCCCAGTGACAGGTGAGCTGTAGTAGAGCCGGCGGGCTTTCCCGTGCAGCGCATGAGCCACGGCAAGGTACAGCCACACTGGCGCCTGCCCCGTGAGGACCACATCGCACCCTTCTCCGGCAAGTTCCTTCGCCTTTCCCAGGTACTGGGACAAAAGCTCAAGCTTCGCTACCCCATCGTAGAGGGTTTCAAGGTTCACAACCTTTGGTTCCTGCGGCGGGGAAACCCCAGGGGCTGAAGCGAGAATAGCCCGGAGTTTCCCGGGAATTGCCCTTGCGTTACTCTCAATGCTCTGGGCGCTTTTTGCCGAAACACTCATGCCACAGTGGGCAATGTCGTTTCGCAGCTGCGTGAGCCATCCCCAGTCTCTGGCCAGAGCATCCGTCATCCAGCTCTTCTGACCGGACAGTGCTTTTCTGTCCCGAGCCTGCTGAGCCATCCCTCCGAGGATGCTCTCCACGTTCTCCCGGTACTTGCGATGAAGCCAGAAGTCCTGGCCGTCCTTCAGGCAGGCCCAACTCACCACCCATTCCCGGGCAAGAAGCACAGCCTGCACCACAAGGCCTTTGTCAAGGTAGTGCTCAATGAGCCCAAGCTGTCTCCCAAGGCTTCCCTCGCTCAGAGAACGGGGGTGTTCCTCAGCCAATCTCCCAACCTCCTGTGCTACCTTCTCGAGGACAACCGCAAAAGGTCTGGCCCAGCGGGAAAGTTCCGCTCTGGCTTCCTCGAGTTCGGGAAGCAGGAGAGAGGCAATTTCCATCACATCAAGAGGGCGGGAGAGGTGCAGGGCCTTCGAGAGCTCTGCGAGTTTCCCTGCTACCCTCTTGATTTTCCGGGGCTTTTCTCCGTTCACCATGCCGCTTCTGTTCAGACGGTCATGGGTGATCCTGAGTTTCTCTGCAAGGATTCCAGCCTCGCTACGCGCCAGAAAGGCTTCGACACCCGAGAGCCAGTCAAGAAGGTCTAAAAGCACAGCCAGGTCGAAAACGGGAACGCAATCTTCCGGCTGCGGGGGCTCCCGGCGAGGCACACGGGCCTCGTAGGCCCTGTAGAGGATGTGCTGTACCTCGACTTTCATGACCTTCCGCAGATACACCGAAACGGTGAAGACGATGAGGGGGAGCGAACGGAAAGCATGGGTAATATCGAGCACTACGCTATCCCCTTCCCCAAGGCACGCTGCGCACCGGGCAAAGATTTCCCAGAGCTCCTCTTCCGACTTTCCCTCCGGGATGGTGACATCCTCAAGAAGGTTCCCAAGGCGCTCCCTGAGCTCCAGAAATCTCTGGTTTCTCCTGGCCTCCTCGGTGACGAAGAGAAAGAGCCTCTCCAGGGGGAACATCCTGGCAAGAGCCTCGGGGAAGAGGCTTGCGGTACAGGAACGTTCCCCGAAAACGTAGGTAACCGTCTGGTAATTTCCCCGGCCGAGAAAAGAAAGCGCCTTCATGGACTCTACCCTTTAGAGCTTTTCGGCAACGAGCATCCAGCGAACATATCCCAGGACGTCGGCGAGGTCCGAAGGCGCAAGGGGTTCGAGTTCCTTCCTCAGCGCCTCGGCCACCTGGGCAATGATCCGGTACTGCCCTCTGGGCTCATCGCGGAGTGAAGGGGAATCCCTCAGCACCCTGGCCATGGCCAGGGCCCGGGTAAAGCCCCGGCGCGATGCGTACACGCTCCATTTGCTCCACTCCGAAGAGAACTTCGAACTCCCCCTCCTCTGCACCTGCTTCTGGAGACGCTGGAAAATCTTTTGAGCAAGCTCCACCTTTTCCTCGACAGTCATCACCATCACCTCAGTAGATGTCCTGGGGACAGGAATACTCCCTGTCCTTCAGCATGCTTCGCAGGAGCTTCAGGGCATCCTCACGGATAAGACCGATTTTCTTTGAGGCTTCAAGGCACCGAACGAGGAAGCCATGCATGTCCTGCCCCTCAAGAACCCGAGACTTCCAGAGGGCCTTCTGGGAGAACTCAAAGAGCACCACCTTTTTGGGAACGAACTGAACCGTCCCGAAACAGCGAGGCTTGGCCCCACCGATTTTGGGCCGGAAGGCTAAAACAAGCCTTTCTTCTTCCCGCTTTTTCTCCCACCCCAGGGCATACCCCAGAAGGCCGAGTTCACCCTCTTCCAGGTTCTCGAAAAAGAGCGTTGTCTCAAACCTCGTCTTTTCTGGAACGACCTCGAGGAACCAGCGGTTTTTCTCCGGTTTTCGGTCGGAGAAAACGGCAGCCTCTCCGTTCCGGTAAAACTTTCGCCCCTCAGAACGCCGTGGTCCCCAGAGTTCCCCAATCTTGACAACCTCTGTCGTCACGTTCTCCCGGGGAAAAGCATCAGCAAAGCATACCCTGCCCCGAAAACCTGTGGTTCCAAAAATCCGGCAGGCAGGGCAAAGGTTTCCAGGGTCCCGGCACGGTTCGTACATCCTCGAAGAAAGTGTCTCTTCCCGCCGGACCTGGCGAACACAGGAAGCGGAGATTGCCTCGACGATGCTTCGCACGGCACCCTTCAGGCTCGTTCCGGGGATGCAGAGCCTGCCGTTACTCCGGCAAAACGCCCACCATACGTCGGGGGTACCGATTCCCTTTCCGGTGCCGAACTCGAAGGCCCCGGAACCGACGAAAAGGTACTTGGAATCCACAACGAGGGAAAGCTCAAGCCTTCCAGTGTACCCCCGAAATCGGTCACAGACGGGTGGTTTTTCCCTTGAAACCCCACCCTGCAGGGGGAGGAAGAAAAACGGCGTGGGCGATTTGCTTTCGTTTCTCTTCATGGAGCAAACCTCCTCGGGCTCACGAACATCGTTACGCCATCCCGAACGTACACCCGGCATACCAGAGTACCCTCGCTGCTCCTTAGCCTGGGATACTCGCGGAATGCCGGAGCAAACCGGGGAGCATGGAGAGGGACAAGCCGTGCAGGAATCTCGTAGGTCTCCCAGGTCCCCGAAACGGCCTCAAGGGGAAGGCTGGGCTTTGGTTCCTCGCTGAGGAGAAGCACCGCAAAACGGCCATCGGGAAGCATCCGCCAGCGGAGCTCCCAGGTTGCACCGAACGTGCAACCCTTCTCCCGCAGGGCCCCGGAGAAATCGCACGCCCCGAGATCCCAGGAAAGGGTCACCCCTTCCCCCAGAAGCTCTCTCAGGGTTTCAAGGTTTTCCCTTTCGAGAACACCGCGGTATACATACCCTCTTGTACCCTTCATGGGGTCATCCTCCAAAGAAACTCCCGAGATACTCTGCGGCCCGCTCGAGGACTTCCTGACCCTCCTCAGGACCGTACACTGTGCGCACGTATACCCCAAGATCCCGGGGTGCAACTTCTGGAATCCCCTCGAGGCGATCGTCACTCCGGAGGCCGTAAGCCCCTCGTTCCTCGTCATCCGCAAAGGCCCCCGCTCCCCAGAGCTCTCCCGGGGAAAGCTCTGCCACCCTTGCCATCTCCACGGTCATTTCCCGGATGCGCATCCTCACCTCACCAAAACCCCGGCTCTTCCCGAAACCAACCCTCGTCAGGCCCTCGTTGAGCGACCGAACGGCAAGGCCCAGGAGACCAAGCTGCCAGACCTCGAAGTTCTCTAAAAGCAGCGACCCCACGAAACGCCCCTCCACAAGGACTTCCATGTCAAAAGGTCCCACCGCCACCGCGCCGGTGAGCCGGGAGATGGCCACACCATAGCGAATCTCGGTCTTCCAGTTGCCTTCAGGGAAAGCATCGGTGAAGGACAGACGACCCCGGAGTCTGGTGTGCCCATACATCTTGCAGGCGAGACAGGATTCCCGGTACACCAAGGCCGAATTGCCCTGTTTGGCCGCATCCTCCACTTCCTTTTTCCTGCCGCAGCTTTCCTTCCCCAGAGGGTCGCACGCCAGGTGTTCCCCACCAAACGTTCGCAGAACCCTCTCCGTGAAGCTCCGGAAAACCCCCTTGAGCGAGGATCCAGGAATGAACACCTCCTCACCCTGAGGGCCCTGGGTGCGGATGAACTGCATATCGGGAAGGGAAGGGTTGGGAGAGAGCGTCCCGGACTTCACAAGAAGCGGTGAACAGGGGTGAAGCTCAAAGAGCACATGCACGGCATTCCAGCGCTTCCGGTGCATCCTTCTCCCTCCTCACTGCAAAGCCCGCGTAAAGGCTTCGATGAACTCCTGAGGGGTCCGAACCTTTCCCTCTTCCGGGCGAAGCAGAAGGTCCTCAACGGTAAAGCTCCGCACCGTGACGTCCTCAAGGGTTACAAAGCCAAGACCCCGGGTTGTCTTCCCTCCCACGGGAAGTACCCCCTTCCGTAGGGCCTCCAGACCCAGAAAGAGGAGCCCAACTTCCCAGTCCTGGGCGTTCTCCACGACAACCTGAAAATCAAAGACTGCTCCCCGGGGAACGGTCTCAAAGTCGTATTTGATGCTCGCCTTTGCCGAGCCCAGATCCCGGTCAATCCCCACGCCGTCCCGAACCTCAACAAGCTGCGGGAGCTCCTCCGCGTTCACAAGCAGAGCATCCCGAAAGGCGACACGCCCCGCCATCCACTGGTGGCCGAAGAGACGACAAGCCGTACAGGACTCCTCCCAGATTGCCTGGGCAAGAAGTTCGTCAAAGTTCTTCCCCTCTTCCCGTGCTCTCCAGGAGGACTCTTCGACGAGTTCTCTCTTCTTTGCAGGAGGAACGCAAAGGCGGTTCTTATCCAGCGGGTCACAGGCCCAGAGCCTCTCCTTCTGGATGGCCTTTTTCGCATCCCCTAAGGCGCGAAGGATTCGCTCAAGGTACGATCGGACTACACCCTTGAGGGAGGATCCGGGAATGAAGGGGAGGCCGTCAGGGGTTTTAATGACCGGAAGGTCGGACTCTGAAGGGAGAAGGGAAACCCTGCTCCCTACCGAAACAGCGGTCTGCGCCACAAGATGAGCCTGGATGCATGTCCGGTTCTCAAAGCGGAAGAAATCACTCACCGTCTTTCCCTCCCCAGGCAGATTCGCCCCGCTTTGCCTCTGCCTTGATGGCCCGCACGAGAAACCCAAGGTACAGTCGAATGAGCTCCATGCGGAATGTTGGGAATTCCTCGCTTTCAGCAAAACCCTCTTTCCGGGCGACGTCTTCGGCTCTCTTTTTCAAATCCTCGATATCCTGCAGGATGCGTTCTCCCACCTTTTCGTCGACGTACCCCCTGCCCATCTGGTACCTGAGGAAATTCTCAAGGACGAAAACCGAGGTAGTGGCAGCAGCGATATTCTGGAGGTTGCGGAACTGCGTGTCCTGCGTATCCTTTTTCTTTTTCGAATCATTCCGAACGGCGACCTCCACGCACTGCTCCGCCCGCTTCACGAGGGAATCCAGTTCTCTCTCCACCAGGCGCTGCAGCTTGGCGCTCAACCTCATACCGGCATGACCTCCTGATGCAAAGGATGGCAGACAACCACCTCTCCGAAGCCCTCATCCGTTCGCTCACCGATTCCCCAGGACTCCAGGGCCTCAAGGAGAGGAAGGAGTTCCTTTTCACCGAGAGAACTTTTGAACACATAAGTGCTTCCCTGGGCTGCCGCTAAAGCCGTGGGCTTGGGCAGCCCCCAGGCGGTGGACCATCCTCCGGCAAAGTCCCTGTGTGTCGCCCAGAACACCGGCGAAAGGGACTCTCCAGCAAGTTCCAGAACGGGAACCAGAGAAGGAAGGCCAGAAGCATCTGCGAAAATCCCCGGAGAGAGGAGGTCGAGGCTGAAGTAGGTGTGGTAAGGCCTTTCCGGAATTGCCTTTGCCTCGCCAGCCTGCCAGCAGAGACGCAAGAGGTCCCGCCATACCGTCTGGAGTTGCTCGTTGAACCTGCGGAGTCGCTCAGAGAGTGGAGGGAAGACATCGTCTCGTACGGCAAGCCTGGCCCTCCCGAACCCCCGGGTGGTGAGAGCGCCCACGCCGAGGTGTTCCACCGCCGCCTCGAGGTCCCTGAGTTGCTCTTCCTTTTGAAAGGAAAGGCGGCCGAGGAACACAAGCCCGTCTTTTGGGCGAATACCCATGATCCGGTACAGCGCCCCTTCCTGCGCCACAT
>APKF01000068.1 GCA_000353875.1 Candidatus Caldatribacterium californiense OP9-cSCG | reverse complement strand
GGAGGGGATTCCGGAATCAGTTCCAGAACCACTTTCCCCATGGTCGTCACCCTGCCCGCAGTGCCAGAAGCTCCGAAATCAGGGCTTCTTCCTTTAGAGGCGTGCCATTCACCGAAGCCACAAGGCCTTTCTCCTCGAGACTGAACCATCCCAGCCCCCGGGATCTCCCTGCTCCAAGGGCAAAAGGCACCCGGACACCAGCAAAAAGAAGAGAAGCTGCTTTTTTAGCCCTCTCTTCCGTCGCAAAAATACCCCGCACGGACGCCTGAAACCCTGGACAGAAACCGGCCTCGAGGGAGAAAAGTCGCTCCTCATAAGCCGTCCTCCTGAAACGGCTCAGGGAAACCCCCATCCGGGTACTCCGGAGGGTGTCGCGCAGGACGACGTCCTCGAAGAAGAGAGGCGACTTCCCCCGGGGATGACCAAACACCTCGCACACCGGGCAGACACCACAGGTGGCTCCTGCCTGGGAGGCGTCGCAGACCTCCACCCCAAGGCCTCGCAGTGCCCGCTCTGCCCCTTCCCGTAACCATCCCTTGAGGGTTGTGGCCGGAATGGTTGGGAAAGCCTCATCCTTCCAGTCAAGGACCAGGGCCTTATCTGTCCACAGCTCCACCCGTTCACCGCTTATATGGAATCCCGAATGCCACCGAAACTTAAGGTCAACGCGAAGCAGAAACACGGCTCCCTTCCTCCCCCAGGGACACTCCAGAAGCTCCAAGCTCGACGAGCTCCACCGCATCAAGAAGCCCCGTAAACCAGCTTCCGTTCCTCTTCACCCAGAAAAAGCAGGACTCTCCCTCCTCCGGAAGCCTTCCCAAATCCCGGAAGAGCCTGATTACCCTCTCCCTTCTCTCCTCGCCCATTCGGGCCACCTGGTAGAGGGCGAAGTTTAGAGAGACCCGCACTCCCTGCTCGAGGACTTCGGCAAAATCCCGAAGCTGCGAGGAGGGAAGAACAGCCAGCTCTGCAGCAATTTCCGCAAGACGCACGGCCTGATCCAGGGTGTAGGGACGGAGGGTAAGGGTGCACCCCCGGTCTGCTTTCCTGTAGAGCGTATCAAGGAGCCGACCTCCGTCTTCGATGAGCACCGGAGCCCGGAGCCAGAGGTGGCAGATGGTATTCTTCTGAGTCTTCCGGGCCAGAGATTTGGCTCTTTTGAGGAGGCTTTCGGCAAGACCAAGGAGAAAGCTCACGGGATACTTTTCATCTGCGATGGCCAGCCCCAGGGACATGCTCAGCCGCAGCGCTTTCCCCAAACGCTCCCCCGCAATCTCCTGAATCCTCAGGATTCCCTCATGACCCTCGAAATTCCGCAGGAGGTTCAGGGCCAGTTTCCACGAAGCTCGCGCTGGGACGAGGACCACAATGTCGTCCCCTCCCAAGGTCACAATCTCAAAGGGAAGTATCCGCCTTTCCTCCTCGAAAGCCTCACGACCAAAGGTCTGCACGAAAGCCCTAAAGAGCGCCTCCTCCGTGGCCATCCGGAGGGCTTCGGAGAAGTTCCGGTAAAAGGCAGGGGAAGTGGCCTGCTGGAGGATATCGCCCATGTTGTTGCCGTCGGCATAGAGCAGGGCAATCTGCCCCTCTTCCCCGCCCACGAGTTCCTCGAGGTCCTTTGGGGGTTTAGGGCGGCTCTTTATACCCTCTTGCTCTTCGAGGAACCCGGCAAATCTCTCCACAAAACCCCGCTTTTCCTTCCGCCCCCAATCCCTTTTGGCACCACACACTCCACAGATGAGCTCGTCGAGCTCCTCCCTTTCCGCAGCCCGCCTGCCACAGGACATACACCGGACCTGTATCGGGAGGGTTTCGAAGAAGGGCGCATGGAGCTTCTTTTGCTTTTTCCGCTGGAGGTCGCCGGAAAGCCGGGCCACAAGCTCGCCGAAGTTCTTCCGCTTCCCCCGGTCCTCCACCAGGGCCTCGAAGTGGCTGAAGAGGAGATCCCCCGCTATACCCTCTCCCGAGAGCTTCCGCACGCTGGCATCGTCGTGGGGGAAAAGACCCCGGGCGATTTCCCGGTACCCCACCGGGGGCGAGGTGACCACGGTGGCTGTGGCCACTCGGGTTTTCTCAAGGTACAGGCGCTCGATTTTCCGATCCCAGTCTCTCGCCTGCCGCACCGGGAGCACCGCAAGGAGATTCCCTCCTCCGCAGTAGATGAGGCATTCCCTGGCGAGCTCCCGCCGGAATTCCTCCGCTATCTCCTGTTCCACCTCCACCAGGATTTCGCTACCACCCCGGATTTCCGAGAGATTGCTTGTCTCGTAGACGTACGATTTAATAGCGTCCACATCGGCCATAAGGAAGACGAGCGGGGGTTCCTTACCGAAGAGCTCTTCTTCGAGCTTAAAGGTACGCTCCGCCACCCGCTCAAATTCCTCCCGGGTTTCTGCCCGGGCGAGCTCGGGCCGGTCCCCGGCAGACGCCATGCTGTCTGCGAGACACACCACCTTCTCCAGAGCGGACACTGGCCCGTCGTCGAGATGGTGCCGTCCGATGACGTCAAGGAGGACATCCCGAATTTCCCCTGTCACACACCACGCATTGAGAAGGTTTTCAGCGTATTCCATTCCCCGCTCCACGTGGAAGCGGTACTCTGTTTTCCCTATCCTTGCCTTCCCCAGGTCGTGGAAAAGCCCTCCAAGACGGGCAAGAGTGCGCAGTTCTTCCCGGGAAAGGGGTAAGCCGCAGATTTCCTCTGGCGTCTTTCCCCGAAGGCACAGTTCCTCCACCATGGCCACGGCAAACCCTGCTGTCAGGACCAGGTGGTCATAGAGGGAAACTCCGGGAATCCGGGTATCGGCTTGGACATCCCACGCCCTCTTCAGGGAGGGAATGACTTCCTGATCGAATCTCTCGGCCAGCCTCTCCAGGTCGTTCATAGAAGACCACCCATCCCCTTCACCTCACCTGCGAAAGGATACCGTCGTCCAGAGCTGAGGTCATCGAGCAAAAGCCTGGAAATCCTTAGGGTAAAGACCCCATGTGGGCGAAAAGCGTCCCCAGATCGCGCATCAGGAGATCCCGCACCTTTGTTCCTTCGTCAATGCCGAAATGGTCACGGTACTTGGCGTAAACACTAAGGAGCTGGTTGTTGATTGTCTTCTCGCTGCGGTGGAGACGCTTCGCCAGATCCTTCTGGGTTCCTCCATAGCGTACGAGGGCCCGCACCACCTCCTGTTCTGCTGGAGTCAGCTTGCACCAGAAAGCCTCCACAAACCGCAGGCGTTCTCTATCCCGCAGCTCTTTCTGCCGCTCGATTGCCCGGTAGGGGTCATCCCACAGGAGGATTTCCCGGGCCGTGGAAGGAAAAAGGCTCCAGTGCAGGACGGGGATGGGTACAAGAACAACCTGGGAGGGATCCCTGGGGTGCATGGACCGTTCGGCAAGAAGAGTCCCTTCAGAAAGGAGGTGCCACACGTAATCCCGCTCATCAAGCACAAGCTGTGCCACAACCATGCCCATGGCGGCCATGACTTTCCGGCCACCAGCCACGGAAAGGTGAACCCGACAGTTCTTCCGCTTGAGGCCTACCACGGTCCGGTACAGTACCCGGAGGAGCACGCCCACGTCCTGCTCGGTGACGAAGTCCACGGGGAACAGGTCTCCCTCCTTGATGGGCACAAAAGAAAAGACAACCGCCGAACCTTCACGGCGGTAGAAGTCGACCTCATCCCGGAGTTTCCTCAGGGATTCGGCAAGGGAAACCGAAGCGGGGTTTGGATGGACGACGAAAACCTCGCAAATGTGGAATCCCTTTGCCTGCAGGGCGTCAAGGGTAAGCGTCACGACCTGGGGCTCGATTCCAAGCGTCGCTACCAGTGCCTCACGGGGCTCCGCATCCACGAAGGCACATACCCCTCCCTGGCGTTTTTCCTATCATAGCAGAAACAGAGGGGAAAGGGGGAGGGCTTTTGAAGAGAATCTTCTCACACTGCAGGAGTTCAGGGCACACTCCCAAAACCCAGCCCGCTCGACAGAGGAAAAAACTGCGTTTCCATTGCCGAAAAGCACCTTGAAGCCCACAGGACAGGCTTGTAGCCTGCTCATAAGGAATGGAAGTCTTTAGCCGTTATTTCCAGGAGATGCTCCGGTACTTCAAAGACAAGGCGAACCCCAGGACCACAAGGTCCTACATTCAAAAGAAATAAGAAGCGCGCAAGAGGAGAAGACCACCCTGGAGCTTCGAGAGAGGAACCAAGATGCGCTGGTTTCTTGTCCCACAGGCGTGAATCCATCCAAGGAACACGAGGCAAGCAGAGTCCAGCACTAAGCGGTTGAAAACCGCGTTGAGTCGTGTCGAGAAAAAGATACCCAACGTTCCACGGGCTATTCAGAGTATCTTTGAGCGGAAAGGCTGGACCCCCCAAGAGGGGGGTCCAGGGTTGGGGAGGGGTTCGTTTTTCGCTCAGTATCCCTGCCTGGACTGGGATTGGGATTCCAAAGCTGTGGTTGTAAGTCCCAGAGCTTCTCTGAGCTTTACGTAGAACTCGGTGTTATCGTAATAGCCATCGAAGAGTTCTGCCCTGGCACCCAGAGCAAAGACCGGGGTAGGTTCACCGGTGTGGGAGTAAGTGGTCCAGGAGAAACCGGCTTTCTCAGCGATGATTTTGGTGAGCGTCACAGTGAGAGGATCGTAGCCACCGTAGAGCACTTTGGCTTCGTCACCCTCTAATTTTTCACCCCGCAGCACTGCCATACTGGCGGCAAAGGCTTTCTCGAGTCGCTCACGCTCGTAATCGGAAAGCGCCATGGCAAGTTGCTCTCGAGCTTCCACGTTCTCCTTGGCGGCTTCCTGGAGTTTTGCCTTTTCTTCTGCTGAAAGCCACAGGAGTCCGAAGTTCTCCTGGATTACCGGCCAGAAGTTCTCTAAGCTCTGTTCGGCGGCGGGAGTTTTCTCGAAGTACTCTTTCACCTTCTCTTCGAAAACTTCGTAGGAAACCTTCTGGTGGTCGAGTCTGCGGGGGTAGAGGTTGTACCCGGTGAGCGCATAGCCCAGGCTCAAACCACCGTTTCCATGGTCTGCGGTAACCACAATCAGGGTTTCCTCGGGGTGCTTCTCGTAGAACTTCACCGCTTCGGCCACCGCCTGCTCGAAGTCGAGGATATCACCGATGGCCGCTCTGAGGTCGTTGGCGTGGCAGGCCCAGTCGATTTTCCCACCCTCCACATGCATGAAGAAGCCATTGGGGTTATCGGCAAGGAGCTCGATGCCCTTGCGGGTGAGTTCGGCAAGGGAAAACTCTTCGGCGCTGCGGTCGATCGCATAGGGCATGGCCGCTTCAGCATCAAGAACCGGGTTGATCACCACTATTTTGTCGGCAGGAGCGGTAAGCTTTTCGAAGTCGCTGCGGCTCTGGATTACGGTGTAACCCTCTTTTCTGAGGATATCGAAGATGCTCTCCTTATCCTTGTCTTTTCCGGTGGGCTGGCGGAAACCACCGCCGGCGAAGTAATTGAAACCGCTTTTTGCCAGTTCCAGGGCGATGTCGTAGTAGTTATTCCGGGAGGGGTTGTGGGCGTAGAGACCTGCGGGGGTAGCGTGGTCAAGCGACACGGTGCTCAAGTCTCCGATTTTCTTTCCTGCT
>APKF01000067.1 GCA_000353875.1 Candidatus Caldatribacterium californiense OP9-cSCG | reverse complement strand
CTGCGCTTCTTCGGCCAAAGTGGTGAACTTCTCGGTTTTAGTCACATCCATGTTGAGGACACCGTCTAAGGTTTTCCGGCCGCTCAGCATAGCGGTAATCGCCGAAGCCGAGTCGGTGATGTAGCGCCCGGCGTCAAAGGTGTTCATGAGACCCACCACCGGGAACCTGGTGAAGGAAATCCGCTCGACACCGGGGGCATCCTTTTCACCCCGCCTCACATCGTAAAGGTAGAGCTCGGTGGCGGTGACGCTGTTTATGCTCATCCCATCGCCGATGAAGAGGAACACGTACCGCACTCCGGCTGCGAAGGCGACGCTTCCCAAAAACATGGCGACCAGCACAACCGCTAAAACCAGATACCGAAATCGAGAGACCATTTTCGCAAACCTCCTTTACTACTTTTTCTGAAACCGAACTGGCATGCTGAACTTCACGAATTCCGCCGCTTCCACGTACGCCAGGGTTTCTTCAGCAGTTGCCTCGGCCCTGGGTTTCCAGAAGGCGTCTTCGGCCATGGTCTTTTTGGCCACTTCCCACATCTCCGGGGTGGCTTTGAGGCGCACCACTTCATACTCGAGCTTCTGCGGCGTGAGGGTGTACACGGTGTAGGACATGGGGTACGTGAGGGTGGAAGCGTTCTCGATATACCAGATGCCGTTTTTCTCCACCGGAATGGTGCTCACATGCCGGTGACCACAGAGGTAGAAGGATACCTGAGGGTATTTCTCGAAAAGGGCAATCACTTCTTCGGCGTTATCGAGGTAGAAGTTCTTCCATTCGGGCTTCTTTTCTTCCTCCCGGAAAGGCACAAGCAGGTGATGCCCCACCACAATGGTGAGCTTGTCCTGGTTGGTGGAAAGCACCTTCTCCAGCCACCGCAGCTGCGCCGGAGAGACTTTACCGCCCCAGCTTCCCACCTTGGTGGTATCAAGCCCCACCAACAAAAGCCCCGGGACCGGTTCGGCGGTCCAGTAACTCTGCGGACCGTTGAATCCAAACCCCTGCAGCGCAAAGACCACGCCGTACTTGGAACCGCCGATGAGGGTGGCTAAAGGTGCTTCCTTATCTTTGGGAGGAATGGGGCTGACTTCGTGGTTCCCTAAAATCGCATAGGCGGGTACCCGGATTTCTTCCAGCATTTCCCGCAGCACATCCACGTTCCAGGGCTCCACGTCCTTGGTGAGATCCCCGGCTAAAATCACGAAATCGAGATCCGGAATGGCGTTCACGCTGTCGATGGCTTCCTTAAAGAGCGCTATCGAAGAATCCTCCATTTTCACGTGATCCCTGGTGTTGGCAGCAGGGAAACTCAGGTGGGGATCGGAGAGCACTGCAAACTTCACCTGGCCAAAACCCCAGGCAAAAGACGCCGCTACACACACAAAAAGCACCGCAAGCACCAGAGAGACCCACAACTTCCGGAACATCCCACCAACTCCTTTCTTGAATTTGCCCTCAGGATACTACGCAAAAGTAAAGGGAATACGAAGAAAGTGTAAAAGTTCGTTAACTCCTCACCGGGAATTGGCTTAAGAATACCATCATCAGTACGCCAAAGCGGTAGAAGGGAAGCAGCGCATAGCATTCCTGACTGGGATGACGCGACTGGAGCGTATTCCACATTCTGCTGGAAAAGCCCTCGTGGGCGACCTGAGCATCGGCCGGCAAGTTACCCTAAGCTTTGGTTGCTGAGATAATCGCGAGCATCAGCTTCATTCAACATCCCAACG
Source organism: Candidatus Caldatribacterium californiense OP9-cSCG (assembly GCA_000353875.1). Taxonomy (GTDB): domain Bacteria; phylum Atribacterota; class Atribacteria; order Atribacterales; family Caldatribacteriaceae; genus Caldatribacterium; species Caldatribacterium californiense. The sequence goes on along the minus strand of APKF01000067.1, from coordinate 5,524 downwards.
GTTCTGTCGCCCCTGAGGCGTTCACCTGTCACTGAAGCCTGTAGAGGAAACCACCGCCCTGGTTCTTCGGGGCATTCTCTTGCTTCTTTGGTTTTTCGAGGCTCCTGGCAAAGAAATGACAGAGCCAGGGTGAGGGAGAAGTCACACCACAGCTCGAGGAGGACCAAGAGACGCCGGATCTTCTGGGCATTTCCATAAGAGGAACCTACACCCCCCCGTAGCCATCGGGTGCATTTTTCAGTACAATATAGGTGGAGAGGTGGCCGAGCTGGACGAAGGCGCTCGACTCGAAATCGAGTAGGCAAGTGAGAGCTTGCCTCGTGGGTTCGAATCCCACCCTCTCCGCCAGGAGAAGTCAAAAGGGAACAAGTCGATTTTCCGAAAGCTTTCCAGGACAGGAGGGAGGATCTTCCGAGTTGTGTCCTACCACCCCCTGGTGCTCTTAACCACCGAGGGAACGTACCCTTTTGCCCCTGGTGGCGTCACTTCCTGGGCTCAGGAGCTCCTGAAAAGGCTCAAGGCCCGGTTCATCGTTTTTGCCCTCTGGGGTCCCCAGCGAATACCAAAAATCCCGCCTCTTCCTCATAACGTGGAAAAAGTGATGGTTGTGCAGCTCTTTTCTCAGGAAAGCTTTCCTCTCACCATGGTCCGGCAACCACTACTGCTCGAAAAACTGGAGCTCCTCTTTGGGTTCCTCGAGGGAGACCTTGCGTCTTTTGGAGAAGGGCTCTATGGGCTTGCTAAAGCCAGCGGGAAAGCCTCTTCCTTATCCAGCGCATTCCTTTCAAAGGAAGCTGATGAAATACTGCAGAGGAGGTTCTCGAATGTTCTGGGCCGAACACCGGTACTCGCCGAACGCCTTCTAATTCTGGGGCAGCTTCGGGGAATGCTTGCAAATCTACTCCAGATCCCCCCTGCCATAGACATAGCCCACACAACGGTGAACGGATTGGGGGCCATTCCTGCCTGGCTGGCGTCCCGGCACTACCGGATTCCCCTCGTGCTGACCGAGCACGGCGTCTACCTCAGGGAACGCTATTTCGCCCTTTTTGCTCTGAATCTTCCTCCAGCGCTTTCGTTGTTCTTCTCGCTCTTTTTCAAGAGCCTGGCCCGTCTCATATACCATGAGGCTTCTCTGTGCACTTCAGTGAGTGAATTCAACCGTTACTGGCAAGTGGAACTGGGTGCAAAGCCTGAAAAGACAGTGGTGATTCCCAACGGTATAGACCCTGCTAAGTTTCCTCCTGCTCCACGGCATCTCGAGAATCCTCCAATTGCTGTATGGGTTGGCCGCATCGACCCTCTGAAAGATCTCCTCACCCTTGTCCAGGCCTTTGCCTCTGTCCACAGAACCCTTCCCCACGCTCGACTTCGCCTCTTCGGCCCGGTGCCTCAGGGAAACGAGGCCTACGCCCAGGAAGTCCGCAAAAGGGTTGAAGAACTTGGTCTTGGAAAAACGGTAACCTTTGAGGGGCCGATAAGTCCGGTCTACCGGGCTTATCATACCGGCTGGGTAACCGTTTTATCCAGCGTTTCAGAAGGCTTTCCCTATGTTGTTTTAGAAAGTCTGGCCGTAGGGCGACCGGTCGTGGGAACACGAACCGGAGCAGTGTCTGAAATCATAGCCGATTCGGGAAGAGTGGTCCCACCTTCAAATCCGGAAGCCCTGGGGGAGGCACTTGCCGAACTCCTTTCGGACCGTGGGCTTTGCCTTGAGCTTGGGGCCCTTGGGCGGGAGAGGGTTATCCGAAAATACACTCTGGAGAACATGGTGGAAAGTTACCAGAGGGTGTACAATACGCTCTGTGGATCAGGGCAGCGGCAGAAGGACGAACCAACATGAGTGCTCATGGCCTTTTTCGCTCCGCAGGATATCCCATTCGGGAAAATGAGAAGCCAGGGGATTCTCTGCTTGTCCTTTACCAGAGAACCAGAGAGCTCTGCGTTTCTGCTATTGACCCGTACGAAATTGCCGTACACCTTGAGGCCATGGGATACAATCGTTACCGTGTACAGAAAGAATTCGGTCTGGATGGTGTCTTTCAGCTTGCGGAAAAACTCTACGCCCTGGTTCCCCGGGACTTTCCCCCTGTTCCCAGGGGAATACCTCCCCTGCAGACTGCAAGACAGCTGGCCATAAGGTACCTGGTGGTTCTGTCTACCTTCTTGGCCATCCTGTTCTTCCACCTCCGGGGAGGAGGCATGGGATGGCCGGTGGCCATATGGCTTCTGGCCTGGGGGCAGATGGGGTATTTCTTGGTTTACCGGGCCGAGGCAGAACTCGCACCACCAAGAACTGTGGAAGCAAAAACCAGCATAGCTCTTCTTGGTCTTGGCGTTGCCGCTGTGCTGTCCTTCATGAGTCCCAACCCCTGGGATACCTTCTCAGGAAGCGTTTTCTGGGTTGGTGCTATAAGAGCCTTCTGGGACGGGCGAGTAAGAACGGTAGTGCTCTCTGCCATTGCAGCCTTTCTTGGGGCATACCTTGGTCTGGAGAGGATAAGTTTTCTCTCTGCGGGTCTTCTCTCTATGGGGAAATTCCTTGTGCGTTCATGCTGGAACGGCTGGCAATGGCTTCTCCATTCGTGGCCCAGAGCTCTGTATCCCTTCCTTTACGGGCTGGGCCAGGGGCTCTTCCTCTACGGAGCCTTCCACCGTCTCTCTTTCGAAATCCTCTGGCAAATTATGGTGTTCCTCGTGGCTTGGCTCTTCTTCTTCGACTTTGCACTCCACCGTTTTGGCATAGCCCTGAACCGGTCTTTATGGGGCAATACAAGCTTTGCCACCCTTTTCTCCGGGATAAGATCTGTTCTGCTCCTGTGCATAGCCATCCTGCTCCTTCCCCTTGCCGTAAGCCTGGGGCTGCTTTGTTTTTTGTCCTCTGCATACGTTCCTTTTCTTCTTTCCGGTTTTTGGGCCGTAATCACCGGATCCGGCGTGTTCCTCTTCTCTCTGGGAGAACAAAAGAGGCCTGCCATGGTGCTGTTTGTTGCCGGTGTAACGATCGCCATTTTTGAGCCACTGGCAATTCTGGCAAGTGTGGTTGCGATGGGGATATCCCTCGCGTGTCTTTCCTTGAAACTCTGTCAACCTCTGGGCTATGGTCTCTGGTTCCTGTAAGGAGAAACTCATTCTTTACTATGGTTTCGATCGCCTTGAAGAACTCCTTCGCTACGAGAAGGTCGTTCTTCAGCCTGACCATTACATGGAGGAAGAACTCCGTTTCCTCAAAAACGGAGGAGTGTCCCCTCTTGCTTACCTGAGCGTGGGCGAAGACCCGGGAAGCGACGCCCCGTGGCATATTCCGGGAAAGCGCTCAGAATGGGGAGGTTTCTGGGTAGACCCGTACCACCCCGAGTGGGTTGCGCGTCTCCTTGAAAAAACCCGCTTTGCTCTGGCGAAGGGATTTCTGGGCTTATTCTTGGACACCCTTGATACCGCTGCTGAGGTATCAAGGGAAGGAGCCCTATACCTAGTGAAGAGAATGCGAAACGAGGCCAAAAAAGCCTATATTTTAGCCAACAGGGGCTTTGCCCTTCTCCCTGAGCTGGCGCAGTACGTCAATGGCATCCTTTTCGAATCCTTCTCCACCACCCACTCGCCACGGTACGCCCGTCTTTCCGAGGACCGCCTGCGGCAAAACGAAATCATCGCTTATTACCTCAAAACCTTCGGGAAAGAGCTCTTTGCCCTCGATTACGCAGACAGCGAGGAACTCCGGGCCTTTGCCTGTCAGAGAGCCAGAAATCTTGGTCTCTATCCCGTGGTCAGCGATAAATACCTGACGTTCCTCCCCTGAATCCGCCCCGCAGGGACGAATTGCCGCAGAAGAAAACCAGCTTTCCACCGTCTTGACAGCAGCATCCCCTGCTGCTATGGTTAAGCCCAAAAACTCTGGGAAAGCCGGGAGTGCAAAAGCGATGAAAATCCCCAAGGTCATGTCCACTCAGCACCCGGACAACGCCTCGCTTCCCTTTTTCGCTGAAACCCCCGATATGTCCGGGGAGGACGAGATTCTCGAGGCGTACTACGCCTTCTCTCATCTTGGGTGCGATGAACAGATGTGGGACAGCGAAGGAAAAGAAGTGGACGACTTCGTGGTGAAGAAGCTCCTCACCAAATACCCGCACTTCTTCCGGAAAAAGCGCCTGGGCGAAGAAGTCTTCCTGACCCTTCGCCTCCCCAACCCCTCCATAGAAAAGGAAGAGGCCAAAATCCTCGTTGAAGCATTGGAGAGTATCCCCCGCTCCATGGACGCCGCACGGCTTTTTGAAGGAGGAGACACCCCAACCCCCATCTTCGAGGTGATTCTCCCCATGACCACTTCGGCTGAAGAACTCAACCGGGTTTACTACTTCTACCGGAACTTCATCCAGGGAAAGCAGCACCAGCCGATTTACCCCGGTTCCATCACTGTGGCGGAGTGGGTGGGGGAGTTTCTGCCTGAAAAAGATTCACGTCATTCCCCTTTTTGAAGACATCCCCACCATGCTACGGGCTGACGAAATCGTGAAGGAGTACCTGAAGGACAAGGACGAAGGTTACCTGCGGGTCTTTCTGGCCCGGTCTGACCCTGCGCTGAACTACGGCATGGTGGCCGCGGTTTTAGCCAACAAAATAGCCCTGAAAAGGCTCGAGAGGCTTTCATACCGCATAGAAAGGGATATCTACCCCATTCTCGGTGCCGGCTCTCCTCCCTTCCGGGGAAACCTCTCCCCCGCAACCGTTGACCATGTCCTCTCCGAGTACCCTTCGGTAGAAACTTTTACGGTGCAGTCGGCTTTCAAGTACGATAACCCCACCGACGAAGCCATTGCGGCCATAAAGAAAATCAAAGCCTTCGTTCGTCGTCCTTTCGAAGACTTTGAGGAGGACTTTGCCCTTGAGGTCATCAGGAAAACCTCCCTTGAGTAAGAGAACCGTCGAGGGGCTGGCGGAAACCATCAACCTCTTTGCAAGGTACGTCCCCAGACGGCGCATGAGAAAGCTCCACATTGGGCTTTTCGGGTACTCAAGGCGAATCGGAAAAGTCTCCCTTCCCAGGGCCATTGGTTTTTGCTCTGCCTGCTACTCCATGGGGCTTCCCCCGGAAATCCTCGGTCTTGGAGCACTTTCTTCCCAGGAACTCCGGGCTCTGGAGAGCATTTACAGAAACCTCCGGGTGGACCTTGCGCTTGCCCTCCGGTACTTCAACGCCAGGGTCTTCGAGATTCTCCCCAAGGAGGCAAAGGAGGGCATTCTCAGGGCACTGGACCTTGCCAGCGCCCTGGATCTCTCTGTCGAAGAAGACCCGGACCACAAAGAGGTGACCGCCCGGGTCATCAGGGCGGTGAAGAACCAGAACTACGGGGTGCTTCCTGAGCTCATCGTTGAGGCGGGGCTTCTGCGGAGATTTCTGGGGTAAAACAGGAACAGGCCACGGAAGGGGTCCGTGGCCTGTCGCAGAACGTCAAATCCTGAACCGTCCCAGGTTCCCCTCAAGCCTCCGGGCTAAGGCCACAACCTCCTGGACGGCCCCATGGGC
>APKF01000066.1 GCA_000353875.1 Candidatus Caldatribacterium californiense OP9-cSCG | reverse complement strand
ATGGAGCGCACGGCCTGTTCAGCCTCTCTCTGCACTTCGGCGATGAGGGTGGCAATCTTCTGGGCAGCCTGAGCCGATTCTTCAGCGAGTTTGCGCACTTCCTCTGCCACAACGGCAAAGCCCCTTCCGGCTTCTCCGGCTCGAGCGGCCTCAATGGCGGCGTTCAGAGCCAGGAGGTTCGTCTCCTCAGCAATCCCGGTGATGAGGTCGGTGATGCTCCCGATTTCCCTGGAGCTTG
>APKF01000065.1 GCA_000353875.1 Candidatus Caldatribacterium californiense OP9-cSCG | reverse complement strand
AAACCCCTTGAGGGGAGTTTTTGGCCATTTTTTTCAACCCACACCGGAACGACAAAACCCACATCTTTCAGCTCCAATCCCCAGTACGGGTTACAGTGTTCGTACTGTACCTCCACAAGGTACAGGCCCCAGGGAGGAAGATTCAGGCGGCGGTAGGCATGATGGGAGGGGTGGGCGAGCATGTGCTTAAGGTCCGCAAGAGACACCTTCCCCATCCCAAGAAGCAGTAGCTCCCCGAAAATCATGCGTGCCATGTGATGGAGAAACCCCTCCGCCACGATGCTGAGAAGTACAAGAGGGAAACGAAACTCGATGTCAAGAGCGTACACCGTCCGCACTGAGGAGCGCGGAGAAGGGGAACTGAAAGAGGAAAAATCGTGGCGACCGATGAAAAGCCTTGCCCCTTCCTGAACCAGAGCCCAGTCCACTTCCTGCCTGAGGGAATAGACATATCCCCTGAGGAATACCGGACACGTCCCGCAAAAGACGGCGTACACGTACTGCTTGCTCTTTGCCAACTTTCGAGGATGGAAATCCACGGGAGCCTCCTGAATCCGAAGAACCCGCATGTCATCAGGAAGAAGGGCCTGCAGAGCCCTGTAGAGCGCCTCGCAGTCAACGGGTTTTTCGGTGGTAAAGCTCACCACCTGGCCCAGGGCATGAACTCCTGCATCGGTCCTCCCCGAAGCTACCGTGACGACCGGATGCCCCAGAATCGAGGAAAGCGATGACTCCAGAACTCCCTGAACGGTTACTTGGTCCCTCTGGCGCTGCCATCCAGCATACCTGGTCCCGTCGTACTCAAGGACAAGGAGGAGGTTCCGCAACGGCACTCACCACGTCCACCAGGAAAGGCTTAGAGAGAGGGCAAAAACCAGGAGAGAAAGGGAAAGAAAAGCATAGTCCCGGCGTTCGAACCTCAGCATCCGGAGGCGCGTTCGTCCGATACCACCCCGGTAACAGCGAGATTCCATCGCCACCGCAAGGTCCTCAGCGCGACGGAAAGCGCTGACAAAAAGGGGGACAAGAAGGGGGACAAGACCCCGGATTCGCTTCATGAACCCCCCCGACTCAAAATCCACCCCCCGGGCCATCTGGGCCTTCATAATGCGGTCGGCCTCCTCAAGGAGGGTGGGAATGAAGCGCAGGGCAATGGTCATCATCATGGCCAGTTCGTGAGCAGGAAACCCCCACCGTTTGAGAGGGCTCAGAAGACCTTCAATACCGTCGGTGAGCTCTATGGGAGAGGTTGTGAGTGTGAGCAGGGTGGTCGCCACCACAAGGAGCACAAGGCGTGCGACGATAAAAAGCCCCTTGAACAGTCCCCCCAGAGAGACGCGGAGAAATCCAAAAAGCACCAGCGCATCGTCTGGCGTGAAGAACACGTGGAGACAGAGGGTAAGAGCGAGAAGCACCCAGAGAGGGCGCAGGCTCTTGAAGACGTACTGGAAGGGAAGGTGGGCAAGGAAGATGAGGAGGACGAAAAACCCTCCCAAAAGGGCGAAAGAAAGCCACGATTGAACGAGGAAGAGCGTCACAATTCCCAAGGCTACGAAGAAGATTTTGCCTCGAGGATCCAGACGATGCATGGCCGAATCGAGGGGGATGTACTGTCCGATCACTACACTTTTACCGAACACGGCCTCCTCCTCGCAAGGACCTTCTCCTCAATCTCCCGGTAGAGCTCAAGGGGGGTCAGCGGGGGATCCACCTCAAACCCCCGTGCTCGCAGGAGAAAAGCTGCCTGAAGCAGTGGTGAGGGGATAATACCGTACTGCCGCATCCGATGCTCGCAGGCAAAGAACTCCCGCACCGGGCCATCGAAGACCACCCTTCCCCGTTCAAGAACCACAACCCTTTCTGCTATGCGTGCCACATCCTCAACGTTGTGAGAGACAAGCACTACCGTAGCCCCACTGCCTGCGAAGGTCCTGGAGACGCTCAAGTAGGGCTGTTCTCCCCTGAGGATCAAGACCGGCAGTGGGCTCATCGAGGACGAGGACTTCGGGTTTCATGGAGAGGATGCTGGCAATGGCCACCCGGCGCATCTGCCCTCCCGAAAGCTCAAAAGGGCTTTTGTCTTTAAGCGCCTCGTAGTTCAGCCCCACCGCCTCCATCGCCCAGCGCACCCGCGCTTCGAGTTCTTCACCCTCCACACCCATATTCCGTGGGGCAAAGGCTACCTCCCGAAAGACGGTCTCCTCAAACATCTGGTCCTCAGGGTACTGGAACACAAGCCCCACTTTCTGACGAATCTCCTTGAGCGCTGCCCCCCGAACCCGGGTATCCACCCCGTCAACCACCACTCTCCCCTCCTGGGGAACGAGAAGACCGTTCAGGTGCTGGACGAGGGTGGATTTCCCACATCCGGTCCGTCCAAGAATGGCCACGCTCTCGCCCCGGGAGATGGTCAGAGAAACACCTTGCAGTGCCTGAACGGCAAAGGGGGTATTGGCAAGGTAGGTGAAGGAAACGTTCTCTACGAGTATGAACACAGGGCATCCACCAGTTCGTCCGGAGAAAGGGGAAGAACGGAGAAGAGGTCCGGGTAATCCTTCCACAGAAGGAGCGCCACTTCCACAATCTGGGGGAGTTCCAGTCCCCACTTTTCAACATCCTTCCCCACGAGGAACACCTCGCGCGGGGACCCCTCGGCCACAATCTCCCCGTTGTCGATGACCATAACCCGATCGGCCAGGAGGGCTTCCTCCACGTTATGGGTAATATGGAGAATGCCAACGTCTTTTCGGAGCTCCCGAAGAAGCCGCAAGAGCTCCTCCCTACCCTCCGGGTCAAGCATAGCCGTAGCCTCATCAAGAACAAGGTACTTCGGATGCATCGCTAAAACCCCTGCAATGGCCACCCGCTGCTTCTGTCCCCCAGAGAGCGTGTGAGGCTCCCGCTTTCTGTACTCACTCATCCCCACCCGCTCCAGGGCTTTGTCAACCCTTTTGCGGATTTCTGACGGAGGGAGGCCCAGGTTCTCCGGACCGAAGGCAACGTCCTCCTCGACCGTCGTAGCAATGAGCTGGTTATCCGGGTTCTGGAAAACCAGGCCAACGCGCCGGCGGATTTCCCAGAGCACCGATTCGTCACGGGTGTCCATCCCATCAACGCAAACGCGCCCCTTTCTGGGGACAAGAAGCCCATTGCAGTGCTTGGCCAGCGTCGACTTCCCGGAACCATTGCGACCCAGAAGGACAACGAACTCCCCTTCCTGGAGAACAAAAGATACACCCCGAAGCGCTGCAACTGCCCGGGGGTCTTCTTTTTCTCCGTACCAGAAGTGGACGTCCTCAAAACAAATCATGCCCTATGCTATTCCACGATCTCCACAAGCACAAGCGGGGCCCCATCACCGATGCGAAAGCCGGCTTTGACGAGACGACAGTATCCTCCCTTGCGTTCCCTCATGCGGGGCACGATGCTTCGAAGCAGGGTCTTGAAGGCCTCCTTGTCCCGCACCCAGGACACAACCTGCCGCATGGAGGCATTGTCACCCCGTATGGCCAGAGAGACCACCCGCTCAAAGTACCTTTTGAGAACCTTGCCCTTCGCCTCCGTGGTCTCAATTCTGCCGTTTTTGATGAGCGAGACTATCATATTGGCCAGCATGCTCTCCTTGTGGGAAGTCTTTCTCCCCAGCTTTTCGGTTCTCTTGCGATGCCTCATGGCTCAGTCACTCCCCGCTTCTCTCTTTTCTCCCAGCCGGTATCCGAGCCTTTCAAGCTTCCCGATAATCTCCTCATACGTCTTCTGGCCGAGATTCTTGATTTTCTTCAGGTCCTCCGGACGATTCTGGACGATCTCCAGGAGTTCTCGAACCGTATTGATGCGAGCCCTTTTCAGGCAGTTATACGCCCGCACGGAAAGTTCAAGCTCCTCGATGGTCATCTCCCGCTCTTCCAGAGAAGCTTTTTCCTCGCCGGGACCCACCCCAAGAGGTGGTTCCCCAATGCGCTCTTTCAGGAGATTCAGAAGATGCGAGAACTCCTCCACAAGGAGCTCGAGGGCCCTCCGGAAAGCCTGCTGAGGGGTGATAGCACCGTTTGTCCAGATTTCAAGGAGCACTTTGTCGTAGTTGGTGAACTGCCCAACCCGGGTGTCCATGACCTGGAAGTTAACTTTCCGCACCGGGCTGAACATGGCATCAACCGGAATGATGTCATAGGTATGGTAGGTGTCCTCCTCCGCCTCCCGGTACCCCTTCCCTCTCCCGACGAAAATCCTCATGCTGAGATGGCCGTTCTCCTCGAGTTCCGCAAGATAATGGTCGAGATTAATGATTTCCACATTTGGATTTGGCCGGATATCACGAGCCGTAACCTTCCGGAGAGCACCAGGGGTTCCCCGAACGTCGAGGTACAGTGTTTCGCTCTCCGAATACGAACGTACGACAAGGCCCTTGAGGTTCAGGATAAGGTCTGTAACGTCTTCCCGGACCCCCGGAAGAGGGGAGAACTCGTGGATGATCCCGTCAATCTGGACCGCCGTGACGGCCGCTCCTTCGATTGAGGAGAGGAGAACACGCCGCAGGGCATTGCCTACCGTTATGCCCCAGCCAGACTCAAAGGGCTCAATGGCGAACTTCCCGTACTGCGCGTGTGTCACCGGGTCCTCTCGAAACTCAAGAAGCTCACACTTCATGAGACTCTTCAGGTCCTGCATACAGACACCTCAAATCACTTAGAGTAGAACTCCACGATGAGCTGTTCCTGAACCTGGAAGTCGATATCCTCCCGCTTCGGCTCGCGAAGGACCACAGCCTTCGCCGAGTCTCTGTCCACAGAGAGCCAGGAAGGAACCTGAAGGTCCTCCTTCTCCTCAAGGAGTTCTCGAATCTTCCCGTGCTCTTTCCCCCGTTCTGAAAGCTCGATCACGTCACCCACTTCCACAAGGTATGAGGGGATGTTGACCCGTCTTCCATTCACCAGGAAATGTCCGTGGAGGACCATCTGGCGAGCCTCTGCTCGAGAATCGCTCAGGCCCATCCGGAAAACAACGTTGTCGAGCCTCCGCTCAAGAAGCGAAAGCAGATTCTCCCCAGTGAGCCCAGGCATCTTCGCGGCCATATCAAAATACTTCTTGAACTGCCTCTCAGTAATACCATAGATGAAGCGAACCTTTTGCTTTTCACGAAGCTGCAATCCGTAGCTTGAGAGACGTTTCCGCCCTCCCTTGTGGATACCGGGAGGGAACGGTCGTCGTTCAAAAGCACATTTGTCCGTGAAACACCGGGGACCCTTCAGGAAGAGCTTCATCCCCTGCCGACGACAAACACGGCATCGTGGTCCAGTGTATCGTGACATCCTCTATCCTCCTTCAGACTCTTCTCTGCTTTGGTGGCCGGCAACCATTATGGGGTATAGGGGTCACATCCTTGATGGAGTTAATCACAAGTCCTGCTGCCTGGAGTGAACGGATGGCCGTTTCCCGACCAGCACCGGGACCCTTCACCAGCACGTCGACCTCTCTCAGACCGAAATCCATGGCCTTCTTGGCCGCCTGTTCTGCTGCAAGCTGGGCGGCAAAGGGGGTTCCTTTCTTCGTTCCCTTAAAACCCACCGTGCCACCGCTCGCCCAGGCGATAACGTTCCCCTGGCGGTCCGTAATGGACACGATGGTGTTGTTGAACGTGGACTTAATATGAGCGATACCCTCACGGACAATTCGCCGCTCTCTCTTTTTCTTCCGGGAAGGTTTTGCCAAGGTGCTTCAGACCTCCTCTTTCAGGACTTTCCTACTTCTTCCTCTTGACTCCTACTGTCCTCCGTGGACCTTTGCGAGTTCGGGCGTTGGTCCGGGTCCGCTGCCCACGAACCGGTAAACCCCTTCGGTGGCGCAACCCCCGGTAGCACCCGATAGCAATGAGGCGCTTGATGTTCTGCGAAACCCTTGCCCGAAGCTCTCCCTCAACCGGATACTGCTCAACGATTTTCTGAATCCGGCTGATTTCGTCATCAGTCAGGTCCTTCACCTTCACCGCTGGGTCAACCCTGGCCTCTTCGAGGATTTTCTTGGAAAGGCTTCTGCCAATGCCGTATATGTACGTCAGGGCAATGTCGATCCGCTTGTTCGGTGGCAAATCAACACCAGCAATACGAGCCATCTTGAGACCTCCTAACCCTGCCTCTGCTTATGCCGTGGTTCTGAACACACCACAAAAACTCTCCCTTTACGCCGCACAACCTTGCACTTCTCACACCGCGGCTTCACCGAAGCACGGACTTTCACGACCTTAACCTCCTTCCCTACTTGTGCCGGTAGACAATCCTCCCCTTGGTGGGATCGTACTTGGAAATCTGTACGGTCACCTTGTCCCCAGGAAGAATGCGAATGTAATGCATGCGCATCTTCCCGGAGATATGCGCCAGGATCACTTTACCGGTCTCCAATTCTACTCGAAACATGGCATTTGGTAAAGGTTCAATGACTGTACCCTTCACCTCGATGAAATCGTCCTTCGCCATCAGAAGAAATCCCCTCTCTCGCTCACGGTAAGGATTTCGGGCTGCCCCTTACGCACGAGAACCGTGTGCTCAAAGTGGGCAGATAACCCTCCGTCTTCCGTAACCACCGTCCATCCATCTTCAAGGATTTTCACCCTGTACCCCCTCTCATTCGCCATGGGCTCAATGGCAAGAACCATTCCTTCTTCGAGGATCGCCCCCTGCCCTTTCTGCCCGAAGTTCGGAATCTGAGGATCCTCATGGAGGCTCTTCCCCACTCCATGCCCCACAAGATCCCGCACAACGGCAAACCCTTCCCGCTCAATTGTCGTCTGAATGGCATGGGAGATGTCCCCCACCCGATTGCCGGGAAGAGCCCGACGGATTCCCGCATAGAGCGCTTTCCTCGTCACTTCCACGAGCTTTCGGGCCACAGGATGACCATCCCCCACAACCACACTGAAAGCCGCATCGGTGTAAAAGCCCTCAAACTCGACCCCAATATCGACACTCACCAGGTCGCCGCTTCGGATGATGCGTTTCCCCGGAATCCCGTGGACCACCTCGTCGTTGATGGAAATACACAATGCCGCTGGAAACCCCCTGTATCCCAGAAAGGCAGGCCGCGCACCATACCGCACGATGAATTCCCGAACCACTTCCTCAATAAAGGCTGTGCTCACCCCAGGAGCAAGGAGGGTCTTCACCTTCTCCAGAACGTTCCCCAGTATCCGTCCGCTTCTTCGAATCTTCTCAAGGTCTTCTCTCTTGTCAGCTTAGCCATTGCCGTGCAACTTTCTGGCAAGAAGCTCCTTCACCCGGGCATAGGTTTCCTCAATGGAGCCCGAAGCGGGTACGGTGACAAGGAGTCCTTTCCGGGCATAGAACTCCACAAGGGGTCTTGTCTGCTCCTCGTACACCGCGAGACGTTTTCGGATAACCTCTGGAGTGTCGTCTGGACGCTGCACCAGCTTCCCCCCACAGCGATCACACACCTCATCAGACCGGGGAGGACTGGAAATGAGGTTGTACGGAGTCTGGCAGTTCTCGCAGACCCTCCGGGCTGAGAGCCGTCGAACAAGCTCCTCAGCCGGAATGTCAAAGTACAGCACAGCATCGATAGCCATGCAGAGCTCTTTCAGCATTTCCTCCAGGGCTTCAGCCTGCCTGAGCGTTCTCGGAAACCCGTCGAGAATGAATCCCCGCCGCACGTCGTCGCGGGAAAGCCGCTCTTTCACCACTCCAATGACCACTTCGTCAGGGACAAGCTGCCCCTCCCGAACAAAGGGTTCGGCCCTTTTCCCCCATTCCGTTCCCTCTCTGATTGCCAGGCGGAGAATATCCCCCGTAGCCAGCTGGGGAATACCGAATTCCTCCTCAATCCTCTTTGCCTGAGTACCCTTTCCTGCCCCTGGAGGTCCAAGGAGAATGATTCGCATGGTTTCTCCCCCTTACCGTCGAATGAATCCTTCGTAATGCCGCATGAGGAGCTGTGCCTCAAGCTGTGTCACCGTTTCAATCGCCACCCCAACCATGATGAGGATGGCCGTGCCGCCGAAGTAAAAGGTGGTGACCTTGGTCAACTCCACGAGGATATTCGGCACCACAGCAATGAAAGCAAGCACCAGTGCACCCCAGAGGGTGATGCGGGTGAGGCAGCGGTCAATGTACTCCACCGTCGGCCTCCCCGGCCGTATTCCTGGGATAAACCCGCCGTACTTTTTCATGTTCTCTGCAAGGTCCACCGGGTTAAACGTGACTGCAGTGTAGAAATAGGTAAAGAAGATGATGAGCGCAGCGTACAGCGTAAGATACAGCGCTGAATCCGGAGAAAGCGCATTGGCCAGGCTCTTCATAAAGCCAGAGCCCTCGAAGAACTGCGCCAGAGTCGCGGGGAAAAGCAGTACCGAGGAGGCAAAGATGATGGGGATAACCCCTCCCTGAATCACCCGGATGGGGATATGGGTGCTCTGCCCCCCATAAACTCGCCTTCCCACAACTCGCTTGGCATACTGCACCGGGATCTTTCGCTGCGCTTCTTGAAATTCCACGACGAAGGCCACAATGAAAACCGCCACCACAAGGGCTATACCAAAGAGGAAGGGATTCACCTCTCCAAGCCGGATCAGCGAGAAGGTCCGGAAAAACTGCGGCATGAGCCGGGCAACAATGCCTGCAAAGATGATGAGCGATATGCCGTTGCCGATACCAAAATCAGAGATGAGTTCCCCAAGCCACATGAGAAACATGCTCCCCGCGGCAAGGGTGATGATAACAGTGAAACGATACGCCCACCCTGTGGCCAGGACCACTCCGAGATTCTCCATCCACACTGTTATGCCAAACCCCTGAACCAAAGCAAGGAGGATTGCTCCCCAGCGGGTGTACTGGGCAATCTTGTCCCGTCCCTCCTCGCCGCTTTTTGCCAGTTCCTCAAGTTGAGGAACGACCGAGGTCAAAAGCTGGATGATAATGGAGGCGTTAATGTAGGGCATAATCCCCAGGGCCAGAATGGAGAAATTGCTCAGTGCTCCTCCTGCAAACATATCGAGGAACCCAAGAACCCCACCCCGGGAAAAGACGTTCGCCAGGGCCTTTGGGTCAATCCCGGGAACGGGGATGTGCGCACCGATACGGAAAACAACAAGCATAAGCAGCGTGAAAATGACCCTTCTTTTCAGGTCCGGTATCCTGAAGAGCTTGACCAGGGATTCCCACATGTCACAGCACCTCGGCCTTTCCGCCTCTTTCCTCAATCAGGGCCTTCGCCCGTGCCGAAAACGCATGGGCTTTCACGACAAGACGCCGCTCGAGTTCCCCTTTGGCCAGAATCTTGACCCTGGACCTTTTGTCTTCCACAAGACCACATTCCTGCAGGAGCTCCGGGGTGACCTCGGTTCCATCGGGAAAACGGTTCAGAGCGCTCACGTTCACAATCTCCCACTCTTCAGCGCAGGGATTGTGGAAACCTCTCTTGGGAACCCGCCGAACAAGGGGCATCTGTCCACCCTCAAAACGGGGGTGAATCTGCCCTCCTGACCGAGCTTTCTGGCCCTTCATCCCTCGACCGGAGGTTTTCCCGTGACCCGACCCAATGCCCCTTCCCACTCGCTTCCGGGGGTGGAAAGCACCTTTTGCAGGTCGCAGCTCGTTGATTTTCATATCGGCTTCCCCCTATATCTCCTCGACTTTCAGAAGGTATCGAACCTTGGCGATCATGCCCCGCAGAGACGGGGAATCTTCCTTCACGATGGTTTCGTAAAGCTTTCGAAAACCCAGTGCCCGAACAGTGCGCTTGTGAGACTCGGGATGCCCAATGGGACTGTGCACCAGGGTCATCCGCAGCATTTTCCCGGCCACATCACTTTCCCCCTTTCTGCGGCTCAAAGAGTTCCTTCAGAGTCTTCCCCCGAAGGGCAGCCACTTCATGAGGGTCTCTCAGGCTCAAAAGTCCCTGAATGGTGGCGCGCGCGAGATTGATAGGATTGTTGTTCCCCAGGGACTTCGTCAGGATGTCCTTCACTCCAGCGACCTCCATGATGGCCCTGACGGTACCTCCCGCGATGACCCCTGTCCCCGGGGCTGCGGGTTTCAGCACCACCGTACTTGCGGCAAACTCTCCACGAACCTCGTGAACGATAGTCGTCCCCCGCATGGGGAAACGAATCAGGGACTTCTTTGCCCGTTCCACTGCTTTCCGAACGGCATCGGGCACTTCCTTTGCTTTCCCAAGACCTATACCCACAACGCCATCACCATTGCCCACGGCAACCAGGGCGCGGAATCCGAAACGCTTCCCTCCCTTGACGACTTTGCTCACCCTGGTTACTGCAATGAGGCGTTCCTGGAGTTCCATTCCTTCCGGATTGATTCTCCCCATAGCGTCCGACCCTCCGCACTCTAAAAGAGTAAACCTGCTTCGCGCGCCCCTTCAGCCAGAGCTTTCACCCGCCCATGGTACTTGTACCCACCACGGTCGAAGACCACCTTCGTAATCCCTTTCTCCAGAGCTTTCTGGGCGACGAGGCGGCCGACAGCCCGAGCAATGTCTGTTTTCGTCCCCTGCATCCCCCGGATTTCAGGGGAAAGGGAGGACGCGGCCACCAGAGTTCGTCCTTCCTCGTCGTTGATAATCTGGGCGTAAATGTGCTTTAAGCTCCGGAACACCGAAAGACGGGGACGCTCGGCAGTCCCCCGTACCTTCTTCCGCACTCTTCGATGTCGACGGATTCGGCGTTCCCATTTTCCCCGTTTCTCGCTGATAATCATTCTCCGAACACTCCCCTCAAACTACTTTGCTGCTGCCTTTCCCTGTTTCCTCCGGACGACCTCACCACATACTTGATACCGGTACCCTTGTAGGGTTCGACCTTCCGCAGTTTGCGGATGTCTGCAGCCACCTGCCCAACCTTTTCTTTATCGATGCCCTTTACCCGGATAATTTGCCCCTCGACTTCAAAAGAAATACCCTCAGGAGGCTGAATCTCGACCGGGTGAGTGAAACCGATGTTCAGCACCAGGGTTTCCCCCCGTTTCTGCACACGGTACCCCAGACCGTTCACCTCCAGGGCCTTTTCAAATCCCCTGGTCACGCCCTCAATCATATTGTGAAGAAGGGTTCGTGTGAGTCCGTGAAGGGACTTATCGAGCTTGGTATCTCCCTGGCGGAGCACCCTTAGGACATTGCCGTCTTTCTCGATCCGCATGCGAGGATGGAAGGTCCGGGTTAGCGTCCCCTTCGGACCCCTCACCGTTACCGTTGTCCCCTCAACGGTAACCTCCACTCCCTGCGGAATTTCAACAGGCTTTCGTCCAATCCGCGACATGGTCATCCTCCTCCATCACCATATGAAGCACAGCACCTCTCCGCCTATGCCAAGCTTCCTCGCCTCTTTCCCCGTCATGACACCCCGGGAGGTGGAGACGATGACTGTCCCCAGGCCTCCAAGGAGAATCGGAATTTCATCCTTTCCAGCGTAGATTCTGAGTCCGGGTTTGCTGATCCGGCGCAGGCCGTTGATCACCCGCTCGCGATGAGGACCGTACTTCAGCTCAATAAGCAATTCTCTCTTATTGCCATCTCTGGCAATAACCTTGTAATCCTGAATGTACCCTTCCTCCCGCATAATTCGTGCAATCTCAATCTTCAGACGGGAGGCGGGGACTTTAACCGTCGGATGCCCAGCCTTCAGGGCATTACGAATCCGTGTCAGCATATCCGCAATAGGGTCGGTGTGCGCCATTTCCTCTCCCCTTCCCCTTACCAACTCGATTTAATAATGCCGGGGATCTCGCCACGACTCGCCAGAGTTCGGAAGCAAATCCGGCACATGCCAAAATCCCGAAGGTATCCCCGCGGTCGACCGCACAGAGAACAGCGGTTCCGGTAGCGGACCTTGAACTTCAGTTTTTCAAGGTTTTTGTTCTTCTCAATTTTTGCTTTGCGCGCCATTTCAGTCCTCCCTCATTTCCGGAAAGGCAGACCCAGACCCTCAAGGAGGGCCCTGGCCTCTTCGTCTGTTCTTGCTGTGGTCACAAAGGTGATGTTCATCCCCCGTACCCGCTCCACACGGTCATAATTGATTTCGGGGAAAATGAGCTGTTCCTCAATTCCGATAGTACAGTTCCCCCGTCCATCGAAAGAGTTACCAGGGAACCCCCGAAAGTCACGAATCCTGGCGATAGCGATGTTCAAGAAGCGGTCGAGGAACTCGTACATGCGATCTTTCCGGAGCGTTACCTTGCATCCGATGGGCATACCCTTACGGAGCTTGAAGTTGGAAATCGATTTCTTCGCACGGGTCACCAAGGGTTTCTGCCCTGTGATGAGCGCGAGTTCTTCCACCGCAAGATCAAGGTAGTGAGGGTTCTGCGTAGCATCCCCCACACCCATGTTGATGACGATTTTCTCAAGCCTGGGAACCTGCATGATGTTTTTATAGCCGAACTCCTTCAGGAGCTTGGGAACAACCTCTTTATAGTACTTCTCCTTCGTAATGGACACCGCTTAAGCCCCCCTGTTTCAGACCTTGTCAATGATCTCGCCACATTTCTTGCAAACCCTCACCCGGAAACGGGAATCGGGGAGTTTCACCCGCTTAATCCGGGTTTTCTGCCCACAGCGGCTACATACCAGGCGGACATTGGAAATCCTTACGGGGTTCTCCCGTTCAATGATACCCCCCTGGGGGTTATCCTGGGTTGGACGGGTATGCTTCTTCACCATGTTGACTCCTTCAACGATGACCTTTCCTTCCCGGGGGAAAACGCTCAGAACCTTCCCCCGTTTTCCCCTGTCCTTCCCGTGGATAACCTCCACAAGGTCCCCCTTCTTGATGGGAACCTTGACCCTCTTCGTCCTGAGTTCCATAACCATCACTCCTTACACCACTTCCGGAGCCAAGGAGACAATCCGCATGAAGTTTTTCTCACGCAATTCGCGTCCTACTGGCCCGAACACCCGGGTCCCTCGCGGAACATCCTGGTTGGTGACGAGAACGGCCGCGTTGTCATCAAAGCGAACATATGTGCCATCGGGCCGGCGCACCGCTTTCCTTGTTCGAACCACAACGGCACGGACAACCTCACCCTTTTTCACGTTGGAGTGCGGTTCAGCCTCCTTCACTGAGGCAATGATGACATCACCAATACTGGCGTAACGCCGGTTGGACCCACCAAGGACCCGAATGCACATGATCCGCTTTGCCCCAGTGTTATCCGCAACCTCAAGCATAGTTCTCGGCTGAATCAACTTCCTCTCCTCCCCTGACTCTCGCTTTCTCAAGCAAGGCGACCACTCTCCATCGCTTGGTCTTACTCAAGGGTCGGGTCTCCTCGATGAGCACCTTATCGCCCACCGAACACATGTTGTGCTCATCGTGGGCCTTGAACTTCACGCTTTTTCGAATCTTTTTCTTGTACAGTGGATGTTCAGTGATGCGCTCCACCCGTACCACCACGGTTTTGTCCATAGCATCACTGACAACCTCGCCGACAAATCGCTTCCGCATACCCATGTCAACGGCCCTCCTGCCGCTTTGCTGCAAGCTCTCGTTCCCGAAGAATGGTTTTAATACGAGCGATGTCCCGCTTCACGGCCTGGATTCTCTTGGGATTCGCCAGCTGTCCTGTAATGGCCTGAAACCTCAGATTGAAGAGCTCCATGCGCAAATCCTTGAGCTTTTGATTGAGTTCTTCATTGGTGAAATTCCTGAGCTCCGAAGCCTTCACCACCATCACCTCTACTCAATCCGTCTCTCGATAATCCTTGTCTTTATGGGAAGCTTGTGAGAGGCGATACGGAGTGCCTCATAGGCCGTCTCTCTGTCCACGCCTCCCACCTCAAAGAGCACTCGCCCGGGACGGACCACGGCCACCCATCCCTCAACCG
Source organism: Candidatus Caldatribacterium californiense OP9-cSCG (assembly GCA_000353875.1). Classification (GTDB taxonomy): domain Bacteria; phylum Atribacterota; class Atribacteria; order Atribacterales; family Caldatribacteriaceae; genus Caldatribacterium; species Caldatribacterium californiense. The sequence goes on along the minus strand of APKF01000065.1, from coordinate 5,925 downwards.
GGCCTTTTCCCTTCCCCATTCGGGATTCAGCAGGCTTTTTGGTATAGGGTTTGTCAGGGAAAATACGAATCCAGATACGACCCTTCTTGATATGCCGGGAAATGGCCACCCGGGCCGCCTCAATCTGGGGGTTGGTGATCCACGCCGGCTCCAGAGCCTGGAGACCGTAATCGCCAAAGTCCACCTCATTGCCTCGAAAGGCGGTTCCCTTGAGTCTTCCGCGCTGTTGCTTTCGGTACTTAACTCTCTTGGGCATCAACATAGTCTTCAAGCTCCTCCTCGTAACGTTCTTCCTGAGGAAGGGAAGCGACTCCCTCTTCGAGGACTTCTCCCGGGGAGATGACTTCGCCCTTAAAGATCCAGACCTTCACGCCGATTTTGCCGTATGTGGTGAGTGCTTCGGCAAAACCATAATCGATGTCAGCGCGAAGCGTCTGAAGGGGCAAACGTCCCTCACGGTACCATTCCTCACGGGCGATTTCTGCCCCCGCAAGCCGTCCCGAACAGGCAATCTTGATGCCCTTGGCGCCCATCTTCAGCGCCCGGGCAATGGCCTGCTTCATCGCCCGCCGATACGACACCCGACGCTCAATCTGGGCGGCGATGTTCTCCGCCACAAGCTGGGCATCGATCTCAGGAACAGGCACCTCTTCTACCGAAATCTGAATATTCTGATTCCCTGTGAGGTTCTGGAGCTCCTGGCGGAGTTTTTCCACCTCGCTCCCTTTGCGTCCAATGACGATTCCCGGTCGTGCAGTTTTGATAATGACCTTGATCTGATTCGCCAGGCGCTCTATCTCGACTTTGGAAATGCCAGAGCGGTAGAACCGCTCCTTGATGTAGCGACGAATCTTCAGGTCTTCAAGGAGGTAATTGGTGTACTTCTCCTTTTCTGCATACCATCGTGACTGCCAGGTGGTCACAATGCCCAAACGGAGTCCAATAGGATTGACTTTTTGGCCCAATTACTTTCCCTCCTCCGCCTCAGAGACCACAATGGTGATGTGAGAGGTTCGTTTCCGAATCAAATAGGCACGCCCAAAGGCCCGGGGATGAACCCTCTTCCAGGTAGGACCCTGGTCGACATAGGCCCGGGAAACGACGAGCTTGTCAACGTCCATGTTCCAGTTGTTCTCTGCATTGGCAATGGCCGATTGCAGAACCTTGTAGACCAGACGAGCGGCCTTCTTGGGAATAAACCGCAAAAGGACCAGGGCCTCCTGAGCCTTTTTCCCCCTGATAAGGTTCACAACCTGCCTGGCCTTCCGGGGAGAAATACGAACATATTTTGCCGTTGCCCTTGCTTCCATCGATTTCACCCCTTACTTCAGCGCTGTTGAGCGCTCTGTGGGAGCACCATGGCCCTTAAAGGTCCGAGTTGGAGCAAACTCTCCCAGACGGTGCCCCACCATCTGCTCGGTGATGTAGACGGGGATGTGTCTCCTCCCGTTGTACACCGCGATGGTGTGCCCAACCATCTCCGGGATAATGACACATGCCCGAGCCCAGGTTTTGATGACCCTCTTCTCGCCCCGCTTATTCAGTTCCTCGATCTTTTTCCGGAGTTTTGGGTCGACATATGGACCCTTCTTCGATGACCTGCCCAAAGGACACAGCCTCCCTCCACTACTTTCTCCTCTTGATAATCCACTTGTCGGTTTGCTTGTTCCGCCGGGTCTTGTAGCCTTTCGTGAGCAGACCCCACGGGCTCACAGGGTGCCGGCCACCATGCGCCCGTCCCTCACCACCACCGTGAGGATGGTCGATGGGGTTCATGGCCACTCCACGAACAGTGGGCCGGATACCAAGCCACCGGCTCCTCCCCGCTTTCCCGATGGTGATGTTCTCGTGGTCCACATTACCAACCTGCCCGATGGTGGCCATGCAGTCGAGGTGAATGAGACGGATTTCTCCCGATGGCAAACGGACGTGGGCGTAATCTCCTTCTTTGGCGAGGAGCTGGGCATAACTCCCAGCAGAACGAACGAGCTGCCCTCCCTTGCCCTTGCGAAGTTCGATATTGTGAATCAGCGTCCCCACAGGAATGTTCCGGAGCGGCAGAGCATTCCCCGGGCGAATATCGGCATCGGGGCCACTCATGAGCACGTCCCCCACCGAAACCCCCAGGGGTGCGATGATGTACCTTTTCTCCCCATCAGCGTACTTCAGGAGTGCAATACGGGCCGAGCGGTTGGGGTCATACTCAATGCTCTCCACCACCGCAGGGATACCCCACTTATCCCGCTTGAAATCAATAATCCGATACTTCCTCTTGTGTCCTCCGCCCCGGTGGCGGACCGCAATACGCCCCTGGTTATCCCTTCCAGCCTTGCTCTTGAGAGGCTCAAGGAGGGACCGTTCGGGTTCCTTCTTGGTGATTTCCTCAAAAGTGTACCCCGTCATGTGACGACGACTCGGGGTCACCGGTTTGTATTCTTTGATCGCCATAGTGCCTCAACCTCTCTCCCTCTATCAGGTGATGTCAAAGGCCTTGATGCGTTCACCGGGCTTGACGAAAACGATGGCCTTTTTCCAGGAAGATGTCCGGCCCTCGAATCTCCCCAGGCGTTTCTTCTTGCCCTTCACATTGATAGTGTTCACCCTGAGCACCGTAACACCGAACATCTCCTCCACGGCCTTTTTAATCTCGGGCTTGGTCGCTCTTGGGTCTACCCGGAAAACGTACTTGTTCTCCTTCTGAAGCCGGACCGACTTTTCCGTCACAATGGGATGGATGATGATACTCCGCCTATCCTCCATATCCCCACACCTCCAGGAGGGAGAGAAAAGCCTCCTTCTCCATAATCACCCAGTCAGCGTTCAGGATGAAGTACGCCGTGATCTCATGCACCGGTTTCACAGTCACGTCGGGGATGTTGGAAAACACCCGCGACACGCTGGCATCTGCCGACTGGAGAATGATAAGCACTTTTCCACGAGTTTGCAAGGTCTCAAGGAAACGAACACCCTCTTTGGTCTTGGGAAGGGGAAAGGTGATTTTCTCAACGAGGATCAGCGAAGACATACGAATTTTCTCCCGCAGCGCCAGGAACAAAGCCTTGCGCCGTTCTTTTTTGGAAAGCGTATGGTAGTACGAACGGGGTCTTGGGCCGAAAACGATCCCACCATGACGCCAGATTGGTGACCGAATGCTCCCGTGTCTTGCCCTTCCGGTACCCTTCTGGGGCCAGGGCTTTCGCCCACCTCCCCGAACTTCTCCACGGGTTTTGGTCTTGGCTGTTCCCAGTCTCTGGTTGTCGAGAAAGGCCTTCACCGCAAGATAGAGCAGGTGGGTGTTCTCCTCCACACCCTCCAGCCACTCATCGTCCACAGACACCGTTTCCACAACCTGTCCTGTCCGGTCTTTTACCGCAAGTTCCATATATCTTCCGCCCCCTACGATGCTCGCTTGAACACCAAAACTCTGCCTCCTGCCGGTCCCGGGACAGCACCACGAACAAGCAGAAGATTCCTCTCAGGGTACACCCCAACAACCTCAAGGTTCCGCACCGTCACCGTCTCGTTCCCCATTCGTCCCGGAAGACCTTTGCCCTTGAAAACCTTCTCAGGGTCCGTTGCGCCAATGGACCCGGGTTCCCGGTAGAACATGGAACCATGGGATGCCGGACCACCGCCGTATCCAAACCTCCGGACAACTCCCTGAAAGCCCTTGCCTTTCGAAACTCCCCGAACGTCAACCCTGTCTCCAACCCTGAAACCATCAACCTTCAGAACCTGCCCGATTTCATACTTCTCGTGGTCCTTAAAGTGGAACTCTGCCAGGAAGCGGAGAGGTGGAACCTGGGCTTTCCTGAAATGGCCCAGAAGAGGCTTGTTGAGTTTCTTCTCCTTCACTTCCCTGTATCCAAGCTGCAACGCTTTGTACCCGTCCCGGTCCACATCCTTTTTCTGGACCACATAACACGGACCGCACTGGAGAACTGTTACAGGGACGACAAGGCCATCGGGAGTGAAAATCCTGGTCATGCCGATTTTCTCCCCAATAAGACCGTATTCAACTATAGCCTTCATATCCTTTCTCCTCCGGAATACCCCTTAAAGCTTGATTTCTATGTCAACACCTGCAGGCAGATCAAGGTGCATAAGGGCATCCACCGTTTTGGGATTGGGGTCGATAATATCGATGAGCCTTTTGTGAATCCGCATCTCAAACTGTTCCCGGGACTTCTTGTCAATGTGAGGAGAGCGAAGCACCGTATACTTTGTGATTTCCGTGGGCAATGGAACAGGACCAGCCACAGCAGCTCCGGTCCGCTCCACCGCCTGAACGATTTTTATCGCTGACTGATCCAGGAGTTTGTGGTCATACGCCTTGAGTTTAATCCGTATTTTCTGAGCCACGTCGCACGCCTCCCCAGGGCCTACTCAATGATTTCCGTAACCACTCCGGCACCAACCGTTCTTCCTCCCTCACGGATGGCAAAGCGCAAGCCCTTCTCCATGGCCACAGGATAGATGAGCTTCACCTCGAGGTTGGCGTTGTCCCCGGGCATGACCATCTCCACTCCCTGGGGGAGCTTGATCTCTCCAGTGACATCGGTAGTTCGGAAGTAGAACTGGGGACGGTAGCCACTGAAGAAGGGGGTGTGCCGGCCACCCTCTTCTTTGGTGAGGACGTAGACCTCGGCCTTGAAGTGGGTGTGGGGGGTGATGGTTCCGGGAGCTGCGAGAACCTGACCCCGCTCCACCTCTTTCTTCTCAATGCCCCGCAAGAGGACACCGATGTTGTCTCCAGCCTGGGCCTCATCAAGAACCTTGCGGAACATCTCAATGCCCGTGACCACAGTCTTCTTGATCTCATGGGAGAGCCCCACGATCTCCACAGGGTCTCCAAGCTTCAGGGTCCCCCGCTCCACTCTCCCGGTGACCACGGTACCTCTCCCGGTGATGGAGAAGACGTCCTCAATGGGCATGAGGAAGGGCTTGTCGAGTTCCCGGACCTGGAGGGGGAAGTAGTTGTCCATGGCGTCGAGGAGGTTCCAGATCCCTCCGCACCACTGGCACTCCCGCTTCCCGCAGCCACACTCCAGAGCCTTCAGGGCACTGCCGGTGACGACGGGAACCTCGTCTCCGGGGAACTCATAGCGGTTGAGGAGGTCCCGGACTTCCATCTCCACGAGTTCCAGGAGCTCCGGGTCATCGACCATGTCGACTTTATTGAGGAAGACGATGATGTAGGGGACACCGACCTGACGGGAGAGGAGAATGTGCTCCCGGGTCTGGGGCATGGGGCCATCGGCAGCAGAGACCACGAGGACTGCCCCATCCATCTGGGCCGCACCGGTGATCATGTTCTTCACATAGTCGGCATGCCCCGGGCAGTCAATGTGGGCGTAGTGGCGTTTCTCCGTCTCGTACTCCACATGGGCAATGGCGATGGTGATGCCCCGCTCCCGCTCTTCGGGAGCCTTGTCGATCTGCTCAAAAGGGGTGTACTTGGCAAGACCGTGCTTGGAGAGGACCAGGGTGATGGCGGCGGTGAGAGTGGTCTTCCCATGGTCCACGTGTCCAATGGTACCGACGTTAATATGGGGCTTTTTCCTTTCGAACTTCTGCTTGGCCATAGGGTATCCTCCTTGTAGTGATCTAAAAAAGAAAAGTGGAGCCTACGACCGGGATCGAACCGGTGACCTCACCCTTACCAAGGGTGCGCTCTACCACTGAGCTACGCAGGCTTCTATTCTGGTGGGGAGGGTAGGATTCGAACCTACGAAGGCTATTCAGCCGACGGATCTACAGTCCGCTCCTTTTGGCCACTCAGGCACCTCCCCACACACTGGAGCCGGTGATCCGACTCGAACGGACGACCTGCTGATTACAAGTCAGCTGCTCTACCAGCTGAGCTACACCGGCAAGAACGCCCTTTGCGCGAGCATAAATATACCCAAAGGACAAAGCAGTGTC
>APKF01000064.1 GCA_000353875.1 Candidatus Caldatribacterium californiense OP9-cSCG | reverse complement strand
TTCCTCCCGGAGTCTTTGAATCCTCTCCACAAGCTCCGGGGTCCACTGGGGCTTCCGGACCTTCTTGGGTCTTCTGGACCTATCTTTCCGGGCTTTTGAGGTTTCTGGGGTTGAACTTCTTCTTCCACCGGTAGTATGTACTCCGAGCTATCCCATACCTCCGACAGGTGACGGCCACGGGGTGGGGACTGAGCAAAGTCGAGGATTTCAAGGATTCTCTCTTCTTCGAGAGTCCATGGATTTGAGCGAGCTTGGCAATGGCACTCCCTGTGGGGAAGCTCAAAAGGTGCAGGACCTCCAGAATATGCCGATAGACTTTTTGTCCCCTTTGTGCTACTCTTCATGTAGGTGCAGGGCCTTTCTTCTTTTGAGGTTTTCGACACTGAGTTAGGATACAGGGTCCTGCACCTTTTTGTCTACCCTACCTGTTGCAGATCTCTGTGAAACTATCCAGGGTTTTTGGAATAAAGAATTTGGCCCATCAGCGAATGCCCCGAACTTTAACGACGAGTTCTACCTCAACCGGCGCTCCAAGTGGAAGCCCCTGTACCCCCACGGCAGAACGGACGTGCCTCCCCCTTTCGCCAAAAAGCACCAGGAGGAGGTCTGAAGCACCGTTGAGAACCTTGGACTGCTCGGTGAACCCCTCGCCTGAAGCCACGAATCCGGTGAGCTTCACAACCTGCTCTATCTCCTCGAGGGTTCCTACGATATCCTCCACCACGCTCAGACAGTTGAGCACACAGAGCTTCGCCGCCTCATACCCCTCAGCAACCGTGAGTTCCTCCCCGATCCTTCCCCGGTAACGGAGCTCCCCCTGCCAGAAAGGGAGCTGTCCTGAGGTCCACACGAAATCCCCCACAAGAAGGCCAGGAACATATGCCCCCACGGGTCTTGGTGGAGGGGACAAGACATACCCAAGCTCGGCAAGCCGCTCTCGAATGCTCATTTTTATCTTCTCCTTTCCTTTCTCCCTGCTCCCCTATATAATAATCTCCAAAAAGCCACCGGGAAAGGACCATGATGCAGGAAGAGTACCTCAGAACCCTTGCTTCAATATACGGAATCGCTCCAGAGTACTGGAACATCCGGGGGGAGAGGATTCAGGTTCCCCGAAAGACCCTTGTGGCACTTCTACGGGCAATGGGGGTTGAGGATTTCTCCCCGGAAGGTCTGCGCGAGGCTGCCGCTTTAGCAAGGGCAAAAAAGAGTGCCCTTGATTTTGCGGTTCGCATTTTGAGGCGAAGAACAAAAAGACTCCGGGTGCCTCCTTCCTTTGTCGGGGGAGAAGCACGCATCAGCAACGAGCATGGGGAAGTGGTGTTCCGCTCGCGCGTTACCTCTCCTTTTCTCTCCGTGACCCTTCCCCCGGAATGCCCATGGGGGTACTATAACCTTACCATTGCCTCTCGGAACGGAGAACTCTCGTCGCTTCTCATCCTCTCTCCCCTAAAGGCCTACCTCCCTCCTGAGAGAATCTGGGGTATCCACGGAGCGCTCTTTGCCCTGGCCACCGGGAGGAACCAGGGCATCGGGGACCTTAGGGATTTAAAGGACCTTCAGGATCTTGTGGTACATTCCGGGGGACGTTTCCTGGGTCTTCTTCCTCTTCATCTCATGCCCAAGGATGGTCCCCAGGGGATCAGTCCCTACTCCGCTTTCTCGCGGCGACTCTTTGACCCCATCTACCTTCCCCTCGATGAGGTCCTCCTGCTCTTTCCGGGACTTTCCCTTCCCCTTCCTCCGGATCCTGACCCTTCGGGGAATCTCATCGACTATGAACTGGTCTGGCGGGAAAAAGACCGTTTTCTCCGGAAGGTTTTCCGGCACTTCTTCGAGAAGCGAACAGAGACCTTTGCTGTCCTCTGGGGGGAATTCCAGAATTTCCTGAACTGCGAAAAAGACCGGGTGATCTGGGCATCGCTGTACCAGGCCATCGCTTCCGAGGCAGGACCGAACTGGCGGAAGTGGCCCGCTCCTCTTCGGGAAAGGAACGAGAAAGCCCTGAGAGACTTTTTCCAGACTCACGAGCAGGACGTTCTCTATTTTGCTTTCCTCGAGTGGCTCATGCATCGCTTTCTGAAGAGTATCACAGAGAAGCACCGCATCCTCTGCTTCGACATTCCTGTGGGTTGTGCGCCTTCAGGAATTGAGAGCTGGCTCTGCCAGGACAGACTGGCCTTCGATTTCACCGTAGGGGCACCTCCTGACGATTTCTCCCCCGAGGGGCAGAACTGGGGATTCCACCCCTTTTCTCCCTGGAAGATTCGGGAAAACCATTACGCTGACTTCATTGCCCTTCTCCGGGACAACATGCGCTTTGCCCGCTTTGTGCGCCTTGACCACATCATGGGGCTTAAGAGGCTTTTCTGGATTCCTGAAGGCGGCAAACCCTCCGAAGGAACGTACGTTCAGTATCCTTTCCGAGAGCTCCTTGCCATTCTCACCCTGGAAAGCGCAAGACACGAGGTCGTCCTCATCGGTGAGGACCTGGGAACTGTCCCACGTTTTTTGCGCAGTGTTCTGAGAAGGTCTTCTATTCTCTCAACTCGGGTGTTCTACTTTGAACGAGAAGATTCGTCACCACGTCATCCCCGGGAGTACCCCAGAGAAAGCTACGCCACTCTAAACACCCACGACATGCCCCCTCTTCTGGCATTCCTCGAGGGAAAAGACATCGTTCTCCGGAAGGCTTTAGGGATCTTTACACCCGAGCAGGCTGCAGTGCTCTTTGAGGATCGGAAACGCTTCCTGGAGGAATGCCTGAAAAAATTCCGGGAGTGGGGCTTCCTCCAAGAAGACAATCCCACACCGCCGGCGCTGCTCCTTGCCCTCCTTCGGTTCCTTGCCGCAACGCCTTCCCGGGTCGTTTCGGTGAGCCTTGACGACCTCCTTGAGAGCACTACACAGGTGAACCTCCCGGGGACCGTTGAGGAGTACCCAAACTGGCGATGCCGGTTACCCATACGCTGGGAAAGGCTCAAGGAGCAACTGACTCACCTTGCCATCGTTTTTTCTTTCGAGGGAGGAAAGACTGACGATGTCCAGAGTCTATGACGTCATCGTCGTTGGCGGAGGACACGCCGGATGTGAAGCGGCCTGTGCTGCGGCGAAGATGGGACTCAGAACGCTCCTTGTCACCATGTCCATCCACCACATTGCCCTTATGCCCTGCAACCCTGCCATTGGTGGCCCGGGGAAGGGCCACGTGGTTCGTGAAGTCGATGCCTTAGGGGGACTCATGGCCAGAGTAACGGATGAGTGTACCATCCACATCAAACGGGTCAACACCGGCAAGGGACCTGCGGTCCAGACTCTTCGGGCCCAGACGAAGCGGGATCTCTACAGCCTCACCATGCGACGATACCTTGAAGCCCTGCCAAATCTCTTTCTCTTTGAGGGAGAGGTTGAAGACATTCTCCTTGAAAGAAACGGCTCGGTGAAGGGAGTTCGAGTCAGGCACGGAACGGAGTTCCTCGCCAAAGCGGTTGTAGTCTGTGCTGGGACG
>APKF01000063.1 GCA_000353875.1 Candidatus Caldatribacterium californiense OP9-cSCG | reverse complement strand
CTCATACCCTGCGGGTCGCCGGGGGGAGTTCCCTGCCCAGGCCCTCAGCCAGGCGCTGAGGAAACTCGGATTGCAGCTTGGGAGGCTGAACACCTGCACCCCCCCACGGCTTGACCGAAGGACAGTGGATTTCTCCAGAATGGAGGAGCAGAAAAGTGACGAGGAACCGCTCTGCTTCTCTTACGACACTCCTCCCCGTGTCTACGAAGGACAGTCGGTGTTCATCACCCGAACAACGAAAACAACCTGTGACATTATCAGGGCCAATTTCCACCGCTCACCCCTCCTTTATACGGTCTCGGAGAGCTCTCCCGTTCGCGAGTGCCCCTCCATCGAAGACAAGGTCTACCGGTTCCCCGAAAAGGACCAGCATCTCATCTTCATCGAACCTGAAGGAGAAGACACTAACGAGGTCTACGCCCAGGGGATTTTCACCTCCCTCCCTGAAGACGTCCAGTGGATGGTTGTACGGTCCATCCCCGGCCTTGAAAACGCCCACATCATTCGCCCGGGATACGGGATTGAGTACGACTATGTTCTCCCCACGCAGCTTAAACCCTCGCTTGAGTGCAAGCACATCCCCGGACTCTTCTTAGCCGGGCAAATCAACGGAACCTCAGGCTACGAGGAAGCTGCAGGCCAGGGAATCCTTGCGGGGATCAATGCAGGGAGGTACGTCCAGGGCAAGCCTCCACTCATCCTCCGGCGGGACGAGAGCTACATCGGGGTCATGGTGGACGACCTGGTGACAAAGGGGGTCACGGAACCCTACAGGTTGCGCACGGGCAAGGTTGAATACCGTCTTTTCGTCCGCCACGACAACGCCCACTACCGGCTTTCCCAGTATGCCTACGAGGTGGTGACCATTTCGTGGGAACGGTACGCCAGGATTCTCGAGGAAAAGCGACAGATTGAGGAAGAAATAGAGCGGCTGCACCATCTGACCATTGCCCCGACACCGGAGCTCAACGCCCTCCTCGAAAAGAAAGGCATGCCTCCTCTGAGGGAACCGGTGAAGGCTGCGAGCCTCCTTGCCCGACCCTCGATCACCTACGGAGATCTTGCGCCCTTTGACCCCTCAAGACCCTCTTTACCTCCCCGGGTTATCGAGGAGGTCGAAATCGAGATCAAGTACAAAGGCTACATGGATCGGCAGAGGCGGCAGATCGAGGAGTTCCGGAAACTCGAAAATAAAATCATCCCACCCGGATTTGATTTTTCCAAGGTCAGGGGTCTCTCACTGGAAGCCCAGGAACGCCTCATAAAGGTACGCCCTGGAACCCTGGGACAGGCTGCCCGGGTTCCAGGGGTCACCCCATCGGACATCATGGTGCTCCTTGCCCATCTCTCCCAGGAACGATAGGTTAATAGAGTTCGAGGTACCTTTCGATTTCCCAGGGATGGACTGCCCGCTGGAACTCTTCCCATTCCTGGCGCTTGGCCTTGAGGAAGTAGTCGAGAATGTGGGGAGTCAGGGCACTCTTGACGACCTCGTCCTTCTCCAGCGCACAGAGAGCCTCTCCAAGGTTTCGCGGCAGATGACGGATGCCCCACTCCTCCCGCTCTTCAGGGGTGAGGTCGTAGAGATTGACGTTATTGCAGGGACGGCCAGGATCAAGCCCCCGTTCAATACCGTCAATCCCGGCTTTCAGGATAACGGCAAAGGCAAGGTAAGGATTGCAGGAAGGGTCAGGACTGCGGAACTCAGCCCGTGTCCCCTTTCCCCGCTGAGGCGGAACCCGAACCAGAGGGCTTCGGTTTTTCTCGGCCCAGGCAATGTACACGGGGGCTTCATACCCTGGAACGAGGCGCTTGTAGGAATTCACCAGGGGGTTGGTGATGGCGGTGATGGCAGGAGCGTGCTCAAGAAGACCCGCGATGAAGCCCTTGGCAACACGACTCAGGCCATCGGGACTCTGGGGGTCGTAGAAGAGATTCTCTTCACCCCGGAAGAGCGAAAGATGCGTGTGCATCCCTGACCCGGGAACGCCGTAGAGGGGTTTGGGCATAAAGGTTGCGATGTACCCCTTCCGAAGAGCAAGAGTCTTCACCGCGAGTTTCAGGGTGATGAGATTATCGGCGATTTTCAGGGCATCACCGTACTCAAAGTCGATCTCATGCTGCGACGGTGCCACCTCATGGTGCGAGGCTTCAATCCGGAAACCGAGCTCCTCAAGAGCAATGACCATATCCCGCCTGAGGCTTTCCTCAAGGTCAAGGGGTAAAAGGTCGAAATAGCTCCCGTGGTCGCTCGTCACCACCCGTCCCCCTTCGTGCTTCAGGATAAAGAATTCCGCCTCTGTTCCAACCTTCAGTTCATACCCTTTCTTCCGCGCCTCCTCAAGGACCCGCTTGAGGTTGGTTCGAGGGCAGCCTTCAAAAGGACTGCCATCGGGCCGGCGAACATCGCAGATCACCCTGGCAACCCGTTCCTCCTCCCAGGGGCAGACGATGAACGTGTCGAGATCAGGAACGAGCTTCATATCCGACTCCTCAATCCGGACAAACCCCTGAATGGAGGAACCGTCGAAATTCACTCCTTCCTCCAAAGCCACTGGGAGCTTCTTCGCCGGAATTTCGACATTTTTGGGAATACCCAGAACATCCACAAATTGCAGACGTACAAAACGGATACCCGCTTGTTCAACCTCTTTAAGGACTTCCCGAACTTCCTGCATCGTTCATCGCCTCTTTTCTCCCACAAGCTCTCTGAAGCTCTTCTGCCACTCCTTCTTGAGCCCTGCGATTTCCTCTTTCTCTTTCTCCACATACGCCTTTCCTTCAGCGCACATTCTCAGAACTTCCCCAGGTGCGGTGCTCCCAAAAGTGGACTTCCGGGCCACAGATCTCTCCTCCAAAACCACCATCCGTACTTCCTCATCGAAAAGATGGGCCCATTCCCCAAAGTCCTCGGGCACAAGGTCCTTGAGCGTTCTGCCCTCTCCGATGAGCTTCCGCACCACCCTTCCCACAAGCTCATGCGCCTTCCGGAAAGGCAGTCCCCTGGTGACAAGGTACTCACAGAGGTCTGTGGCGGTTAAGAATCCCTCTTCAAGGGCTCTCCGCATGCGCTCAGGATGGGGGAAAACATGGTCCACAAGCCGTGCTGCGATGACCACCACTCCCAGGCCCTCGTTCACTGCCCGGAAAAGAGGACGCTTATCCTGCTGGAGGTCGCGGTTGTAGCTTAAGGGCAAGCCCTTCAGGGTCACCGCAAGGCTCACCCAGGAGGAAAGGATTTCTCCGGCCTTCCCCCGGATGAGCTCGGCAACGTCAGGGTTCTTCTTTTGAGGCATGATGCTAGACCCAGTGGTGAAAGCATCGTCAATCGTGAGGAAAGAGAAGAAGGGTGTGCTCCAGAGAACCACTTCCTCGCCAAAACGCGAAAGGTGTAGCGCAAGAACGGTAAGGGCGTGGAGCACATCGAGAATGAAGTCCCGGTCAGAGACAGCGTCCATGGCATGGTCCTGAACCCGCGGGAAGGCAAGGAGCTCGGCCACGAAAAAGCGATCAAGGGGGAGCGACGTTCCGCAGAGGGCAGCCGAACCTAGAGGGGAAACGTTGACCCGGCGCAGGGCTTCTTTCAGACGCTCGATATCCCTCTGGAGCATGAAAAAGTAGGCCAGAAGGTGATACGAGAAGAGCACAGGCTGTGCGGGTTGCAAATGGGTAAAACCGGGCATCACGATATCCCGGTATTCTTCTGCTCTGCGGAGGAGGGCGCTCTCAAGAGCAAGAACCCCCTCTATGCACTCTGCAACCTTCTCCCGAAGATACAGCCGCTCGTCAAGAACTACCTGGTCGTTCCGGCTTCTCCCGGTGTGGAGTTTTCCGGCGACTTCTCCAACCCTTTCCCTGAGCGCAATTTCCACGAGGCTGTGCACATCCTCAAAGGGTGAGGGATCGATCCGCCCGTCCTCAAGGTCACGGTAGACCTCCCGAAGGCCAGAGACAAGGCGATTTTTCTCGTCCTCGCTCAAAAGCCCTGCCCTGGCAAGACCAAGACAGTGGGCAATGCTCCCCCAGATATCATAGGGGTACAAGAGGTAGTCATCACCAATAGAGGTCGAAAAGGAGAAGACCTCGGCATCGAGGTCCTTCTCCATCCGACTTCCCCACAGCTTCATGTCACTCACCCTGTTTCTTGCGACAGCGCCTCAGAACTACCGCCTGCGTCCGGGAAGGAAGGCCCCAGATGGTGATGAATCCCTCGCTGGCTCTGTGGTCGAAGAGGTCCCCCTTGTCGTAGGTGGCAAGGGCAAAGTCGTAGAGGGAATACTCGGATTTCCGTCCCACAACACGCATGCTCCCCTTGTAGAGCTTGACCCGAACCGTTCCGGTAATCCTTCGGGCAAGGCTCCGCATAAAGGCGTCAAGGGCTTCCCGAAGCGGCGAGTACCAGAGACCTTCATAGACGAGCTGGGCATATCGCTCCTCAAGGTACGGCTTAAAGTGCGTGACCTCCCTCGGGAGGATAAGCTGCTCCAGATCGCGATAAGCCTCAAGAAGAATAAGAGCCGCCGGACATTCGTACACCTCACGGGATTTAATCCCCACAAGGCGGTTCTCGACATGGTCAATTCTCCCAAAACCGTGTTCTCCCCCGAGGCGATTGAGTTCCTCCACGAGATTGACCAGGGAGTAGTACTGCCCCTTAAGGAGCCTGGGCACACCCTCTTCAAAACCAATCTCAACGTACGCCGGTTCATCAGGAGCCTCCAGGGGATTCCTGGTCCAGGCAAAAACGTCTTCGGGAGGTTCAACCCAGGGGTCCTCAAGCACACCGCATTCGATACTCCGTCCCCAGATATTCTGGTCGATGCTGTACGGCCGTTCAAGCGTGACAGGCACGGGGATTCCATGAGCACTGGCGTACTCTATTTCTTCCTCCCGAGTCCATCCCCACACCCGTGCCGGAGCAATCACCTTGAGGTCAGGATTGAGCGACGCCACAGCAACCTCAATCCTCACCTGGTCATTGCCCTTCCCGGTACAGCCATGGGCCACCATGGTCGCGCCTTTCTCCTCGGCCACCTTCACCAGGTACTTGGCGATGAGGGGTCGGGAAAGCGCCGTGGAAAGGGGATACCGCTTTTCATAGATTGCTCCCGCCCAGAGCGCCGGGAGAACATATTCGTTCAGGAACTCCTCCTTAACGTCAAAAACCAGAGCTTCTTTCGCACCGATACTCAGGGCCTTTTTCTGAATCTCGGCGACGTCTTTCCCTTGTCCAAGATCCAGCGTCACCGCGTAGACCTCTGCCTGGAATTCCTCCTGGAGCCAGCGTATGGCTACCGAAGTATCAAGCCCCCCCGAGTATGCCAGAACAACCTTTTTGGTTGCACCCATTGTCCAAAACCCCCTTTTCAAAGACCTTCAAGAACCTCTCGCAGGACACTCACGCCGCGGCGAATCTCTTCCTCACCGATGACAAGTGGAGGCAAAAAGCGAAGTGTGTCCTCGTTACATGCGTTCACGAGAACTCTTCGTTCAAACATCCGGTATGCCACCTCCTTTGCCCTCCCCGGAATCTCAAGCCCCCACATGAGGCCCATTCCCCGGACTTCCCGAACCTTTTCCGGGAAATCGCGACGAAGGGATTCCAGCTCCTGCCCAAAAAGCGCGCCCTTTCTCCGCACGGACTCAAGAAAAGCCTCACTGGCAATGGTGTCCACCACAACACAGGCACTCCGGGCAGCAACGGGATTCCCTCCAAAAGTGCTTCCGTGGTCTCCTTTCCTGGTGATGGCAACCACCTTCTCATTCACAAGGACTGCCCCAATGGGGAGACCTCCTCCCAGCCCTTTAGCCAGGGTCACGATGTCCGGAGTCACCCCAAAGTGCTGAAAGGCAAAAAGAGATCCCAGCCTTCCAAGACCACATTGTACCTCATCGAAAATAAGGAGCACATCCTGTTCATCGCAGATATTCCGGAGAGCAGCAAGAAACTGCGGACTGCAGGGGTACACCCCACCTTCCCCCTGGACCGGTTCAACAATGATGGCGCAGACTTCTTCTTTGAGGAGTCGCCGGACACTCTCGATGTCGTTGAGATCCGCAAAAGAAATCCCCGGCGGGAAGGGATCAAGGTCCTGGTGGAACTTCTCCTGTCCGGTCAGGCCCAGGGTAAGCAGCGTCCTCCCGTGGAAGGACCGGCGAAAGGCGATATAGGCGTACCGGTTACCGTGCTTTCTCTTTCCGTAGAAGCGGGCCATCTTGAGGGCCACTTCGTTCGCCTCAGCACCGCTGTTGACGAAGAAAACCCTTGCAAAACCAGAGTACCGAACAAGGCGTTCAGCAAGCTCCACCTGGGGAACGTTGTAGTAGAGGTTGGAGGTATGGATCACCCGTTCCACTTCGTCGTGAATGGCTTCCTTGAGAGGTCGGTAATCATATCCCAGGAGGTTGACCGAAATGCCCCCAACAAGGTCAAGGTACGCATGTCCCTCAGGGTCGAAAAGATAGGACCCCCTCCCTCCGGTGAAAACCACCGGCATCCTCTGGTATGTCCCCAGAAAATACCGTGCTTCCTTCTCGATAACTTCACGTGATGTCACCATCTTCAGGATCCCTCCAGGATAATCCTTGTGCCAGAAAGCCTTCCTCCCCTGCAGAGCTCGGGAAGGCGCACAACCTCACTTCCTTCGCTGATGAACACCTCACGAACGCACCCCCTGAGGATGCGCAGCAGAGCCTGGAGCTTAGGAACCATCCCCCCGCGTATCCTCCCCTCCGCAATGAGGCGTTCCATCTCCGCCAAGGTCAGGGTTGCAATCAGGGAGTCCCGATTCTCGGGATCCCGCAGTACCCCGGGAACGTCGGAGAAGAACACCAGGTACTCTGCCTGCAGCGAACGAGCAATGTGAGCGGCAACCCAGTCGGCGTTGACGTTCAGCGCCTGCCACTCTGAATCCCCACAGACGGGGGAAACGACGGGGACAAACCCGTGCGCCCAGAGGGCATGGAGGATACGCGGGTCGACCTGTGCAACATCTCCCACCTGCCCGAGGTCGATTGCCTGACCATTTTTCTCCACCACATACCGCTCGCCTCTTAAGAAAAAGGCATCCCGTCCACTGATCCCACAGGCTGGAATGCCAGAGCGCAAAAAGGCGCCGACCAGCATCTTGTTGAGGAGGCCGCTTAAAACCATCTCAATGACGTCCATTTCTTCTTTCGGGGTAACCCGAAGTCCATCGACAAACTGTGGTACTTTTCCCATCCTCTGCAGGACTTCCGAAAGCTGTGGCCCTCCTCCATGGACCACCACCACCTGAGCACCTTCTGCAAGGAGCTCTCGCACCGCCTGAGGGAGCGTCTCTTCATCCGGCGTCAGGAGTTTTCCGCTGATCTTCACCACGAACTTCATGGGAACTCCCCCTTGCCTTAGCTATAGCGGCTATTGATACGCACGTAATCGAGGGAAAGGTCACAGGTCCAAACACTAAAGGAGGCATCTCCGAGTCCCAGATGAACATCAATGGTGATCTCTTTCCGGCCCATGACCCTCCTGAGTTCTTCCCGTGATGCCTCTTTCGCCCGCATCCCCCAGCGCACACAGGGGACACCGTTGAGGAAAACGTGAATTCTCGAAAGGTCCAGAGGGACACCACTCCGCCCCAGGGCAGCCATGATGCGTCCCCAGTTCGGATCCTCACCAAAAAGCGCAGTTTTCACAAGGGGCGATTCCGCAATGGTGAAGGCGCAGCGCTTCGCCTCTTCTTCGCTCCGGGCTTCCCACACGCTGACCGTCACGAACTTGGTCGCCCCTTCCCCATCCCGGGCAAGGTCCCTGGCAAGCTCCTCACACACGAAAAAGAGCGCCTCACGAAAGAGGGAAAGACCTGAAGAGTCCTCAAGGAACACTCCGCTTTTCCCGTTGGCCAAAAGCAAGACCATGTCATTGGTGCTCGTGTCCCCGTCCACAGTCACCCGATGGAAACTCCTGTCCACCGCCTCACGGAGTAACCTCTCAAGATCCTCACGGGAAAGTGCGGCATCGGTGATGAGAAAAGCCAGCATGGTTGCAAGGTTTGGCCGGATCATCCCGGCCCCCTTCGCAATACCCGCAAGGTGAACCGTCCGTCCACCGGCGGAGAACGCGACAGCCCGTTCTTTGGGAAAGGTGTCGGTAGTCATGATGGCCTTGGCAGTTTCCCGACTCGATTTTTTCTCCGGGAGAATCGCCGCAAGGCGCCGCAGTCCCTCGTCGATTCTCTCAAGGGGGAGGAACTCTCCGATGACCCCGGTGGAGGCCACGGCAACAAGATCAACACTCGGGATGCCGAAGTACTGTGCTGCCTTTTCTGCCACCCACTCAGCGTCCTCCTCCCCCTTTTTGCCGGTGCACGCATTGGCCACACCGCTATTCACAACCACAAGCTGGAGGTGACCCCTCCTTTCCAGGTGTCGCTTCGTGACGAGAACCGGTGCCGCCTTCACCTCGTTTTTCGTGAACATCCCCGCCGCAACAGCAGGGGTCTCCGAAAGGATCACCGCAAGGTCATTTTTCTCCTTCTTGATACCGCAGTGAATGCCAAAGGACGAAAACCCCAGAACCGCATCCAGTCCTTCCTCAAGGATGGAAAAACGCTCCTGCATCTTTTCAAACCTCCTCATGGGTAGAGGACTCCCCCAGGAAGACCCACTCGCTCGTCGATGCCGAACATAACGTTGAGATTCTGCACCGCCTGACCCGAAGCCCCCTTGGTGAGGTTGTCAATGGCCGAAACGACGACGACGTTTCGCGCTCCAACTTTTCTTAGACCCAGGTCGATGAAGTTTGAGCCCACCACCCACTTCAGCTCGGGGAAACGACCCCGGGGAAAGACCCTCACCCAGGGTTCCTCCGAAAAAGCCTGCTCCCAGAGGATCAAAAGGTCCTCCTCGGACACCTCCTTCGCCAGGGTGATGTACATCGTGCTCAGAATCCCCCTCTTCACGGGGAGGAGGTGGGGGACGAAGTACACCTCGCTTGCTTTCCCTCCAAGGGCTGAGAGCTGCTCCGCAATCTCGGGACCATGCCGGTGTGTTCCGATGTTGTAGGCCCGGAGGTTCTCGTCAACCTCACAGAAGTGCAGATCTTCACTGGCCTTCTTTCCAGCCCCGGAGACGCCGGATTTACTATCCACGACAATCGGAGGCACAATGAGTCCTTCCCGGAGTAAAGGAAAAAGAGGAATGATGACCGAGGTAGGATAACACCCCGGATTCGCAACAAGACGTGCCGTGCGAATGCGTTCCCGGTAAATTTCGGGGAGACCGTATACGGCCTCTTCGAGAAGATGGGGAGCTTTATGGGGAATGCCGTACCACTGCTCGTAGGTCTCCCTGCACCGGAACCGGAAATCCGCACTCAAGTCGATAACCCGAGTGACCTCAAGGAGTCCCGGAACGTACTCCATGGCTACCCCATGGGGAAGGGCCGTGAAGACCACATCGACCTCCCGGGCACGATCGAGAACCTCCTGGCCCGAAATCACAAGGGTAACCCGTTTCTGCCACGCCGGACAGTACCCTTCAAGGGACATTCCTGAAAAACGCTCACTGTGGACCCAGGAAATCTCCACCTCAGGATGACCGGCAAGAATCCGGAGAAGCTCAAGACCGGTGTATCCTGTACCTCCAAGAATCCCAACCCGCACCATCTTCTTCACTCCCTTCCGAAAGAAAAAGACCCCGCCGGACGACGAGGCCTTCTGCAGGGGTGCGGCACATACCGCACGGTGCCACCCTGCTCCACTCACTCTGGTAACGGGAAATCCCGGAACACCCTACTTGGGGTGTTTGCCCCGTGCTTCGGGCTCGGCTCATGGGCTCTCGCAACATCCCGGGACGAGGAGGGGACTTCCACCTTCTCCCCCTCGCTGCACCTCTCCCGTGACCGCCTCCCATTCATCGCCTTTCCTTCTTGTCCTCTGTATTTCTCCCGGTAGAAGAAAAAACCTCAGACGCGTGATGCAACAAGACCCAGCTCG
Organism: Candidatus Caldatribacterium californiense OP9-cSCG; assembly: GCA_000353875.1. Lineage (GTDB taxonomy): Bacteria > Atribacterota > Atribacteria > Atribacterales > Caldatribacteriaceae > Caldatribacterium > Caldatribacterium californiense. Next base: position 32,462 of record APKF01000063.1, on the reverse strand, counting down.
TGCAGAATCCCAAGGAGCTTCTCTTCCTTCTCCTTTTCTAGAGGGCAGAGCGGCGGTCGAGCCTCTCCAACCTCAAACCCCAAAAGATTCAGGGCCCGCTTCACGGGAATGGGGTTCGTGGAGAGGAAAAGCGCCCTGAAAAGGGGATAGAGGCGAAGATGGATGGCTCTCGCCTCTTCCACTTTCCCCTCCTCAAAGGCCAGAATCATCTGCTTGATGTCCTGCCCCACAAGGTGGGAAGCTACACTTACCACTCCCACGCCTCCTAAGGCAAGCACCACAAGGGTCATGTTGTCGTCTCCGCTGTACAGTGAAAACCCCTGAGGAAGGAGCATGGCAAGGCGCGAAAGCTGGTCCGGGCTTCCTGAAGCCTCTTTCAGTGCCACGATGTTGCCGATTTCCGCAAGACGGGCAACCGTTTCCGGCTCAATGTTCACGCCCGTACGGGAGGGGATATTATAGAGCATAATGGGGAGACTTACCGCCTCAGCAATGGCCCGGAAATGCCGGTACAGACCCTCCTGGGGCGGACGATTGTAATAGGGAGCAACGGCAAGAATCCCATGGACACCGAGCTTTTCGGCTTCCCGGGAAAGGTGTATCGATTCCCGGGTGTTGTACGTGCACGTCCCCGCGATGACCTTTGCTACTCCTCCGATTTCCTCCAAGGCAAGATCGAAAAGCCGCAACTTTTCTTCCTCCGAAAGCACCGGAGCTTCTCCGGTTGTGCCCGCAACCACCACTCCGTCAGAGCCGTTCTCCACCAAGAATCTCAAAAGCCGGCGAAAAACTGGCTCGTTGATTTCCCCCCGCTCATCAAAAGGAGTCACCACCGCCGTGATCAGGCGACCAAAGTATCCCTCCATGCTTTCCCCCCTTTTAGCAGAGCTCGTCAAGCTGAAATTTCCGATGGAGCGCCCTTATGGCTTGCTCCATGTCCTTTTCAGCCACAAGACAGGAAATGGTCACATGGGAGTCGCTAGTCTGGAGAATTTCGATTCCAGCACCCCTCAGAGCCTCCACCACCTGGGACATCACTCCAGGGCGGTCGGCCATTCCAGAACCCACCAGAGAAACCTTGGCACAGGGTGAGGTCATTTCAAAAAGGAACCCTTCCCGGGAGAGGATTGTCTGCACTTTCTCCTTAACCTTCTCGTCCACAACAAAAGCCGTGCTCTCGGGGAAGAGGTTGATAAGGTCGATACTCACCCCGTGTTCGGCAAGCGCCTGAAAGAGTCGGAGCTTGAGCTCCGGATGGCCTCCAAAGCCCACCCGAAACTGTGCCAGTCCTCTTCGATAAGCAATACTGTACACGGGCCTTTCATGAGAGAGGACCCGCAGGCCTTCCCGCACAAGGGTCTGGATGTCGCAGATCAGCGTCCCCTTCCCCTCGTCACTCAGACTGCGCACCCGGATAGGAATCCGATATTCCCGAGCAACATCCATAGCCTTGTGGTGGATGACCTTTGCCCCCTGCTGGACGATCTCCGCAGCCTCCGTATACGTGAGCCCCTTAAGGATCTGGGCCTCGGGAACGATCCGGGGATCGGCGGTCATCACCCCTTCAACATCGGTGAAAATGTCGACGTAATCCGCCTGGAGGGCAACTCCTAAAACCACAGCCGTAGTGTCACTCCCCCCCCCGGCCGAGGGTGGTGATTTCCCCGTCCTCTGTGACTCCCTGAAAACCCGCCACGACAGCCACATACCCATCCTTGAGGTACTTTGTAATCCGCTCCGGTTCAACCCGAATGACGGTGGCATCGCCGAAGGACTTATTGGTGATGATCCCCGCCTGTCCCCCGGTGAGAGCAACAGCCCGAAGGCCCACCCGACGAAGGGCCTGGACCATGATGACCGAGGAGATGATCTCCCCACAGGAGAGGAGAAGATCGAGATTCCGAGCATCAATTTCCGGGAACTCCTCCTGGGCCAGGGCAATCAGGGTGTCGGTGGCGTATGGAGCCCCCTTCCTTCCCATGGCTGACACGACCACAACGGGAGCAAAGCCCTCCTCATGAGCCTCCTTCACCTTCATTGCTGCTTTCTCCCGGAGTTCCCGTGTGTGAACCGATGTTCCTCCAAACTTCTGGACAACGATGCGCATGAATCTCACCCGCCCAGAGCGTGGACTATTCGCTCCATTGCCTCTTTGAGCCTCAAAGAGGGCGTTGTAAGGGAAATGCGTACAAACCCTTCACCGTACTTCCCAAATCCCACACCCGGCGTCACCACCACCTGCGCCCGATCAAGGAGAAACTCCGCAAAGCTCAGCGAAGTGAACCCTGAAGGCACGGGAATCCAGACATAGAAGGTCGCCCTGGGATAGGGAAGATCAAACCCAAGGGCCCGCAGGGTTTCCACTACAAGGTTTCGCCGCTCCGTATACACGGGGATAATACCCTCCAGGGCTTCCTCGACTCTTGCCAGGGCTTCCACACCCACCCACTGAATGGCGTTGAAAATCCCCGAATCAATATTGGTTTTCACCCGTCCCAGGGCCTCGATGAGTCTGGCATTGCCTACGGCAAAGCCGATTCTCCATCCGGTCATGTTGCACATTTTGGAGAGAGAGTGGAACTCAATGGCCACTTCCTTTGCTCCTTCAACCTCGAGAATCGAAGGAGCCCTGTACCCATCAAAGCTAATCTCCGAGTACGCCAGATCATGGGCAATGATGAAGCCAAACCGATGGGCAAGACGAACGACCTCCTGGAAGAATTCATGAGGAGCCGTACTCGAAGTGGGGTTGTTGGGATAGTTCAGAAAGACGAGCTTCACCCGCTCCAGAAGGCTCTCAGGAAAGGCCGAAAAGTCGGGAAGAAATTGGTTACCGGGAAGAAGGGGCAGCGGGAGAGGAACACCTCCGGCGAGCAAGGTACCAATCTTGTACACGGGGTACCCCGGGTCACTGGCCAGAACAAGGTCACCGGGGTCCACCACACACCAGGGAAAGTGGGCAATGCCCTCTTTCGAGCCGATAAGCGCCACGACTTCCCGGTCCGGGTCAAGGAGAACCCCAAAGCGCCTCCTGTACCAGGAGGCTACCGCCTCCCGAAAGGCATAGAGCCCCCGATACGAGGGATACCGGTGATTCTCGGGATTCCGCACTTCCTGACACATCCGTTCCACGAGGAAACCCGGGGTTGGCAAATCCGGATCCCCGATGCCAAGGTCGATGATATCTTTCCCCTCTTCCCTTGCCCGGGCAATTTTCTTCTCGATTTCCGCAAAAAGATAAGGAGGGAGATTCTTTATACGCTGGGCAACATCCACGCGTCCACCGCCTCCTTAAGAAGACGAGCTTCAAAGACCTCTTCGGCCGGCCCTTCAAGGTAGAGATGGCCATCCTCTCCCCATGCCACGGTGAGTGTCCCACCGGGGAGATGCACGAGGACTCTCCGTTCGAGCACACCCCGGGCAACGCCTGCCGCCACCACTGCACAGGCCCCGGTACCACACGCCAGAGTTGCCCCCACTCCCCGTTCCCACACCTTCACCTTCACCTCTTTCGGGCTGAGGACCTCCACAAACTCCACGTTCGTCCGCTGAGGGAAGAGCGGGTGGTGCTCAATGAGCGATCCAAAGTGTTCCCAGTTTTCCGGAAGCTCAAAAATCACTGCGTGAGGATTTCCCACAGAGACTGCGCTAAGCATGAATTCCCGACCATCGATCGTGACGGCTACATGCAGTGCGGACTCTTCCGGAACACCCACAGGAATCTCCTGAGGACGAAAGCGAGGTTCCCCCATGTCCACAACCACCCTCACAACCCGATCCCCCTCGGTGATGACCCTGGGAACGACGATACCCGCCTTCGTCTCCACCCGAAAGGTTTCCTTTGTCACCATTCCCCGTTCAAAGGCAAACTTTGCCAGACACCGGATGCCGTTGCCGCACATCTCCGCCTCGCTTCCGTCGGCGTTGAAGATGCGCATGCGCACATCTGCAACCTCTGAGGGCAAAACCTCAATGACCCCGTCGGCCCCAACACCGAAATGGCGGTCACAGAGCTTTCGGACCACATCAGGAGAAAGGACGATACCACCAAGCATCTCTGGAGTGCAGAGGAGGAAATCGTTGCCCAGACCGTGCATCTTCACAAAGCGCATCGTCTCCCCCCTATTCGAGCCCCAGAATGCTTTCAAGACCGTAGTAGAATTGCGGGGCTTCACAGACCTTCCGGAGTGCCAGCAGTACCCCCGGCATGAAGGAGGAACGGCTGAGTGAGTCATGGCGAATGGTCAAAATCTGCCCTTCTCCGCCGAAAATCACCTCCTGATGGGCCACAAAGCCCGGAAGGCGAACACTGTGAACCCGTACCCCCCGATACATTCCACCCCGGGCTCCCGCAACGAGTTCCTGACCCTCAGGGGTCATGAAATGCCCGGAATCCATCCCTTCAATGGTTTTGAGGGCTGTACCCGAAGGAGCGTCCTTCTTTTGGGGATGATGGTACTCAATAACCTCCACCGCCTGGAAGAAAGGCGCAGCAACCCGGGCAAAGTACATCATGAGCACCGCTCCGATGGCGAAATTCGGGGCTATCACACACCCAAGCCGTTCTCTCTCCACAACCTGGCGTATATTCTGAATCTCATCCTGGGTAAGGCCTGTTGTGCCGATGACCATGGCCACACGGTGCTTCACAAAGACCGGGAAGTTCTTCCGCAAAGCCTCGGCATGGGTGAAGTCACAGACAACCTGAGGAGCACTCTCCTCAAGGACACGTTCAAGGTCATCCTGTATGGGGATGCCCAGAGGCCCTACGCCTGAAAGCACGCCCGCGTCCTGTCCCACTTCCTGCACATCACAGGCCCCCACAAGGACAAAATCCTTCTCCCGAGCCAGAGTCCGAACGATTTCTCTCCCCATTTTCCCCGCAGCACCCACCACACAGACACGAATCACCCTACTCCCTCCTCAGGAATCACGTCCTTCCGCAAAAGATCGCTCAGGCTCTCCGGCCGCACCACAAGACGCGCCGTGCCATTTCGAACGAACACCACGCCGGGACGGGGAATAAGGTTGTAGTTTGAGGCCATGGAATAGTTGTAGGCACCGGTCCCTTCAACAACCAGAATGTCTCCCCTCTTCACCCTTGGGAGTTCAATCTCCGGGATGAGCACATCTCCTGACTCACAACACTTCCCCACAATGGCTACCGTTTCCTTTTCCCCTCCCTCAACCCGGTTCCCCAAAAGTGCCTGGTACCGGGCTCCGTAGAGCACCGGACGGGGGTTGTCGGTCATACCGCCGTCCACGGTAACGTATTTTTTGACTCCGGGAATTTCCTTGACAAAACCCACCCGGTATACTGTACTCCCCGCAGTGTTGACAATGGACCGCCCGGGTTCAACGAAGAGCACCGGGAGAGGGTAAGAAAGGGAAAGGCATTTCTCCCGTACCTTCCCGGTAAGTGTTTCAACGTAGGAACGGATTGAGGGGAAATCCCCCTTCTCCCCATCAAGGTACGGGACACCCAGCCCTCCGCCGAGATCGAGCTCTTCAAGCAGAAGACCGTGGTTTCTGCGGAGGGCATCCATGAACTCCAGAAGGATGTCCACAGCCTTCAGGAAAGGGTCAAGCGTCCGTATTTGAGACCCAATGTGGCAGTGTACCCCTCGAACGTCAAGATGGGGAGAAGATGCTGCAAGGAGGAAGGCCTTTTCGGCTATTCCCTCAACAAGGGGGGAAACCGAATTTACTCTCAACCCTTCCTGTGGTGATGTACGCGTGGGTGTGAGGGTCAACGCCAGGGGTAACGCGAAGGAGAACAGGGAGTCTACCGTGGGCGTACTGTTTGCTCTCTTCCAGAAGGCACTCAAGCTCCTCAAAGCCGTCCACAACCCATCGCCCGACACCCTCCCGAAGCGCCAGGGCACGCTCCTCATCGGTTTTGTTGTTCCCGTGGAAAATCAGGCGGTTCCAGGGAAAACCACTTCCCCGGGCAACAAAGTATTCTCCCCCTGAGACAACATCGAGCCAGAGACCCTCCTGCGCCACAAGACGACACATTGCCCCACAGAGGAAAGCCTTGCCCGCGTAGGCCACGTGGAAACTTGGGTAATGCTGGGCAAAGGCCTCCCGGTATTCCCTCATCGCCCCCACGATTTCTTCCTCATCGAAAACGTAAAGAGGAGTACCAAACTGTTCCGCAAGGTCCACAACATCGCACTGGCCAATCTCAAGGTGATTGAGGGCGTTGACGCTCTTTCGACCTAACATCGTCTGCCTCCAGAAACTTTTTGGTTTTATTAACACAAGGAACCGTTTCTGTCAACGAGGTTTTACAGCTTGTCGATTCCGTGTCTTCTAAGCCATTCCCGAAAGCTCTCTTCGTCCCCAAGAATTTCCTGGTCGTAGTTCTCCTCGAGCTTTCGAATCTGGTCAGCAAGCTCGGGACGGTCGGCGACGAGCTTATCGATGTTTTTTTCGAACTCGTCGCAGAGGGCATCAAGGTCGTCAAGGGAAAGAGAAAGTCCGGCAAAGGGCAAAAGCACACGGAGCGCTGCCCGGATGCCTTTTGGATTCGTGGCCTGAACATACATGGGGATTTCGACGACGATGTTCACCATCTCCACACCTTTCGTCCTTGCCGTGACCGTCATGAGCGTCGTGATGCTCGCTGGACCTTCGTAGTTGCTGAAGCGGACTCCGTAGGGAAGGAGCTTCTCCTTCAGGGCCTCATCGGAGACGGAACAGTAGACCCGGGGTTCCCGGGTATGAGGGGTGAGGCCGCTGACGCTCCCCACGAAAACCACCCGCCGGACTCCGAACTCCTTGAGGAGCAGGAACACGTCGTCAACGTACTCCCGCCACCGGATGTTCGGTTCCTTACCGAAGAAAAGCACGACGTTTTTCCCGTCGGCGCAGAAAAAGTGGTTCTGGGGATAGCGGAATTCCCGCACTAGGCCCTCACGGATAAGGGTATAGGGACGGAACTGAGCTACCTCTTCCATGCTCCCAGGGAGGTTGAAAATGTAAAAATCGTACGGCTCAATCTGGGCCAGGATCTCCGCCTGCAGTTTGTCCCTGAGGTACATCACCGTCCCGGTAGAGACGCTCCCACCATCCATCCAGCCAGTGAAACCCACAATAAGAACAGGATCCTGAAGCACAGGCCTCCGGTAAATGATGAGCCGGCTCATGGATTCACTTCCCTTCCTCACAGCGATGGTTCCGGTACCCGACGGGCAAGATTCTCGAAGCGGGCGAAATCTTTCTGGAAGAGGAGTTCAACCGTCCCCACAGGACCGTTCCGCTGCTTGGCCACGATGACCTCGGCAATGTTCTTTTTCGACGTATTCGGGTTGTAGTAATCCTCCCGATAGATGAGAATGACAAGGTCCGCATCCTGTTCAATGGCACCGCTTTCCCTCAGGTCGGAAAGCTGGGGTCGCTTTGGGCTCCGCTGCTCCACAGCACGACTCAGCTGGGAAACGGCGATAACGGGGATATTGAGCTCCCTCGCCATGGCCTTCAGGGAACGGGAAATCTCGGAAATCTCCTGCTGACGGTTCTCGGAACGGCCGTAACCCTTCATGAGCTGGAGATAATCGATAATAACAAGACCGAGGTTCTTCTCGGCCTTGAGACGGCGGGCCTTCGCCCGGAGCTCGAGCACCGATATGCTCGGGGTATCGTCGATGAAAATCGGGGGCCTCGGCAAGCCTCCCCGCCGCGTGAGCCAGTTGAGGCCAGTCCCTTTCTGTAAGGAACCCCTTCCGCACTCTCCCTGCGTCAATGCGAGCCTCGCTGCAGAGCATGCGCTGGGCAATCTGGTCCTTTGACATCTCGAGGCTGAAAATGGCCACGGGGATTTTCTTCTCCACACCGACGTACTGAGCAACGTTCAGACAGAAGCTCGTTTTCCCCATGCCCGGACGAGCAGCCACGACGATGAAATCAGAGGGCTGGAAACCCGCGGTGAGGACATCAAGGTCGACGAATCCTGAAGGAACGCCCGTGACGTGCTCGTCGCGATGGTAAAGCTCGGTAATGCGGTCAAATGCCTCATTGACCACCTCTTTGAGAGGAACAAAGTCAGAACGAATTCGCTTCTGGGAAAGCTGGAGAATGAGATTCTGGGCCTGATCGAGGAGTTCGCTTGCTTCGAGTCTGGCTTCGTAACTCTCCCGGATGATGCGCGTGCACAGCTGAATGAGCGATCGAATAAGGGACTTCTCCTCCACGATGTGGGCGTAGTACTCGACGTTCGCCGCCGTTGGAACAACGTTGACCAGCTGGGCCAGGTACTCCATACCGCCAACACTTTCGAGTTTCCCCTTCTGCCTGAGCTTCTCAGCCAGGGTCACCAGATCGCAGACTTTGTCCTCATCAAAGAGCTCGGCCATGCTCTCGAAAATGATCCGGTGCGCCTCGTAGTAAAAGTCCTCAGGGCGCAGGATTTCAAGCGCCTTCAGGAGGGCTTCCCGGTCAAGGAGCATCGATCCCAGCGTTGCCTGCTCGGCTTCAACACTGTGTGGAGGAATGCGATCAATGCCCAGAAGCCGACACCTCGCCGCCAGTTTCTTCCGGGAGAACTTTCACCGTGAGGGTCGCCGTTACACCCCGCCCAAGATTCACTCTCACCCTGTGTTCCCCAAGGTCCTTGATAGGCTCCTCAAGGTCAACGTGCTTTCGGTCGAATTCCCTCCTGATCTCCTGAGTGATGCGTTCGGCAATCTCCTTTGAGGTCAGGGAACCGTAGAGCTTCCCCGTCTCACCGGCTTTCTTCCGGAATTCGAGAACCATGCCATCGAGGAGCTTCTTGAGAGCCTGGGCCTCCTGAAGTTCTTTCTCTTCTGTCATCGCTTTCTTGCGGCGGATGGCCTCAATCTGAGAAATACTCGCCTCCGTAGCTAAAACGGCGAGCTTCCTCGGCAACAGGTAATTGCGGGCGTACCCCCGTCGAACCTCAACCACGTCACCCTCTTTCCCAAGGTTTTCCACGTCCTGCAGAAGGATAACCTTCATGCTCTCAACCTCCTTCACCGCTTCGAGCTCAATTTCCGGAAATCAAAGAAGACGTCAAATACCCCCAGCCAGCTGAGGAGGAAAGAGAACAGCGGCTGGAAAAGCAAGAAGACGAGAACGGCAACCCGAACTACTCTGGAGCGAATGTACTTCCCCAGAAAATAGTATACCAGAGAAAGCCCCTCAAGAAGGAAAAGGAGTTGCGTCACAACCTGGACGTTCACTCCAATCCTCCCAAGAAAAGAGGTTCCCCCGAAGAGAATGAACACCCACCCTAGAACAAAGGCCCAAAAAACAGATCTCGGCAGTCGCCACTCAGAAAAGGGAGGAACATCAGGAAAGGAAAGGCCGATTCTCTTCCCAATCCACCGCCCAAGGAGGAAGTTGCACCCTGTATCAAAGAGCGACGCCACGATAAGGAGAGCGGGCATCACGAGCTTGACAAGGCTCACAAAGTCCCCCGTGCCAGGGAGATTCTGGCTAACCCAAGGTGTCTTCCGCACTGCCTCCTCAAGGAGGAGGAGATTTTCAGTAAGCGGATTTTTTCCCGTAGCAAGGAGGGCAACGCCAAGGAGGGCAAACTTTGAAAGTAGAGAAACAAGGGTATTGATGAGGATGATTCCAGGAAGATCGTACCCCCTTTTCACTGTTAGGCCCATGGCGATGCCTAGAAGGGAAAACCCTAAAAGACACGTCACCGCCTGCAAAAGCCCCGCAAGGGCAAAAACCAAGATACTGGCCACACAGGAAGCCAGTATCCCCAAACGTGCGTCCCACCGGATCACAAGAAACATCACCGGCAAAGGACACAAAAAACTCACCAGAATCCCCAGAACGGGAAGGTAAATGGAAGCAAGGTAGAGAATGACCGTGAGGGCGGCAAAAAAGGCACCCTCAACGGTTGAGCGAACATTCCTCATACATCGAGGTTACTCAATGATATACGGCAGAAGAGCCATCTCCCGCGCTCGCTTTATGGCCTGAGCGAGTCTCCTCTGGTGCTTTGCACAGTTTCCGCTGATGCGGCGAGGGATAATCTTTCCCCGCTCACTCAGAAACCTCTGGAGTGTTTCTACATCTTTGTAGTCGATGTGGGCCTTCCCCAAACAGAAGATGCAGACTTTTTTCTTCTTCCGGAAAAACCTCTTCCTGGCAACACGTTCCTCACGTTCTACCGCCACTTCTTATCCTCCTCTCAGAAAAATTCAAAGTGTTTCTCTTCAACCACCGGTGAACATCCCGTAAGGCGCTTCACTTCAGAGGCCACGATTTCATACGATTTTCGCTTCTGGCCTCCCTGGTCTTCAAAAGTCCGCACCTGGACCCTTCCTTCCACAAAGACCCAGTCCCCACGTTTCAGGTTTTCCCCGCAAAAAAGTGCCAGATCCTCCAGGCAACGATGTAGAGGTAGTCGAAATACTCCCGGTTGTCCTCACTGCTCACCCCTCGCGAAACGGCAAGAGGAAAGCTCGTTACCGGGGTCCCGTTGGGTGCATACCGGACCACCGGGCTCTGGGTGAGAAAACCTATGAGAAAAACCTTATTCAGACTGGGTCGGGACATTCGTCTCCTTTCCGCCCGTCAGGGCCTGGGCTTCCGTCTCCTTGGGCATTTGAGGTTTCTCCTCAGAACGCGCCTTTTCCTCTTTCACCAGGATATGGCGGAGGATATCTTCGGTGTACCGGGCAACCCGGGACACCTCGGCGACGTTTTTGGGGGAAATCGCAAAGCGAAGGAAGACGTAGTAACCTTCCCTCTGCTTTTCAATAGGATAGGCAAGTTTACGCTTCCCCCAGAAATCCACGGCATTCACCACGCCACCCTGGTCCAGGATGGTGTTTTTCAGTTTCTCCACAATGCTCTGGACGCTGTCTTCGGCAAGGGTCGGTCGAATGACAACTCCCAGTTCGTACTCCTGCATGGTCGTATCTCCTCCCTTCGGACTATGGCTTCATCCAGAGAAGGATGAAGCAGGGATTCCCCTTTTCAGGTGCCCTCCTGCCACGAGGTCAGATAGGCCCGCTGGCGGGGGGTCATCTCTTCAAGCTGCACACCAAGCGCGGAAAGCTTCAGGCGGGCAACCTCCTCGTCGATTTCCTGAGGCACCCGGTATACTCTTCTTTCAAGGTTTGATGCGTGCTGCACAAGGTACGCCACGGAAAGCGCCTGGTTGGCAAAACTCATGTCCATGACCGATGAGGGATGACCCTCAGCACATGCCAGGTTCACAAGCCGGCCCTCCCCAAGGAGGTACAGTTTCTTTCCGTCCCGCAGTGTGTATTCTTCCACCATTGGTCGAACCACACGCTTGGCCACACTGAGTTCCTCAAGGCCCTCGATGTCGATTTCAACGTTAAAGTGGCCGGCGTTGGCCAGAACCGCCCCATCCTTCATAAGGAGAAAGTGCTCCTTTCGAATCACCGCAACATTTCCAGTGGCGGTAACGAAGACTTCACCCCAGGAAGCGGCCTCACTCATGGACATGACTTCGTGGCCGTCCATAAGGGCTTCCAGGGCTCGCACGGGATGAACCTCAACCACAGCAACTCTCGCTCCCATACCTCGCGCTCGAAGAGCGATGCCACGACCACACCATCCATACCCCACAACCACAAACCGCTTCCCCGCAAGAAGCAGGTGCGTTGCCCTGAGAATCCCCTCTATGGTACTCTGTCCTGTTCCGTAACGGTTGTCGAACATGTGCTTGGTATCAGCATCATTCACCGCAATAACGGGATAGGCCAGCTGTCCACTCTGGGCGAGACTCCGGAGCCGGATAACACCCGTGGTTGTCTCCTCGGTTCCTCCCAGAATTCCACTGAGCGTGGCACCACCCCTTTTATGGGCCGTCGAGATGAGGTCTGCACCATCATCCATGGTGATATGAGGTTGAGCATCCAGCACACGTTCTATGTGGTCGTAATAGGTGGTTCTGTCCTCTCCGCGGAGCGCAAAGACAGCAATGCCAAAGTCCTGGACGAGAGCTGCCGCCACGTCATCCTGGGTACTTAAGGGATTTGAGGCACAGAGGAAAACCTCTGCTCCACCCTCCTTCAGGGTGATGGCAAGAACCGCCGTTTCAGCAGTCACATGGAGGCAGGCGCCTACCCGTATACCCCGGAGAGGACGGGATGTGCGCCACCGGGTGGCGATTTCCCGAAGAACAGGCATCTCCCTGAAAGCCCAGTCAATCTTTTGCCTCCCAAGAAGAGCCAATCCCAGATCCCGCACGTGATAGGTCATATCCAGGCTCCTTCCCCTCAGAATCCCGCCAAATCTCGGAGAATCTCGACCTTGTCGGTTTTCTCCCAGCTGAAATCCGGGTCGTTCCGTCCAAAGTGGCCATACACGGCAGTCTTTTTGTAAATGGGCCGGCGGAGTTTGAGATTCTTGATGATGGCCCCAGGACGAAGGTCAAAAACTTCCCTGACAATCTCGAGAATCCTCTCGTCGGGGATTTTCCCCGTTCCAAAGGTATTGACGGCCATCGAGACGGGTCGGGCAACACCTATGGCGTAAGCAATCTGGAACTCACAGCGATCTGCAAAGCCAGCAGCAACAATGTTCTTTGCCACGTATCGCGCCGCGTAACTCCCCGAGCGGTCGACCTTGGTAGGATCCTTACCGGAAAAACATCCTCCACCGTGCCTGCCAACTCCCCCGTAGGTATCCACGATGATCTTCCGTCCGGTAAGCCCTGTATCCCCCTGGGGACCGCCAATGACGAACCTCCCCGTGGGGTTCACAAGGATCCGGGTGCGGGAGTCAAGGAACTCGGGAGGGATCACCGGACGAATGACGTGTTCAATAATGTCCTCCCGAAGCGTTTCAAGGGAGATATCAGGATGGTGCTGGGCGGAAACGATGATGGTGTCAATGCGTACGGGACGATCGTCCTCGTAATCCACCGTCACCTGGGTCTTCCCGTCGGGACGAAGGTATGGGAGAACTCCTTTCTTGCGAACCTCGGCCAAACGAAAGGCCAGGGCATGAGCCATGGCAATAGGAAAAGGCATGAGCTCCGGAGTTTCGTTACAGGCATACCCGTACATCATCCCCTGGTCTCCGGCTCCAAGAGAGAGCTCTTCATCTTCCACTTCTTCGCCCATCTTGACTTCCAGGGAGCGGTTCACCCCGAGGGCGATATCCGGCGATTGCTCATCGATGGCCGTGAGCACCGCGCAGGTCTCGAAATCAAAACCGTATTTAGCCCGGGTATACCCGATGTCCCGTATGGTATTCCGGGCAATACGGGGGATATCAACGTAGGTCGTTGTCGTCATCTGACCGGCAACGAGCACCAGTCCTGTAGCCACAAGCGTCTCCACTGCCACCCGACCATAGGGGTCCTCGGCGAGAACGGCATCGAGTATGGCGTCGGAAATCTGGTCAGCGATTTTGTCGGGGTGACCTTCGGTGACGGATTCAGAAGTAATCTGGTACTTTCGTGCCATCCTGCTACCTCCTTTCACGCGCTCCGTTTTCCCGGGAAAATCAAAGGATAAAGGTAACACACCCCCTTGAAAAAGTCAACCAATTTCATGGAGAAGGTCAAGGCCGTCGCGCTCCGAGTACACCACCCGGGCCCTTTGCCAGAGCTTCTCGAGATTATAGAATTCCCGCTCCTCTTGCCGAAAAACATGGACGATGATTTCCCCGTAATCGAGGAGAATCCACTCTCCGGTATCCTCTCCCTCCACATGGAAAGGACGAACCCCCACTTCCTCAAGGCGCTCGAGGATTTCCTCGGCAATGGCCCTGGTCTGAATCGGAGAGGAACCGCTGCAGAGAACCCAGTAGTCTGAAAAAGGGAAAAGACCTCGCAGGTCCAGAATGGTGACGTCAAAGGCCTTTTTCCGCTCAATAGCCTCCTTGACCCTCCGGATTTTTTCCTGAACCTTCACCGCCACTCCTCTCCCTGGCGAAGAATTCGTGAATTTTCTCCCGGGCAACATCGAGCTGGGGTTCCCAGAAACTCAACCCATTGAGGTAAACCGGCTCTCCCGGCAGAATGTCCATGGTGACCGCTTTTTCCTCAAGACCCTTAAACCACAGAGCAAGCTGCAGGATATTCTCAAGGGGGATATTGGTGTGCAAAGCCTGCTTGAGGCTCTCAAAGAGCGCCGGAAGGTGGGCAAGTATTGAAGGATCCTGAGCTTTGGCGATGAGTGCCTGAAGGAAAGCCTGCTGGCGCTTGATTCTGCCGATGTCCCCCAGGGGGTCATGACGGAAGCGAACGTACTGCAGGGCTTTCTCTCCGTTGAGTACCTGCTTTCCCGGCCTGAGATTGATGAAAAGACCCTGAGCACGATCCACATAGTACATCGGCTTCTCCACTTCAACCTCCACGCCTCCCAGGGCGTCCACCACCTTCTCAAAGGCCTCATAGTTCACCTCGACAAAATAGGGAATTTCTATACCAAGGCTTCCCTCAAGGGTCTTTTTGAGGAGTTCAATACCTCCCCGGGCGTATGCATGGTTAGCCTTATCGTACCCAACGCCCGGGATGAGTAACCGCGAATCCCTGGGGACGGAAAGGAGGAGTACCTCTCCCGATTTGGTGTTCACAAAGGCCAGGATGATGGTGTCACTCCGCAGGGGTTTGATGTTGTCCTGTCCCACAACGAGAATACAGGTGTTCTCGGGAGCTACATATCCCATGACTTTTTTCACGACCGTCCATCGGAACGGAGCTCGAACCCCAAAGAGTGCAAGGGCGAAGAGCACGCCAAAACCGATGAGAAAGCCAAGAATGAGGTAGAAGACCTTCCAGCTCCGTTTCATGGCATTTTCCCTTCTTTTCGCAGCATACTGATTTCCCGGTTCCAGGAACGGAGGCTCTCCAGAGCAATAACACCATAGGTCCTGAGAAGGTACTCTATCTTTGCCCGCAGCGCAAGGACATACCCCATCCGGAGGTCGGAGTATGCCCACCGGCGGATTTCCCGGGCTTCAGGGAAATCCCGGCCGGGTTCAGCAATGTCAGCCACAAAGACAATCCTATCGAGCGCAGACATCCACTCACAGCCTGTAGCGTGCCAGCGAATTGCCCGGAAAATCCGAAAATCACGAAGGCCCAGTTCCCGCTCAATAATCGCAGGAGCAGCAAAAGCATGGAAGACCTCAGGAATGGGGAAGTCATTCTCCTGGATGTACGGTGGGAGGAACTCCTTCAGGGTTTCCCAGGGAAGGTCACGGGCACAGTCGTGCAGAAGACCTGCAAGGTGCGCCCGGAAGGTATCCTCTCCGTGAACGGCAGCAAGACGTTCCGCTTCCTCTGCCACCCGCAGAGAATGGGCAACCCGGGAGGGAGAAAGCACCACCTTGAGAAAATCTAAAGCCTTATTAATCTCGATACAGTCCGTTCTTGTAGATATAGTTCTCCACCGCCTCTGGGAGAAGGTATTTGATGGATTCACCCCGTCTAACTCTCCGGCGAATCTCGGAAGACGAGATGGCCAAAGCCGAGACCTCTATAACCTTGACCCGGTCCTTCAGCGGTCCCTCGAGGTGCTGCAGGCGGTACCCGGGACGCGTCGCGGCCACAAAAGTGCACAGACGGAGAAGTTCTTCCGGATTGTTCCACGTTGAAATCTGGGCAAAAGCATCGGCGCCGGTGATGAAGTAAATCTCCGTATCCTCTCCCCAAAGCTCCCTGAAGTACCGCACCGTATCGACGGAATAGGATGGTCCGGGCCGCTCAATCTCCACGCGGGAAACGCTGAAATAGGGGTTGGTGATGGTGGCAAGGACCACCATGAGGTAACGGTGTTCGGGATCGGTGATTTTCTGACCGATTTTGTGGGGAGGTCGTGCCGAGGGGACAAAGACAACCTCGTCAAGCCCAAAATAGTCTCGTACTTCCTCAGCGGTCACGAGATGACCATAATGGATGGGGTCAAAGGTTCCTCCCATAATACCCTTTTTGGGCAACTCTTCCCACCTTCCCCACTATTCCCTGATCTGTCCTGAACCGTACACAACGAATTTCCAGGTCGTGAGCTCTCGCAGGCCCATGGGACCCCGGGCGTGGAGCTTCTGGGTACTGATGCCGATTTCCGCCCCCATGCCGAATTCTCCTCCATCGGTGAATCGGGTGGAGGCATTCACAAAAACTGCTGCAGAATCCACCCGGTTGAGGAACTCCAGGGCATGAGCGTAATTCAAGGTCACGATAGCGTCGGAATGGTGCGAACCGTAGGTGTTGATGTGACGGATGGCCTCATCAAGGCCTGCAACCACGCGAACGGCGATGATGAGATCGAGGTACTCGGTGTACCAGTCTTCCTCGGTGGCCGGAACCACCCCCGGGACAATGCGTCGCGTTTCCTCACAGCCCCGCACTTCCACACCCTTTTCCTGAAGGGCCCGGACAATGCGGGGGAGGAAAACAGGGGCAATGCTTCTGTGGACAAGAAGCGTTTCACAGGCGTTGCAGACACTGGGACGCTGCGTTTTGGCGTTGATGACGATTCGCTCAGCCATGTCGAGGTCCGCAGCGTCATCCACGTAAACGTGGCAATTCCCAACGCCCGTTTCGATAACCGGAACACGGGAATTTTCGATGACCGCTCGAATGAGGTCTACCCCACCTCTTGGGATGGCCACATCGATGTACTCCCGGAGGGCAAGGAGAACCTTCACGTCTTCGTGACTTTCACTTTCAACGAGCCCCACACAATCTTCAGGGATACCGCATTCCCGGAGTGCCTCATGGACAATTTTCACCAGGGCTTTGTTGGAAGAGAGGGCGGAACTGCTCCCCCGCAAAACCACAGCGTTTCCAGCCTTGAGACATAACCCCACGCTATCGATCGTCACGTTGGGTCGCGCCTCATAAATGATAGCCACAACCCCCAGGGGAACACGGACTCTTGTCACGAGAAGGCCGTTAGGTCTTTTTGTCCCATCGATGACTTCTCCGACAGGATCAGGCAGGGCCGCAATATCCCTGAGGCTAGAAACCATGGCCTCAATGCGTTTCTCATTGAGAGCCAGGCGATCAAGCAGCGCCTGTTTCATCCCTGAAGCCTTCCCCCGCTCAAGGTCCAGAGCGTTCGCTTCAAGGATCTCGTGTTTGCGCTCCAGAAGTTTCTCCGCAAGATGCAGCAGGAAACGGTTCTTCACTTCCGAAGAGAGACCGGCAAGAACTGAAGCAGCCTCCTTAGCCTTTCTGGCAATCTCCCGGATGATTTCCATCACACTTCCCTCCCTCCCAGGAACACGAAATCATCGGCGTGGATGACTTCCTCACTCCAGTCCCCTTGACCCAGAATCTCTTCTATTTTTGTACTCCGCAGCCCCCGAATTTTCTCCAGTTCCTCTGAGGAGTAGTTCACAACGCCCCTGCCGATGAGTTCGCCACCCTCGCCCACGACTTCCACACAGTCTCCCGCCTCGAATTGTCCCCGAACGCCCACCACTCCTGCAGGGAGAAGGCTCTTCTTCTCAAAGAGCGCTCTCTTTGCCCCCTCATCCACCACAACCTGCCCCTGAGGGATCATGCCAAAGGCAATCCACCGTTTCTTCCCGCGGAGGGAATGCTCTGCAGGATAGAAGAATGTCCCTAAAGCCTCTCCTGCAAGAAGACGAGGGAGAATACCAAAATCCCTCCCCGAGGCAACAATGACCCCAATTCCCGAGAGGGTAGCGATTCTCGCCGCAAGGATCTTGCTGCGCATACCCCCGGTAGCAAGGGTACTCCCTTCCTTCTTTGCCATTCGCTCAATCTCCTCGTCGATGACCCGAACCTCAGGGATGAGTTCCGCCTGAGGGAACCGGCGCGGATCATCGGTGTACAGACCCTCAACATCAGAAAGGATAATCAAGAGATCAGCATCAACAATCGAGGCCACAAGGGCTGAAAGGCGATCGTTATCGCCGAACTTGATTTCCTCCACTGCCACCGTATCGTTTTCGTTCACAATGGGGACTATCCCCAGCCGCAGGAGAGCTTCAAAAGTGTTCCGGGCGTTCAGGTACTTTGAGCGGTTGTGGACATCCTCGGGAGCCAAAAGAATCTGCGCAACCCTCACACCGAACTCCGCAAAGACAGAGCAGTAGTGCTGCATGAGTATCCCCTGACCCACTGCCGCCATTGCCTGCTTGAAGGGAATGTCGCTGCGCCGCCGGGTAATGCCAAGGGCACTCATGCCGCAGGCAACCGCTCCCGAAGAAACCAGAACCACCTCTTTCCCCTGCGTTCTGGCCTCTACAATGTTCTTGGCCAGACTCCGCAACCGGTCCTGGGAGAGGGAAAACCCATCAACAAGAAGTGAAGAGCCCACTTTAATCACGAGACGATGCGCATTCGTTACGATTGTTTTCCGTTCCATTGTGAAAGCACAAGCCCTTTTCCCGTCCAGATAAACCGACGGGATCCAATCTCCACCGTACTTCCCGGAGGCAAAGCCCCAAGGTACCGGAGAAAACCCGATCTCTCGAGTTCCTCATGGAAGGAAACCTCATCCTTTTCAGGGGGACACTCTTTTATAAGCCTTTCCAAAAAACGCAAGGCGAAACGGTATACCCGCGGGGAACGTCCCTGCACGTTCCCCTCCCCCAGGGAGGAAGGATGGGGAACCTCTTCCTCCTCCTTAAGCCTCAAAAGTTCCACCACCCTGTCCAGAAGCTCAGAGAGACCGAAACGGGTCACCGCCGAGATGCCAACCCCGACCATGCCTTCCTGAGCCAGCCTCTGGGCAAAGTGCTCCCACCTTTTCTGTGCTTCAGGGAGGTCGAGTTTTGTCCCTACAACAATGAAAGGTTTCTCAAGAAGCGATGCGCTGTACTGGGAGAACTCCTGGCGGAGAATAGAAAAGTCTTTCCACGGGTCGCCGGAGTACGGAAACGCCATATCAACAAGACAGAGGATGACCCGCACCCGCTCCACATGCCGCAGGAACTCTAAACCCAGTCCCGCTCCCTGGCTTGCCCCTTCGATGATTCCAGGGATATCAACCATGATGAAGCGTTCGTCCCGGTGCTGCACCACACCCAGAGTGGGATGGAGCGTCGAGAAAGGATAAGGAGCAATGCGTGGCCGGGCATCGCTCACCACAGAAAGCAGGGTGGACTTCCCCGCATTGGGAAGGCCCGCAAGCCCAACATCAGCAATGAGTTTGAGCTCAAGACGGAGTTTCCTTTTCTCCCCCTCCTCCCCCCGCAGGGCAATGCGAGGTGCTTGATTCGTCGCAGTGGCAAACGATGCGTTTCCCCGTCCTCCCCGACCGCCCCGGGCAACGAGCACCTCCATGCCGTCCACCACAAGGTCGGCAAGGAGTTCCCCCGTCTCGGCATCAAAAACCTGAGTCCCCACAGGAACCTCGATGACGATGTCCTCCCCCTTTGCGCCGTGCTTCTTCTTCCCCTGCCCCGGCTCTCCAGGGGGCGCCTGGTACAGGGGCTGCAGGGCTACATCGTAAAGGGTCTTTTTTCGGGAGGAAGCGCGCAAAAAAACACTCCCCCCATCACCTCCATCGCCTCCGTCTGGACCACCCCGGGGGACATATTTCTCCCGGCGAAAGTGAATTGCCCCATCCCCTCCTCTGCCACCCCGAACCTCTATGAACGCGCGATCAACGAACATGAACTACACAGGGACCTGGGAGAGTACTGAAACCCACTTCCGCCCCTTTTTTGTCTCGAAGACCACGTAGCCATCCCTCAGGGCAAAAAGCGTGTAGTCCCGTCCAACCCCTACGTTTTTCCCCGGTTTGATATGGGTTCCCCGTTGCCGGACGATGATACTCCCGGCCCGAACGAATTGCCCTCCATAGGCCTTAACCCCAAGGTACTTGGGGTTGCTATCCCGGCCATTCCGAGCGCTCCCACCGCTCTTTTTATGCGCCATACTCCATCATGCCCCCTTGATCTCTATCTTCTCAATCCGCACAAGGGTTACCGGCTGACGATGCCCTCTCTTGCGCCGGTAATTCACCTTGGGTTTGTACTTGAAAACGATGACCTTTTTTCCTTTCCCTACACTGAGGACCCGCCCCCTGACCTGCACATTCTCAAGATAAGGTCTCCCTACGAGGATTTCTCCATTCTTCCGGGCCAGAAGTACCCGGTCAAAAGCCACTTCCTCATTCACCGGGGCTAGCACGCAATCCACCTGAAGCAGTGAACCCTCAGTAACCTTGTATTGCTTTCCTGCTGCTTCCACGATGGCAAACACGGCATTTCACCTCCCAAGGACGGATGGTAATTTACCACAGATGCTTCTTCCCGTCAAACGGTCATGCGATTTCCTGCATCCGTGTCCGGACTTCTTCGTCACCCACCCCGACGATGCTGTACCTCCGGGATGGCAGGTTTCTGCTCACCTTCCAGAGGATTTCCTTTCCATAGAGTTTCCGGAGATTCTGCAGGAATCGCTCGCCTTCTGAGGCAAGATACCCTCCAAGCTCTTCCCCCACTGCAAAGCCAAGAACCGAAGAAGACGTGTGACGGCAGATTTCTTCAACCTTGCGCAGGAAATTCACGGCCACGGTTTCAAGCGAAAGCACCCTTCCCTCCCCCTCACAGAAAGGGCACGGTTCACGGAGGAGCGAGTCAAGGCTTTTCCGAACACGTTTTCTCGTCATCTCCACAAGGCCGAGTTCGCTCATATCCACGACCGTGCATCTTGTTCGGTCCCGACTCAGGAATTCTTCAAGGGCACGGACAACCTGTCGGCGGTGTTCTTTCTTCTCCATGTCAATGAAGTCGATAAGGATAATCCCCCCGATATCCCGCAGGCGAACCTGTCGGGCGATTTCCTCTGCAGCCTCGAGGTTGGTTTTCAGAATGGTCTCCTGGAGATCTTTCTTACCCACAAACTTCCCGGTGTTCACGTCGATGACCGTCATGGCTTCAGTCCGATCAAACACAAGGTATCCACCACTGCGAAGCCAGACCTTTCGGCTCAGAGCTCGTTCGATTTCCTTTTGGAGACCAAAGTGTTCGAAGATGTTCTCTCGACCCTCAAAGAAATGAACCCGCTCTGCGAGATGAGGAACCAGAGACTCTATGAAATCCTTGAGCTTCTGGTACCCAAAAAAGGAGTTGATCCAGATGTTCTCTACGCTCTCATCCACGATATCGCGTACCAGAGCGTAGATGAGACTCGCCTCCTGGTAGAGCAGAGCAGGAGCTGTGGTGATTTCGGCCTTCTTCTGGATACGATGCCAGAGGCGGACCAAGGATTCAATGTCCTCCCGAATTTCTTCGACGCTTTTCCCCTCCGCAGCAGTCCGAACGATGATGCCAGAACCGTTGGGGCGTATCCGTTCCACAATCCTCTTCAACCTTTCCCGTTCCTCGCCTGATGCAATGCGGTGCGACACCCCTACAACGTCCATACCAGGCATGAAGACCACGTATCTCCCAGGAAGGGTGATCTTCGTGGAGACCCGGGCGCCTTTCGTCCCCATGGGCTCCTTGGCTACCTGAACGATGATTTCCTCCCCAACCCGGATGAGGTTCTCGATCTTGACGTCCTTCCGCTTTTCGTCAAGGAGCATATCGCCGATAAAGAGAAAGGCGTTCTTGTCAAGACCGATGTTCACGAAAGCCGATTGAATCCCGGGAAGGACGTTCTCCACAACACCCTTGTAAATATTCCCCGCAAGACGCAACTCCACTGCCCGCTCGAAGAAGAACTCCACAACCTTCCCGTCCTCAAGGAGCGCTGCCCGCGTTTCAACTTCAGACATGTCAATGACGATATCTCTCCGCAAACCTCATCCTCCATTCCTTTCCCAAAGAAGTAGCTTTTCCCTCACGATTCTTCTGGGAAAAGGACAGCCAGAATTCGTCTCAAGGAAAGCAACGAGCTTCAGGGGATTCCACAGCACCTTCTCCCCCTTAAAGAGAAATGATACCACAGGAGAGGACCCCTCCAAAGAGCATACCGTGATGTCCTCAGGGAGTGTCCACTTTTCTGGAGGACTCCAGAATGCAGGGAAAAAGAAGGTGTACACAATGCCCCGGAGAATCCTCTGCACCGGAGGATCAAAGGACGCAAGGGCCTGGACCCGCATCACAGCCAGTTCCTCAGGGACTTCCCGATTTAGCCGCTCTTGAAGCTCCCAGGGCGGGAGTGGCTCTCCACAAAACACCTCAAAACACTCCGCTTTACTCTCAACCCCCAAAGGAGTGGCAAAAGGAAAGGAGAAGAGCGGACGAGGGTTAAAGCCCTGGGAGTACAGCACCGGTATCGCTGCACGGCGGAAAACCCGTTCCCACATCCGATACACGTCAAGATGGGCCAGAAGATGGAATGGAGCGAGTTTGGCATGCTGTATCCGATAGCGAAACTTCTCCACTGCCACACACCCCGCACCGTGTGCAGTTTTTCAGCGCGCACGGGGGACTGAGGAGACCCTGGCGCGCCCTCTGGTACTCTTCCCAGAGAAAAGCTTTACTCACCCCACAGGATATGTGTTCCCAGGGGAAAACCTCGCCGAAGGATCGACTTCGGTAGAGATACCAGGAAAGGTCAAGACCCTCCTCTTCAAGCGACTCATCCCACCGCTGCATCAAGAAGTGTTCCTGCCATCCCTCGAGAACCCCCCCTTTACGGTACACCCGCAAAAGCACGTTGGCGAGCCTGCGGTCCCCCCGGGCAAGCAGAGCTTCAATCTGGCTCATCTCAAAGGAAGACCAGTGGTAACGGACCTGGGACCGTAAAGGCCGGAAGAAGTCCCTCAAGAGGCGAATCTTCTCCTCAAGCGCTTCTTTGCGATCCTGAGGAACCCACTGGAAAGGCGTGTGGGGTTTCGGGACAAAGGCCGCAATACTCAGGTGGACCCCTGCGTTCTTTTTCAGACTCTTTCCAACCCTGAGGATTTCCCCAACGAGGCGACCGATTCCCCGGATATCCTCTTCTTCCTCAAAGGGTAGCCCAATCATAAAGTACAGTTTGATCTCTTGCCACGACGCAGAAAAGGCGCTCTCCGCAGCCCTGAGGATTTCCTCATCCTGCAATCCTTTGTTGATGATGTTCCGCAACCTCTCAGTCCCTGCCTCGGGTGCGAAAGTCAGGGTACTCTTCCGGACCCTCCGCAGGCTCTGCGCAAGGCGCACACTGAAAGTGTCCATGCGAAGAGACGGTAAGGAAACGCTAACCCGGTACGGTTCAAGAAGACGAGAAAGCTCTTCCACGAGCTCCTCAATCCTTGAGTAATCGTTGCTACTCAGAGAGAGGAGCGAAACCTCCCCGTAGCCGCTACTTCGAAGGAGTTCCAGGGCAAGCTCAATTACCCGCTCGGGCGTCCGCTCCCGTTTCGGCCGATAAATCATGCCTGCCTGACAGAAGCGACATCCCCGTGTGCACCCCCTGGCAATTTCCACGGCCACACGGTCGTGGATGATTTCGACATAGGGAACCACCGTCTTTGAGGGGAAAAAGGCATGTTCGAGGTCCTTCACAACCTGGCGCCGAACGGGTTGCCTTGGGGGAAACGAGGGGACGTAAACCCCGGGGAAACGGGAGAGTTCTTCAAGGAGAACGTCCTTCCTCTGCCCTTTCATCTCTACAAGGGCCATAACGATATCCCCCAGGACCTCCTCTGCTTCTCCGATGAAAAACGCGTCGAAGAAAGGCGCAAGGGGCTCCGGATTCACCGCGCACGGTCCTCCTCCAAGAACCAGGGGGAACCGTTCATCCCGCTCGCTCTGGCGCAACGGTATCCTCGCAAGGTCGAGGAGGTACAGAACACTGGTATAGCTCAACTCGTGCTGCAGGCTGATGCCCAGAAGGTCAAAGGAAGCCACCGGTTTTTTCCGTTCAAGAGAAAATAGGGGAATGCCCATCTCCTTCATCTTCTTCCCCATATCAGGCCAGGGAACGAATACTCTTTCCGCCTGAACTCCAGGGAGAGCGTTCAACAGCCCATAGAGAATGCGAAGCCCAAGATGGGACATTCCCACCTCATACACATCGGGAAAGGCTAAAGCCACTGTGTACCGGATATCCTGCTCAGGCTTGATGATAACATTCCATTCTCGCCCCAGATACCTTCCGGGTCGCTCCACCGAAAGGAGCGTCGTGTCATAGAAAAGCCGACGCTCTATATCCATCGTTCTCTTTCCTCCTGTTCCGTTCTCCAGATCAGGCGGGCAATCATTCCAGCACCTGCAAGGTGGACAAGGAGCGAACTCCCTCCATAGCTCACAAAGGGGAGGGGAATACCCGTCACCGGGGCGATCCCGAGGTTCATCCCCACGTTGATACCAACCTGAAAGAGAAAAAGAATGCCGAAAAGGGAGGCGAAAAACCGTTCCTCCAGATTTCCCACCCGCTGCGCCGCCTCAAGAACAATCCAGAAAAAGAGGATGAAAAGGGTCAAAAGAACCATGCCCCCGACAAAACCGAACTGCTCGCAGAAAGCGGCAAAGATGAAGTCGGTGTACCGGGCAGGTAAAAACCGAAGCTGGGTCTGTTTCCCCGAAAGCCATCCCTGACCCAGAAACCCCCCAGAACCAATGGCAATCTGGGATTGTACGACGTTGTACCCACTCCCCAGGGGATCCTGCCAGGGATCAAGGAAAGCAAGAATCCGTTTCCTTTGGTAATCTTTCATGATGAACCAGGAAAGGGGTGAAAGACCGGCAACAAGACCAAGGAGAAGACCGAGTTTCCGCCTGTGCCATCCCCCGAGAAAGAGTGCCCCAAACCATAGCACCCCAAGCACCAGGGCCGTTCCAAGATCCGGCTGTAGGAAAACGAGAAGCGTGGGAACGGCAACGAAGAACGCGCTTTTGACCAGAAGACTCCAGAAGTCCAGTTCATCCCGGTTGGTGCTCAGATACGAGCTCAAAAAGAAGAGCAGAGCGAGCTTAGCGAACTCCGAAGGCTGGACCGACCGCGAAAAGAGCCACCGTCTTGCCCCCGTCTCGTCGCTCTCCCCAAAAACAAGCACCGCTCCCAGCGAAAGCACCGAAAGGAGATACCATAACCAGCTTCGCCGGAAAAGCCACTGGAAATCGGAAAAACGGAAGAGAAGAAAGAGTGCCCATCCCACGGCATTCCAGAGAATCTGTCTTCCAAAAAAGCTCTTTGGCCCAAACCCCTCATCCCTCAGCGGGTCAACGCTGTACACGGCAATGACACCCAGGACGCATAAACATAAAGTCACGAGCACAAAGAAGTGTTCCCGCCGCATCATGCTCCCCGATTCTGAAGAATCCATTCAATGACCTTTCGCGCCACCAGGGTAGCCTCACCGCTGCCGTCTCCCCCATGCTCAACAAGGACAAGGAAAACAAACTTCGGACGATCGGAGGGGAAGAACCCTCCAAACCAGGAATGTTCCTTCCCATGAGGGTTCTGGGCTGTACCAGTTTTGGCTGCAAGCCTCACCGGTAACCCCCGGCAGTTAAACCCCGTTCCCTGGGTTACGACCTTCTCCATACCCCGAATAACAGTATCCCAGGTTTGGGAACGAAGCGCAATAGTCCTTCTGAGGGAGGGTTTTACCTCCTTTACGACCCTTCCATCTTCATCAAGGACCCTCCAGAGCACGTGGGGGTCGTAAACCTTTCCCCGGTTGGCTACTGCACAAAGGAGAAGGTACATTTCCAGAGGGGTAACGAGGAGATACCCCTGACCGATGGAGAGATTCATGGTGTCTCCCGGATACCATGCCTCTTTCAGGGTCTCCCGTTTCCACTCAGGCGTGGGGAAAAAGCCGGTCTTTACCCCCGAGAGGTCGAGGTGGGCATCTTGCCCAAAACCAAACATCCTCGCATAACGGGCAATCCGCTCCGGACCCAGCCGTAATCCCAGAGTGTAGAAAACCACATTGCACGATTCGGCAATGGCCTCTTCAAAGGTCACCCTTCCATGACCTCCCCTTTTCCAGCAGAAGTACTTCCGGTTCCCGTACTCCAGGTAACCAGGGCAAAAAAACGATTCCCGTGAAGTTACCACCTGTTCCTCCAAAGCTGCAAGGGCGATGAGGATCTTAAAAAGCGAACCGGGAGGATACAATGCCTGAGTAGGACGGGCCAGAAGGGGGTTGGATTTCTGCTCAAGAAGGTCCAGCCACTCCTTAAGACTCAGGCCCCGACTGAAGAGGTTGGGGTCAAAACTTGGTTTACTCACAAACGCGAGGATTTCTCCAGTTGCCGGATCCCCCACAAGCACCACACCGTTTCGCCTTCCCAAAGCCTCATAGCAGGCTCTCTGGAGCTCCCAATCAAGGGTGAGCTGCAGGGAATACCGGAAACGGGGAGACCGGAAATCGAGAACCTGTACAACCCTTCCCAGGGCGTCAACCTCAACGCGCCGGTACCCTTCCTCACCCCGAAGGAAGCTCTCGTAGAAGGACTCCACTCCGCTCTTTCCTATCCGGTCCTCGTTCCGGTACCCCATTTTGCCAAGGGCCTTCAATTCCTCAGGGCTCACCTTCCCCACATACCCAAGGAGCGAGGCCGCAACCTCCCCGTCTCTATACTTTCGAGCAGGGTATGCCTCAACGAGGACTCCGGGGAGACGCTCTGAGTTCTCCTCGATTTTCACCACATCCTCAAGAGAAAGGTCTTCAAGGAGCACAAGCTCTCCCGGAGCACGTTCGCGAAGGGAAAAAGCGATGTCTCTTCCCAAAACCTCCCGAACCCGTTTCATGACGAGTTCCTCGTCACTGCTTCCCACGAGGAAAACAAGGCGAAATCGGGGAACGTCCTCCGCAAGGCAAACGCCACGGCGATCGTAGATATTCCCCCGGAGGGTTTCGAGAAAGACAACCCGAACTCTGTTCCGCTCCGATCGTTCTCGAAACCATTCTCCCCACAGAACTGCAAGATACCAGAGCCGGACCGAGAGAACAACAAAAAGGGCAACCCCTATCCAGAGTGCCGCTGCTACTCTCTGGCGAATTCTCTCCTCCATCCGCTCATTCCACATGGTGGTTCCTCCAGCCCAACCAGAGGGAAAGGAGAAGGACCCCGGCGACAGCACTCATGAGCTTCCCAAAAAGCATCCCCAAAAAAGGAAGAGTGCCAGAGCCTGCGATGGGGAGCACCAGGCGTTCCAGAAGGAGTTCCAGAAGGGGGTACGTCACAATGAACACTGTGAGGGATACCAGACCCCGGGAGAAAATCTCCATCCAGAGGAAGGCACTTCCCAGGAGCATGGCAATCCGGAAAAACCACAAACCAAAGGGGGCAAAGGAAAAGACCTCAAGCAGAAAGGCCATACCAAAGAGCAGGGCAAGGCGAAAGAAGAAACGTTCCCCTGTAAGGAGGAACAGTACCCCCACGGGAATGAGGACATTAATATAGTACAGAGGGGGGAATCCCAGGGCAAAGAAGGAAATACACAGAAGCTCAAGAAGCACTGCAAAAGAACCCACAAAGACGTCGTCCCAGACAGTCATCGGATAACGAACACTTTCCCCAAAGCTGAAAAGTCACAGGCTGGTTCCACCACAACCTCTTTAAAGAGGTCGCCGCTCCGCTCCCGTACTTCGCGAACCTTCCCCACCACTACGCCTCGAGGAATCTTCCCTCCAAGACCTGAAGTGATGACGAGATCCCCCTCTTCGACCTGAGAAGTCCGGGAGATGTACTTGACAAGACACAGTCCTCTTCCATCCCCAACAAGGACGCCCAGGTCTCTTGTCCGCTGCACAAGAACCCCTAAAGCGAAAGAAGGACTCAGGAGCATACGAACCTCGGCATAGCGGGGATAGGCCTGTTCCACCCGCCCCACCATACCCTGGTACGTAACAACGGCAAGGCCTTCGGTCACCCCATCCTCTCTCCCCCGGTCAATGACTATGCTCCCGAGCCAGTCGTAGGGATCCCGACCAATGACCTGAGCCGGTACGACTTCGAAGGAGAGGCGCCGTTCAATCTGCGCTGCCTCGATTTCCATCCGGAGGCGTTCCACTTCTTCCCGCAGAAGGACATTCTCGCTCTGAAGCATGCCGAGCTCCCTTTTCAGGCGTTCGTTCTCTGCAAGGAGGGTTTCCTTTTCCCGGAGAAGCTGCGAAAAGGAATGGAATACCCGGTACACGGCAAGCTCACCCCGATACAGAGGAAGGGCAAGAACGCGGATTGCCCGGACTTCCCTTCCTCCTGGGGAATGGGCAAGAAACACCATGGTCTGGAGAATACCAAAAAAAAGCATAAGGAAGAACACTGCTTTACGGTTCACGGTCACCCTCAAAGATTTCCTGCATCTTTGGAGAAAGGAAGACCTCCCCGTCCCTCCGCACCGCAAGAACCGCAGCGTCAGGAAATTCCTGGAGAACCTGAGCAAGAAAGGATTCGTCCCCGGCCATAAGGGCCGTCGAAAGGACGTCGGCCACCGTTCCCCTCGAAGCAACAACGGTTACACTGACGAACGTCGACCCTGGATAGCCGCTTTGAGGATTGAGAATATGGTGGTACCGCTTCCCGCCCACCTCAAAGAACCGAAAGGTATCTGCTGAAGTGGACACGCAGAGCCCGTTCACGGCAATCCTCCCCAGAAGTCCTGCCTTTCGGGGATGGAGAACACCCACTTTCCATACCCTGCCCAGACCAGAGACCGTTCCTCCCGCATTGATCAAGAAACTCCCAATGTTCCGTTCTCTAAGTACTCGAGTAAGGAGGTCCACAAAATACCCCTTGGCAATGCCCCCAAGGTCAAGCTGGGCTTCCCCTCTCCGGAGGACCGCTCTTTCTCGCTCATCAAACATTATAGTACTCTCGCGAATCACCTGGAGTTCTCTTGCTATCTCCCAGGGTTCAGGAACGCGGGGAGTTTGGGAGAACCCCCAAAGATCCATAAGTCCCCCAATAAGGGGACAGAACATGCCGTGGGTCTTCTGCGAAAGCGCAAAGGCCTCTTTCAGGAGGTCAAACGTTTCTCCGTCAAGGGGGACCCAGGAGGAAGAAGTGTTGATCCGGTGCACAAGGCTCTGAGAAGAGAAACGATTCCAGAGGGCGTCATAACGGCGGACAAGATCGCCGATTTCGGGGAAGAGAGAGGCGTATTGCCGCGGGAGGGTAACTTCGATAAAGGTGTCAAAGCCAAAGAAGGTTTCCCGCACAAAGGCATCACGGAAGAACAGAGGAAAAAATAACGCCACTCCTCCAAGGAGGGGGAGCGTCCATCTTACGAAAGCACAAAGGGGAGATCGTTTCCACAGAAACGACATCGTGACCCATCAAGACCCACAACCTGGACGCTGTACCCCCGCCGGACCACCACTACGCTCCCGCAGGAAGGGCAGAACGTTGAGTTCTTTGCTTCATCCCATACGTTACCAAGGTACACAAAGGGAAGCTTCTCCCGGGCAATCTGGAACGCCCTCTCCAGAAAGGCAATGGAGGTCGGCGGATGAAGGAGTTTATACGCCGGAAAATACCGGGAAATATGGAGAGGGATAAGGGGAGAAAGGGTGGCAACCCAGTCAACGAGGTTTCGAAACTTCTCCAGGTCGTCATTGAGACCGGTCACCACAAGGTGGGTGAGCTCCACGTGAACACCAGCCTCAAGCGCCTGCTCGATCGTCGCAAGCACCGGAGCTAGATGCGCCCGACAGTACCTGCGGTAGAAGTCCTCATCGAAAGCCTTCAGGTCAATATTCATGGCGTCAATGAAGGGCAGGAGTTCCCGCAGAGGTTCCCTCTCCACGTAGCCGTTGGTCACAAGAACATTCTTCAGGCCCCGGTCACGAAAGAGCACCGCCACGTCATACACGAATTCCCACCAGATGAAGGGTTCATTGTAAGTAAAGGAAATCCCCAGAGACGCCTTTTCTTCCGCCAGATGTAACAGCGCCTCCGGGGTGACATCATGAAGAGGGTACTCCTCCGGGCCCATCTGGGAGATATGCCAGTTCTGGCAAAACGGACACCGGAAGTTGCAGCCCACGCTCCCCACAGAGAGGATGTCCCGGCCGGGGTAGAAGTGGTACAGGGGCTTTTTCTCCACGGGGTCAAGGGCGATGGATGTGACCTTCCCATAGGTGAGGGCGTAGAGGGTTCCACCGATGTTCTTCCGAACGCGGCACACCCCAGTTTTCCCTTCATCGAGGCGGCAGTGATGAGGACAGAGGCCACACTGGACCTCCCGGGCTTCGCCTTTCTGAAAAAACCGCGCCTCTTTCATTTTCTCTCCTTGTACCGCTCAACTGTGAAGCGGTACACGGTCACAGGCTCCCGAGGAGCAATGCCTGCCTTTGCCGAAGCGATACGAATCTGCTCCTCCACGGTTTCAACTCCCTCAATATCGGGCAAAAGCAGACCCCTTTTCCATCCGCTCTCCACAATGACACCGTACTTTTTGGGATCCAGGGCACGGTAATCCTGCACCATCTCAGGCGGACTCAGAATATCGACCGAGATGGTGAGTTCGTCCAGTTCCCGGAGCGTCACCGGGGGGAATCGTGGATCATGAATTGCGGCGCTCACTGCATTCCGAATAATCTCTTCGGCGAGATTCGCACACTGGGGGAGATAGGTGCCGATGCACCCCCGGAGCGCCTTGCCTTTTTTCAGGGAGACAAAAACCCCCCGGCGCTCCTCGTAGAGACGGGGATGCAGGTGCACAGGAACGGGGAGGTACTCTCCTGTCCTCAGATAGTGAGCAATAGCCTCACGGGCAAGCCAGATCACGTCCTCACGGAAACGCTCTTCCTCGCTCATGGGATTCTTTGCACCCTTTCAAGAATCGCCGGCCAATCACCACGGCCTGCCAGTCGTCAAGGCTCCGGGAAGAGCAGAGGGACACAAAGAATGCTAGAAGGCGCCTCCATCCCCTCCCAAAGCACTCCCGAAGATACAGTCTCCGGGCTTCCTCTGAGCTTCCTCGCTCATCCACACGGTGAACAAGCACTCCCAGACTCTCAAGGAGGGGGAGCACCAGAGTACTGCCCGTGCTCCCCCCTAAAACAGCCGTATCGAAGGCATACTCCGTATGGAGCTTCCAGAGCACCTCCTGTACACCTTCAAGGGGGAAAACCCCCCGAAAGGCCACACTGCCATCCTCTCCGAGAACCGCCACTCCCACCTTCTCCCGCCCAGGATCAAGAGCCAGAAAGAACCTACATTCGCTCCCGCGGGACATAGTGCGTGTGGAGCAGATGGTGAGCCTTTTCCCCGTTGGGCTCACCCAGGAATTCCTCGTAGAGACGCTTAATGGCCGGGTTTTCATGGGATTTCCTCAAAGGCAGGCTCCGGTCGACCTGGTAGATGGCTTCAATCCGCTTCATGCGGATTTCGAGGTTTGTAGGAATGGGCTGTCCGCCACCACCGATGCATCCTCCAGGACAGGCCATAATCTCGATAAAGTGGTACTTGGAACGACCTGCCTTCACCTGGTCAAGAACTTTCCGGGCGTTCCCCAAACCATGGGCAACTGCCACGTGGACTTCCATGCCGTTAACGTTCACCGTAGCCTCCTTTACCCCATCCATGCCCCGGACGCTGTAGAAGTCGAGCTTCTCCAAGGTCTTCCCCGTGAGGATCTCGTACACCGAACGCAAAGCGGCCTCCATGACCCCTCCGGTAGCTCCAAAGACCGCCGCAGCTCCGGTCGATATGCCCAGGGGATCGTCGAAGTCCTCCTCAGGCATCTCCTTGAGGTCGATACCCTTCTCCTTCAGCATGCGCGCAGCCTCACGGGTGGTGAGGGAGAAGTCCACGTCCTGGAATCCGCTGGCACGCATCTCATCACGCTGGCACTCGAACTTCTTCGCCGTGCAGGGCATGATGGAAACAACGACCATGTCTTTCGGATCAATGCCAAGCTTCTGCGCGTAGTACGTCTTCGCTACTGCGCCGAACATCTGCTGGGGGGATTTACAGGTCGAAACGTTTTCCATGAGCTCGGGGTAGAAATGCTCCATGAACTTAATCCATCCAGGGCTACAGGAGGTGATGAGAGGGAGTTTCCCACCCTGCTTCAAGCGGGCGATGAACTCATGGCCTTCTTCGATAATGGTGAGGTCCGCAGCAAAATTCGTGTCGAACACCCGGTCAAAGCCAAGACGACGGAAGGCTGCAACCATTTTCCCCGTGGTCACGGTTCCAGGAGGAAGTCCAAAGGGTTCACCAATGCTGACGCGAATTGCAGGAGCAGTCTGAAGGATAACGAATTTCTCCGGATCGTTGATGGCTTCCCAGACCATCTCCACGTGGCTCACTTCAGAAAGCGCCCCTGTGGGGCAAGCAAGAATGCACTGACCACAGTTCACGCACACGCTCTCCCCAAGGGGTAAGCCCAGAGAAGGACTGATGACGGTGTCAAATCCCCGATTGGCGAAATCAATGGCACAGACGGTCTGAATCTCCTGGCAGGTTCGCACACAGCGGCCGCACAGAATGCAGCGGTTCGGATCCCTTTTTACCGAGGGGCTGCTCCGGTCAACTTCATAGACCTTCCGCTCTCCCTGGAAACGGATCTCCCGAACCCCGAACTGATACGCCAGTTCCTGCAACTCACAGGAACCGTTGCGGTCACAGAGCTGGCAATCCAGGGGGTGGTTGGAGAGGAGCAGCTC
>APKF01000062.1 GCA_000353875.1 Candidatus Caldatribacterium californiense OP9-cSCG | reverse complement strand
AGATTAGGTTGCCCTTCAATCTCAACCACGCAGATACGGCAACCACCCCAGGCACTCAGACCCTCAAGGTAGCACAGCGTGGGAACGTGAATGCCCTCCATGCGGCACGCTTCAAGGATTGTCACTCCCTCGGGAACCCGAACTTCCCGACCATCAATGGTGATAGTCACAAGAGATACCGCCTGGGCCTTCTCGGCAACTTCTCTGAGTGATTTTGGCCATCGACTGTTCACTCCCCCATCACACACGTACAGTTTTTTTCGGCTGTGGTTTTGGTCTCATCGTGCAGACACCCTGAGGACAGCGCTTCTCCCGCACGTGGACCTCAAACTCTTCCCTGAAGAACTCCAGACACCGCAGGAGAGGATTCGGAGCAGCCTGCCCGAGGCCACAGAAGGCTGTGGTCTTCATATGCTGACCGAGGTAACACAGCTTTTCCAGATCCTCTGGTGACCCTACTCCTGCACTGATACGTTCAAGGATGTCGACAATACGCCTTCCACCCACCCGGCAGGGAGTGCATTTCCCACAGGACTCGTGGAGGAAAAACTCAGCGAAGTTCTTCACGATGTCCACAATGCAGTGGGTATCGTCGATCACCGTGAGGGCCCCTGAACCCAAAGCCGAGTTGTACCGCGGCAAGGTATCAAAGGCCATGGGGACGTCAAGGAGATCCGGCGTCATCGTCCCTCCCGAGGGACCGCCAGTCTGCACGAGCTTGAGACCGTGCCCTCCCCGGATACCTCCTCCAATCTCGAAAACAAGCTCCCTCAGGGTAATCCCCATGGGGACCTCCACAAGGCCGAGATTATTCACATTTCCAGTAAGGGTGAAGACCTTCGTCCCGGGGCAGGTGGGAGTACCGATGCTCCGGAACCAGTCGGGTCCATTGAGAATGATGGGTGGGATGTTGGCCAAGGTTTCGACGTTGTTGATGACCGTCGGTTTTCCCCACAGCCCTTTTTGAGGAGGATAGGGAGGCTTTACGCGTGGTTCCCCGCGTTTGCCCTCAATAGATTCAAGCAGTGCGGTTTCTTCACCACAAACGTATGCACCAGCCCCCCTCCGGATTTTCACATCGAAGGAGAAGGAAGTCCCAAGGATCTTCTCCCCAAGAAGCCCCCGTTCCTTGGCCTGGGCAATGGCAACCTCAAGAT
>APKF01000061.1 GCA_000353875.1 Candidatus Caldatribacterium californiense OP9-cSCG | reverse complement strand
TTTCGTCGATGATATTCCTCGAGGATACGAGGAGGCAGCGCTTGTTGATGGTTACTCTCGCTTTCAGGCCTTCTTTAAGTTTATTTTCCCGGCAATGCAGCGGAGCGTCGTGGTTTTTCCGCAACCCGAGGGGCCAAGGAGCACTGTAAACTCTCCTTCTTTCACCTCGAAAGAGATGCCCTTCACCGCCTCCACATGCCCGAAGCGCTTGTAGAGCTTTTCAACCCGCACCGAGGACATCGCTATGCCTCCTTCTCCCCGGCAAGTTCCTCAAGGGGAGGAATATGGGAGAAGAGGATGTACAGTCCCGTTCCTCCCCCGAGAAAGGCGAAACCGTAGTGGTAGAGGAAAAAGGTAAAGGGCTGGCAGAGGCTGAAAATGCCAAAGACGATGAGCACGATGGAGAGGGGTTCCATAAACC
>APKF01000060.1 GCA_000353875.1 Candidatus Caldatribacterium californiense OP9-cSCG | reverse complement strand
GAGTAACCATCAACAAGCGCTGCCTCCTCGTATTCTCGAGGAATATCATCGACGAAACTCCGCATCATCCACACGGCAAAGGCAAGGTTGAACACCGTGTACATGATAATGAGCCCGAAACGGGTATCAAAAAGCCCCAGGGCCCGGTACATCATGACAAGAGGAATGGCAATGACCACAGGCGGTAACATGCGGCTACTCAGGATAACAAAGAGCAGGTCATCTTTGCCCCGAACCTGCATCCTCGAGAACACATACCCGGAGAGTGCCCCAAGGAACGTGGCAAGAAGTGTACTCACGAAGGACACTACGATGCTGTTACTGAGCTGTCGCAAGAAAGCCGAGGGTTGAGGTTTCAGCTCAATACCCCGCACTCTCCCCAAAGCGCCTCCTGCACCGGCATAGAAAATGTTCCGGAAGTTATCGATCTGCGGACGCCAGACCCATTTGGGAGGAAGGGCAAAGGCATCCACCTTGCTCTTCGTAGCCGTGGAGAACATCCAGTAAAGGGGGAAAAGGTAGATACAGAGCAACACCACAAGGACCACCACGATAATCCGGTTCTTGACTGCTCTTCGCTGGAAT
>APKF01000059.1 GCA_000353875.1 Candidatus Caldatribacterium californiense OP9-cSCG | reverse complement strand
CACATACGCCAGGGCACAGGACCGCCCTGTCCGCCAGAACGAAAAGGCAAGCTTATAGATGTAGAAGGGGACGATCTGGGTAGCGTACCCCGGCCCTCCTTCGGTGAGCACGTACACCACGTCAAAGAAACGGAAGGCATCCATGGTCCGGAAAAGGACGGCAAGGATGAGAATAGGGGCAACATAGGGAAGCGTAATGTATCGGAATTTGAACCACCCCGAAGCCCGGTCAACATCCGCCGCCTCATAGAGGTACCTGGGGACACTGGAGAGCCCGGCCAGACTCAGAAGCACAATGAAGGGTGTCCAGATCCAGACATCGGTGATGACCAGAGAATACAGGGCATACTCGTAACTTGTTGTCCAGGCGATTTTCGGCATGCCGAAGAGCCGACCCAGGATGTAATTGACGATGCCCCAGTTCGTATCCATCATGAAACGGAAGAATTTCCCGATAACTGCGGGGGAAAACATCATGGGGAGAATAAAGAGCGTCGTCAAAAGTCCCTTGCCGTAGAACTCCCGGTTGAGGAGCATGGCTATGCCAAACCCCAGGAGAAATTCAACAGCTACGGCAAGGAAGACAAACTTCCCCGTGGTGACGAACCGGTCCCACACCTCTTTCTCTCGGAAAAGAGAGCTGTAGTTCGCAATACCGATAAAAACCGGAGGCTGGGCTGCGTTGGCCGAGTACTCACAGAAACTCAGGTACAGCGACCAGATAAGGGGGAAAATAACAAGAAAAAGCAAAAGGCCAAAGGTGGGGAGGAGAAAAAGGTAGAGCATTCCTCGATCTGAGACACGATTTGCCCACGTGTTCCGAATATCCACGAATTCTTCCCTCCTCTACAGTGCTGCCCCCCACAAGGGGGGCAGCACTATCCTCATTTGTAGTAGCCAGCACGCTCAAGGATTTCCTCGTGCTTTTCTGCGATGAGGTCCATAGCCTCTTCAGGGGTGTACTTCCCAAGGATGGCGGCATTGAGAATTTCTGCCATGACCGTGCCCATCTCATTGTACTCGGGGATCTCCCAGAAGTCCTTTAAAATCGGAGCGCTCACACGATGTACCTTGTTTACTGGGGCAAACTCAAGGTACCGGTCATCATTAATGATTGAGTTAAAGCAGCTGAACATTCCAGCCTGCGCCCACTTCCACTGGGTCTCAGGGGAGAGCCACCACTCGAGGAACATGAGGGCTTCCTTCTTGTAGGGCGTGTAGGCCGAGATGGACATGCCCTGTCCACCGAGCTGGACGTACCATGCTTTCTCTTTTGGAGTGGGGGCAAAATCGACTTTGTCCCAGTAGAGAGAGAGCTCGGGGTCTACAAGACCGGGATAGAATGCCAGGTAAGTTCC
Source organism: Candidatus Caldatribacterium californiense OP9-cSCG (assembly GCA_000353875.1). Lineage (GTDB taxonomy): Bacteria > Atribacterota > Atribacteria > Atribacterales > Caldatribacteriaceae > Caldatribacterium > Caldatribacterium californiense. The sequence goes on along the minus strand of APKF01000059.1, from coordinate 2,477 downwards.
TGCAATGGCGACCAAACCCTGCTGCATAGCCGTATTGGTTTCGTCCATACTGTAGTTTGCTGCACCAGGGGGATGGAAACGATAAAGGTCTACCCAGTATCGGGCAGCAGCCTTACCTTCTTCACTATTGAGGTAACCCTTGACTCTCTTTGTATTGGGATCCCAGAGTTCTGCTCCGAAAGACCAAAAACAAGCTAAGAAGTGGTCTACCAAACCCGCTGTAGCCATAGGAGCTTGCCAGAGGGCGATTCCGTAGAAATTCTTTTCCGGACGGGTGAAGAACTCAGCAATATCCTTGAGTTCACTCCAGGTCTCAGGAACCTTAAGGTCGTAACCGTATTTTTCTCTAAAGGCTTTCTTTTCTTCGGGATCCTCGAAGAGATCTTTACGGTATACCAGCCCAAAGAAATCCGCCAGAGCCGGAACGCCGTAATACCTTCCGCTGCCATCAGGATATTCGCAATAGGAACGGATGAGCATGTCGGAGAACTCTTCTTTGTTGACCTTTTCATTGAACCAGTCGGTGATGTCAAGAAGGTGCCCTCCGACAACCGCTTCTCCCAGCCACTGGGAGTCAGGAAGGACGATGTCAAAACTCGTCTTGCCTGAGGCAAACTCGGTGAAGACCTTATCATGGTACTGCGGCCAAGGGATAGGGTCGCCTTTCACTTTGATTCCAGTCTTAGCGGTGAAATCCTGTGCCAGAGCAATGAGGGTATCCATCGGTGCCCAGGCTGCCCAGGTGATGGTGAGCGTCACTTCTTCCGCCAGAGCTACTCCCCCGAGGATTATCCCCAGAAGGAACACCACAAGCATACCCAAACCGAGTTTTCTCATCGACAAACCCTCCTTTCAAAGATTTCCTGCAAAAGGCGTTCAATGCAAGACCGGGAGATTCTTTTCAGGTCTTCCTCTCACCCCCTTTTCTGACAGGAGTCGCGTTCCACAAGGACGGGTTCGATGAGTGTGAGCGGCGGACAGTCTTTCTTCCCCTGGAGAAATTGTAACAAAAATTCCACTCCGGTTCTACCCATCTCGTACTTGGGCTGGCGAACCGTGGTGAGGGAGGGATGCACATAGGAAGCCAGGAGAATATCGTCAAAGCCTACAATGGAGATGTCCTCAGGAACACGAACTCCAGAGCTTAAAAAGGCCTTGAGCGCTCCCACCGCCACGAGATCAGAGCTTGCCACAACGGCCGTGGGACGCTTCTTTTCCCCAAGGAGCTTCTTCCCCAGAGTGAAACCGATTTCCACCCGGTTCCTCTGGGTCTTCTCCACAAGCACCCATTCATCCCGAAGAGGCAGACCCTTCCGTTTCATGAAGTTGAGGAAGGCCCGCTGCCTTTTGACCAAAGACAGAACGTACGGAGGTTCACTCAGGTACCCGATATCGGTGTGGCCTAAAGACGCAAGGTAGAGCAAGGCCTTCTCGACACCCTTCTCGTTGTCCACCACCACCGAAGGCCAGAGGTCGTTTGTCGGATACACGTCCACGAGAACAGCAGGAACACCGCTTGAGGCAAGACGACCCCAGAGACGCTCAGCAATGAAACTGTAGGCAATCACCACCCCATCAACCTGGTGCTGCTCCACAAGACTCACAAAGCTCTCCTCAAGCTTTTCCTTGTAGGACGTGACGTAGAGAATAACACTGTAGCCAGCTTCCTGGGCCACATCGGTGACACCCTGGGCAAGTTCAGCGTAGAAGGGGTTGGTGACGTCGGGGATGAAGAGGCCCAGAGCGCTGGTCTTCTGTCGCTTGAGGTTCCGGGCGGTGAGGTCGGGGCGGTAGTTGAGCCGCTCAATGGCCTCAAGAATCTTCTTTCTCGTTTCCGGCGCAACCGGAGCCGTGCCGTTCAGAAAGTGCGATACGGTCGAGAGGGCCACTCCCGCCTCTTTCGCTACGTCTTTCATGGTCACCCGACGAACCCCTCGCTTCATAGCATTCACCCGAGACGCCTCTCCGTGGTCGGATCGAAAAAGAGGAACTTTTCGTACGCCAGAAGGTACGGAACTTTTTCTCCAATAGAGAACTCTGCTTCTTTCGGAACTCGTACCCGAAGAAGGGTCTCCCCCACCCGCAGGCGAACGATTTTATCCGCCCCAAGATCCTCCACAAGGTAAACTTCTCCCACAGCCTCACCCTGTCCGAGGAGAATGTTCTCCGGCCGTATACCCCCAAGAACCCGAGAGGGTAACTCCCCACCCTTCCAGACTTTCTCAAGATCAAGGGTAAGCGCAAGACCTCTGAGGTACAGCTTTCCTCCCTCAAGGAATCCTTCGAGGAGATTCATCTCTAGGCGTGCTTTTCTTCTCTCACCCCCCTACTCCATCACCACCATCACTTTCAAAGGATTGCCTTTCTTTTCCCGGGCCACCTGGAGGCCTTCCATGAGCTTCTCAAGCGGAAACACATGGGTCACGAGACGCTCGGCATCCACAAGACCTCCGGCAATGCTCTGGATGGCCTCGACC
>APKF01000058.1 GCA_000353875.1 Candidatus Caldatribacterium californiense OP9-cSCG | reverse complement strand
GCGTCGAGATTGGAGAGTGGTTCATCCATGAGGAAAATCCTGGGATTTCGAACCATGGCCCTTCCCAGGGCCACACGCTGCTGTTCTCCTCCACTGAGCTTATCCGGTTTCCGATGGAGAAGGTGTTCAATCTTCAACACCCGGGCAACGTGTTCGATTCTCTTTCGAATTTCACCCTCTTCAGTCCGCCAGAGCTTCGAACGGAGGGGGAAGGCGAGATTGTCATAAACTGTCAGGTGCGGGTACAGGATGTAATTCTGGAAGACAAAAGCGCAGTTTCGATCCCTTGGTGCAACGCCATTCATTCGAACTCCATCGATGAAAACATCACCACGATCGGGTTCCTCCAGGCCACTGACGATTCGAAGCGTGGTCGTCTTCCCGGGCTCCGGTTGGCCCAAGAAGCACCAGAAACTCTCCGTCCCGAACCTCAAGGGTAATACCTCGAAGAGCCTGGATCTTCCCAAACCTCTTTTCCACATCCCTCAAAACGACTTCGGCCATGGTCTCACCGAATTCTCTGACCGGTCTGCTGATCGAAGAGACAGGCCGCTTCCCAGCGGACCGCAAGGGACACATTCCCGGAGAACCGTTCCCGACGCATGTCCTCCACCCTGATGATGCGACCTGGGGCTATTTCCACCGCATAGAGATTCTTGTATCCCAGCGGCTCGATACTCACAGTGTTCCCACGGATTTCGCCGGATGCAGCAATAGAGAGAAACTCTGGTCGGACACCAAGAATGCACTCCCGAGCACCATGTCGCATCGCAAGTCTTTCCATCGTCTCATGACGGATCACATCCCCATTTTCAAGGGAAAACC
>APKF01000057.1 GCA_000353875.1 Candidatus Caldatribacterium californiense OP9-cSCG | reverse complement strand
CCTCTTGTCGGCTTTTCAAGCCCGGCAATCATCCGAAGTGTTGTGGTTTTCCCGCACCCCGAAGGCCCCAGAAAGACGACAAACTCCCCCTCAAAGATGCTCAGGGTGACATCCTGCACCGCCTCGAAAGCACCGAATCGCTTCGAAAGACCCTCCAGTCGTACCCTTTCCATTATGTCTTCCCTCTACCTCTTGATAACGCCAAAGGTCAAACCCCGAGCCAGGTACTTCCGCACAAGGAAGGTGAAAACCACAACCGGTAGAAGGAACACGGTAACTCCGGCTGCAATCTGTCCCCAGTTAATTCCCGACGTTCCCTGAATGGCAGCAATGGATGGGGGAGCTGTGCGAGCCTTCTCGGAAGTAAGAATAAGGGCAAAGAAGAACTCGTTCCAGGCGGCGATGAGGCAAAAAACTGCTGTGGCGGCAATCCCCGAAAGCGCCTGAGGCAGGATAACCTTGAAGAACGCCTCAAGCCTTGTGTAGCCATCAACCATTGCCGCCTCCTCAAACTCCTTGGGGATTTCGTCAATGAAACCTTTCATGAGCCACACGGCAAACGAAAGGTTAAAGGTCATGTAGAGGAGAATAAGCCCTATGTGGGTGTCGATAAGACCCAGGGCACGGTACACCACAAAGAACGGAATCCCACCACAATGGGGGGAGCATTCTTGTGGAGAGGATGAAAAAGAGGAGGTCATTTTCGCCTCGCACCCGAAAACGCGAAAAGGCATAGGCGGAGAACGTCCCAGAGCAACAGAGAGCACCGTAC
>APKF01000056.1 GCA_000353875.1 Candidatus Caldatribacterium californiense OP9-cSCG | reverse complement strand
CCACAATCCAGTAAATGGGAAGGAGGAAAAAGACAAGCGCAAGAGTAATGAGAATGCCTTTTGCGACTCTCCAGACCACTATCCTTCCCCCTTACGCTCGAGTTCTCTGAATCCAGCGAATGAGGAGATTGCTCAAAGCAATGATCAGGATGAGAATAATGTACGCCATTGCACAGGACTCCCCCGTTTTGAACTTATTAAAGGCCAGACGGTACAGGCTCATGGAGATTGTCTCCGTAACGTCTCCAGGACCCCCACCGGTCATGATAAAGACGAGGTCAAACATCTTGAAGGCATCGATAACCCGGAAAAGAACCGCCAGAATGAGAAGGGGCGACACAAGGGGCAGGGTAATCCTCCGGAATTTGAACCAGAAAGAAGCCATGTCGATGTCTGCAGCCTCGTAAAGGGATTGAGGAATGGCAAGAAGCCCGGTAAGGGAAATGAGCATAACGAATGGTGTCCACATCCAGATGTCCACCAGAGCAATAGAGTAAAGGGCGATTTTAGGATCCGTAAGCCAGAGGACCCGGCGAAGCCCAAAAAGGGAGAAAAGGAAATTCAGGAGCCCAAAGTTTGCATCCATGATGAAGGTCCAGAAAAGGCCCACAACCACAGGGGACAGCATCATGGGGATGAGCATAAATGTCGTTACAAGACCCCAGCCTTTGAAGCGTTCTTTCAAAAGCAGGGCCAGCCCAAACCCCAGGAGGAACTCCACTCCCACCGCTACAATCACAAGACGTGCCGTAATCTGAAAGTACTTCCAGATCAGAGGGTCGGAGAGAATCTTTGCGTAGTTGGCAAAGCCAACGAACGAAATTTTCCGGCTGACCAGGGATGAGTAGTTCGTGAAACTCAAACCCAGGGACCATATAAGGGGGAAGACGTTCATTACAATGAGCACAAGTATGGTTGGACCGATGAACAGGAGTTTCATCCGGTACTCACTGATGTCCTTCTGGTAGAGCGTTCTCCCGTCCTTCACAGGCGACTCCTCCGGGTACCCGGGGGCCAAGGCCCCCGGGTGATTTCTCCTATTTCAGTACCCGGCTTCCTTCAAAATGGCTGTATGCTCCTTCGCACCGCATCCATCG
>APKF01000055.1 GCA_000353875.1 Candidatus Caldatribacterium californiense OP9-cSCG | reverse complement strand
GAACCCCACTGAAACGCCATGGCCACAAGCCCCTGGGAGAAAGCCTGGGTACACTCATTCCAGTAGTAGTTCTCTGAACCCGGAGGAGCGAATTTCATGAGCCCGACGTAGAATTCAAGGGCCTTCACTCCTGCGTCGCTATTCAGGTATCCTTCAACCTCGTAACTCCCTGGGGCATGGTAGTCAGCGCCAAAGCTCCAGAGTACTGGCTGGAACCCCATGGTAACCGCGTCGAATGTTTTCGCCGGCCAGTAGGCAAGGCCGTAGAAGTTCTTTTCAGGGCGGGTGAAGAACTCGGCGATGTCCCGGAACTCTTCCCAGGTTTCCGGAACCTTCAAGTCATATCCATACTTTGCCTTAAAGGCAGCCTGCTCATTGGGGTCCTCAAAGAGGTCCTTTCGGTAGGCAATAATAGGGACGTCAAGAACCGCAGAAACACCATAGTATCGGCCGCTATCCGGAGGGTACTCGCCGTAGAGCTTCTGTGGGCGAGGGGCAAGTTTATCGAAAGCAATGTTCTCCTTCAGCCAGTCCGTAAGTTCCACATAATGGCCACCGGAGACTGCTGCTCCAAGGAGCTGGCTATCCCCAACGATGATGTCGTAACTTGAGTCGTGAGCCGAAAGCGTAACAAGAATCTTATCGGTGTACTGGGCCCAGGCGACAAAGTCGAATTTCACCTGGATACCGGTTTTGGCGGTGAAGTCCTGCTGCGCAAGTTCATACATCCAGTGACCTGGGGTGTACTCACCGCAGAGAATGCTCAGCACTTTCTCCTCGGCAAGGGCAATACCGGAAAGACACACCAGAACAGCAAGAACCAAACCTATAATGCGCCTCATGTACTAACCCTCCTTGAAGAAATGGATTTACAGCATCACACTGTAACAC
>APKF01000054.1 GCA_000353875.1 Candidatus Caldatribacterium californiense OP9-cSCG | reverse complement strand
CGACCCAGGTGAACGGCGCAAGCCAGGAGAAGCGAATGTTCTTATCCCAGAAAATGGAAGAAAGTGCAGGAACCTCTATGACGTCCTTTGCTCCTGGAAGTCCAAAGTACACGATGTTGGAACGGCGCCCGGAGACTTCAAGAGCAAGCTGCATGGCCTCTTTACTCCCCGTGACCACAATCACCCGATCTGCCATGCGTCCCCCGGTGAGTTGCGAAATACGCTCAACGACGTTTGGCGCATAGTAAGGCGACGAGGTGCTCCTGACGTTGATGAGCTCATCGGCCCCCATCGCCTTTCCCACCTCAAGCCGGAAATCCTGAGTTCCCACAAGGATCACTTTCCCTGCACCACTCCGCTTCACGAGGGACACAACAGAGAGCCCAATGGCCCCGGGACCGAAAACCACCACCGTATCCCCAAGGCCAACCTGGAGATTTTCACCCCGTACACCGCATTGGCCAGGGGTTCCACAAAGGCCCCGGCTTTGAAAGAGACATTCTCAGGAAGCCTGTACACGTGGGTGT
>APKF01000053.1 GCA_000353875.1 Candidatus Caldatribacterium californiense OP9-cSCG | reverse complement strand
CAAGAGGGGAAAGACCCCAGTAGTAGGCAACGTCAGACCCGCAGATGCCACAGGCACGTACCCGAATGAGGAGCTCGTCGTCGGCAATTTCTGGCACTGGGACTTCCTCAAACTTCATAACCTCCGGCTCGTAGAATACCCAGGCCTTCATCGTCGCAGGAATCATGGTCTCCCTCCTTACGCCATGCCGAGCCTGGCGAAAAGATCTCGAAGGAACTTGATGGAATCGGCCGTAATATCCCAGGCATTGGGCCAGAAGCAGAGGTCAATGCACCACCAGTCCGAGGTGTAGCCACTCGCCACAATTGCCGGGATGACCTTTTCAAAATCGATATACCCGGTCCCGAAAGGAGCATGGGTACTCGTCTCGTCATCGTGGAGGGTATTGTCCGAGTCGATGAGGTGCACGTGCCCAATGCGTCCCCGAAGCATTTCCACGAGCTCCAGAATGCCCCCAGGAAGGGTTTCCCTGGGCTCGGTCTGCTTTGCCCCAACCACGGCACACATCTGGGCATGACTCGTATCAAGGAGGATTTTGAAGTTCTCCCGATTCACATCGTCGTGCATCTTCCTGATTTCGCTGGGCTTGTTGAAAATGAACCCGGGCTCAAATTCCCACACCACCATGACACCCACATCCCGGGCCTTATCCGCGCATTTCTGGAACATCGCCACAACCCGATCCCAGGTCTCCTTGTAGTCCCAGTCCCTGGGGAAGGGTGTCCCGGTTACGGTGTCCACGCGGATTTTGTCGAAACCACAGTCAACGCAGAACTCAAGCGACCGGTCAAACATGTCCTCATAAGCCTGGACGATTTTCGGATCACCACTGGCAAA
>APKF01000052.1 GCA_000353875.1 Candidatus Caldatribacterium californiense OP9-cSCG | reverse complement strand
CATCAAAATCGAGTTCTGACAGGCGCATGATCACTTCATCAAGAGGTACAGGGTGGCTTGCGTAGGGACCGATGGCGTAAGCCCAGCTTCCGATGGAAATCTTTGCTTTGCCCAAAGACATCCCCTCCTTTTTGCGATGTGGAGAATCGTGTTTATAAAAACGTTTTCAACATGAGCTATTATGATTATGACAAAGCTGTCTTCTCCTTGTCAACCCCCGTGGGGCTTTTCTATCAAAAAAGTTGTAGACCCTTTAGGCCCCTGGGAAGAACCCCTGCTCCATGCTTCATTTTGCGAAAAGGCGATGGTAAGATGTTTTTGGAAGCTCAAACCACCGGAGGGTTTCGGACCATGTCCGGAAAAGCGCTCTTCACCATAAAGACCGAGGCGCTGTGGGAACTGAACCGCGAGAAGTCTCGTTTCGTGGCCATGAGCTTTCGCTTGTTTCACCCCGAGGAGAGCCGGGAGAAACTCAAGAGGGCTATGGAGTGCTGCCCCCAGGCCACTCACTACGTCTATGCCTTCCGATGCGGTCCCCAGGGGGAAAAGGAGTATGCCTCAGACGGCGGGGAACCGAAGGGCAGTGCTGGATGGCCGGTTCTTGGGGTTTTGCGGCGCTTTGCAGTGACGAACAGCATGGTGGTGGTTGCCCGATACTTCGGAGGAAAGAAACTCGGCATCCGGGGGCTCATTGAAGCCTACGGGGATGCCGCCGCCGGAGTCCTCAAAGCTTCCGAGCTCATTCCCTATGTACAGGAGGAGAAGATCACCGTTACCACCGAACCACAGGCCTTTGAGCTTTTCGTCCATCGCCTCCTGCAGCACCTCAAAACGAAAGAGCACCTTAAGACGGAGAGAGCGCGCTGCGAGGTCTCCTTCACTATCCCTGAGAACCAAAAGGATGCACTCTTTGGCTTTCTTGAGCGGGAACGCCTGCGGGGAACGGTGAAACACTTTGTGAAGGAGGGGTAAATATGCGGTACGTACCTCTGGGAAAAAGTGGCCTGTATGTTTCCGAGGTGTCTCTGGGAACCATGACCTTCGGCAGAGAAACACCCGAAGAGGAAGCCGTGGCCATCCTTTCCCGCTATCTCGATGCGGGAGGGAACTTCATCGACACCGCCAACGTCTACAGCCAAGGTGTTTCGGAGAGCATTCTTGGACGGGCGCTCCAGGGGAAAAGGGACAACATCGTTCTGGCGACCAAGGTGTTCTTCCGGATGGGCGAGGGACCGTATGATGGTGGAGCCAGCCGAAAACACATATTGAAGGCCGTCTCTGACAGCCTCAAGCGCCTGCAAACAGACTACATCGACCTCTACCAGATCCACTGCTTCGACGCCTTCACCCCCCTTGAGGAAACTTTCGAAACGCTGGCCTATCTCGTTGAGCAGGGGCACATCCGCTATGTCGGAGTTTCGAACTACACCGGGTGGCAGATTACGAAAGCCGTCAGTCTCTGCGAAAAGTACGGCTTTCCCCGCCCCATTTCTGCCCAGATGCAGTACAGCCTCGTGGAGCGAAATATCGAATACGAGGTCATCCCTGCCTGCTACGACGGAGGACTGAGCATTCTGGCCTGGGGGCCTCTGGGAGGCGGATTCCTTTCTGGAAAGTACACTCCCCATACCCCACCCAAAGAAGGGCGGATTGCCCAGGCGAAAAAGGACTGGGAAGAAGCCTGGGAACGCCGGGCAACGGAGAAGAACTTCCAGATCCTCGAAACAGTCAGGAAACTCGCTGAGAAATATGGGAAGACGATACCCCAGGTTGCTCTCAACTGGTTGCTCACGAGAAAGGGCGTTAATCCCCATTCTTGGTGTGACGGACCCTTGAGCAACTCGAAGACAACCTCGGGTGCGTGGGGTGGCGTCTCGCCGAAGAGGACATCGCCCTGCTTGATGCCGTGAGCGCCCCACCGGAAATCTACCCCTACCGCTTCATCCGGTGGGCTCAGGGGCTGGTGTACCGGGAGGAACTCCTTCGTCGGTGAAAGGCTCACCCAGGCGGTGCAGCCGGATAAGGTTCCGGTACCCCAGAAAAGGAGAACTTGCCACAAACACCACAGGGTCACCGGGCCGGGCGAGCTCCCTTTTGAGGAGAATTTCCTCGGCTCTGCGAAGGAGGGTGATGCTCTCTGCCTCTTCGGGCACATCGAGAATCTCGGGCAACACCCCCCACACCAGGGCTAGCCGACGAAAGGTCTCTTCTTCAGGGGTGAGGGCAAGGATGGGCATCCCCGGCCGAAAGGAAGACAGAATCAGGGCGGTGAAACCGGAATGGGTGAACACCACAAGAGCCTGGGCATTGACATTACAGGCGGTCTGCAACGCTCCAAAAACAATGGCCTCGGGGAGTATCCCCCGAGGCCGGTAGAAAGAAGGGATGCGCGAGGCAAGATGAGTCTCCGTGGCTTCAATCACTGTGTGCATCATCTGCGTGGCAAGTACCGGATACTTCCCGATTGCAGTTTCTGCCGAAAGCATGAGGGCATCGGCACCGTCAAGAACGGCATTGGCGATGTCTGTTACCTCTGCTCTTGTGGGGCTTGAGGACTCCCGCATCGACTCAAGCATTTGCGTGGCGATGATGGCGATTTTCCCACGCTCTTTCGCAAGCTTCACGAGCATCTTCTGGTATACCGGGACCATCTCAATGGGGGCCTCAACCCCCAGATCCCCCCGGCCCGACCACTG
>APKF01000051.1 GCA_000353875.1 Candidatus Caldatribacterium californiense OP9-cSCG | reverse complement strand
GGACTCTGGCGATATCCTCCTCATCCCGAACAAAAGAGAGGGCAACGTAGTCAACTCCAAGGCGCACCGCCATTTCCAGATCCCTCTGGTCCTTTTCCGTGAACGTCCGGGCTGAGGTGTTCGTGCGGGGGAAATGGACACCTTTTCGCGAACGGAGCACCCCACCCTCAAGCACCGTCGCGTGAAGGCGATCGGCGAATTTCTCCTGTACCTTGAGCTTTATCAGACCATCATCAAGGAGGATGTCGTCTCCCACCTTCAGGTCCTCAAGGAGGGGTTCGTAGCGGATGTACAGCTTTTGCGCCGTTGTCACACCCTCTCCGGGAAGGACAACTACCGAGGAACCCTTCTCAAGCTCCACAGCTCCCTGCTCCACTTCCCCGATACGGATTTTGACGCCCTGGAGGTCAGCAAGGATAGCCACAGGCTTCTTCAGCTCTTGAGAAACCCTTCGCACAAGCCCAACCGCATGGTGGTAAAAAGCAGGGTCACCATGGGAGAAGTTGATCCGCGCCACGTCCATTCCGGCGCGGATCAACTCAAGAAGGACTCCGTACTCTGCCGAGGAAGGACCAAGGGTACAGATAATCTTCGTTCGCCGCATTTTGCCTCCTGGCCTTTTCCAGGATTATACCACGGACATTTCTGGTACAATGAAGGAAGGGAGAGGAAAACCATGCGAAAGAGCGGACAAAACCGGTTCCCCGAGGTTGATGCCCTTCGGGGTTGCGCCATCGTCATGATGCTTCTGTACCACACCCTCTTTGACCTTGTGTTTTTCGGCAATCTCAAGATGAACCTCTTCTCGCCTTTCTGGCGAGGGTATGTACTCTTCGGTGCTTCGCTGTTCATTGGCCTTGCAGGACTCTCTTTGACCCTAAGCTTTTCCCGGGAACGAAAACACCGCAACGTTGTTCCATTCTCGAAGTACCTGAAAAGGGGGCTTCTTTTGCTCTTCTATGGAATGGTCATCACCCTTGTCACCTACCTCGCACTCCCTGAATCCTATGTTCGCTTCGGCGTCCTCCACTGCATAGGGACGTCGGTAATCCTCGCCTATCCCTTCATCCCCCGACCGTGGCTGAGCTTTTTGGGAGGTTTAGGAAGCATCGTAGCCGGATACTTCCTCTCTTTGAGGGTTTTCCCGTTCTCTTTCCTCCTTTTCCTTGGCTTTAGGCCTTTACGATTCTCCACCCTCGACTACTTCCCCCTCTTTCCCTGGTTTGGGGTGGTACTTCTGGGAATCTTTGCAGGGAACTTCCTCTACCCCAGAGGGGAGAGGAAGTTCCCCCTTCCGGACATCTCTGCCTTTCCCTTCCGGGGACTGGCCTTTCTGGGACGTCACTCCCTCACCATCTACCTCTTCCATCAGCCGGTAATCCTTGGTCTCCTTTCCCTTCTTGGACTTATCCGGTTTCCCCTGTGATCCGCTGCGTTATAATAGCGAAAAGGACAGAGGGGGGTGTGGGTGTGGAAGGGACTTGCGCCATCGGTATCATTGGCATGGCCGTCATGGGGCAGAATCTTGCGCTGAACATCGCCCGCAAGGGGTTCCCCGTTGCGGTCTTCAACCGGACCGCAGCAAAAACAAAAGAGTTCTTTGAGACCAGGGTGAAGGGAGAATCCATTCGCCCAGCGTATGACCTTCAGGAATTCGTGTTTTCCCTTGAGCAACCGCGCAAAATCCTCCTTATGGTGAAAGCGGGTGAGGCGGTCGACGAATTCCTGAACGCGCTCTTCCCTCTCCTCGATGAAGGGGACCTCATCATCGACGGTGGGAATTCCTTTTCCGCGATACTGACCGGAGAATCGCGGAGGCCGAAAGGCGGGATTGCTCTACCTCGGCATGGGGATAAGCGGCGGGGAACGATGGAGCGCTCCACGGTCCCTCGCTCATGCCAGGGGGAC
>APKF01000050.1 GCA_000353875.1 Candidatus Caldatribacterium californiense OP9-cSCG | reverse complement strand
GAGGGTTATACGCTCGTGCAGGATATCCTTGAAAAGGCAGCCGCCCAGGTGGAAGACGGGCCCTGCTGCACCTACCTTGGACCGGGGTCATGCGGGCATTTTGTGAAAATGGTCCACAATGGCATTGAGTATGCCTTTATGGGTGCCATTGCTGAAGTGTACGACCTCCTGCGAAAAATCTTTGGACTCCGCGCGCCAGAAATCGCCAGAATTTTTGCCCATTGGAATACCTTGCCGCATCTCAACTCATACCTTGTGGACATCACCGCAAGGGTTCTCGCCTACGAGGATCCGGAAACGAAGACACCTCTTGTGGACCTCATTCTCGATGCCGCCGAGCAGAAAGGAACGGGGAAGTGGACTTCCCAGGTGGCGCTTGACCTGGGAATTCCCACTCCCACCATTACCCAGTCGGTCGTCGCCCGCAGTCTCTCGTCCTTTAAAAACGAGCGTACCCAAATTGCCCCCCGCTTCTCCATCCCCCAAAAAACCCTCCCATGGTCTGAGGAAATCTCCCTTCTTCTCTCCGATGCCCTCTACCTTGCGGAACTCGCAGCATTCTCCGAAGGCTTTCATCTCCTTCAAGAGGCAAGTCGTGTCTTCGCTTACCACCTGAATCTTCCGGAAATCGCCCGTATCTGGAAAGGTGGGTGCATCCTGAAGGCGCTGCTTCTTGGACGTATCCAGAGAGCCCTCGCACTCCATGATGCAC
>APKF01000049.1 GCA_000353875.1 Candidatus Caldatribacterium californiense OP9-cSCG | reverse complement strand
TGACTGATGAAGAGCTCAAAGCACACCTTGGCGTCACCTTTCAGGAAGCGGCAGAACAGGGGGTCTCCGTGTACAACCACCGCTTCCAGGATCCCCAGGAGTTGATCCAGATAGGGACAATCTCCCGTGAGGAAATGCATCATATCTCCCGGGGTCTCATTACCGAAGAGGTTCCGGTCACCATAAACCGGCGAATTCTCGAGTACGATGAACTCCTCATCATGGGCCCGGTGTTCCCCCATGAAGTCGTGGGATTTTCAGGGGGGTACAAGTACTTCTTCCCGGGAATCTCTGGACCGGAACTCACGGACAAGTTCCACTGGCTCGCTGCCCTCATCACCAACCCCAAAATTATCGGCACCAAGGATACTCCCGTTCGGGAAGTCCTCAACCGGGCAGCCCGGTTCATCCCAAGACCGACTCTTGCCATGTGCCTGGTAATGCGGGAAAAAGGACCCCTGCGGGATTTTTTTTGGTGACCCCGAAGAAGCCTGGTCCCAGGCTGCCGATCTCTCAGCCCGGGTGAACATCGTCTATGTCGAGCGGCCCTTCCACACGGTCCTTTCCATTGCCCCCACCATGTACAACGAGCTCTGGGTTGGGGGGAAATGCATGTACAAACTCGAGCCTGTTGTGGCCGACGGAGGGACAATCATCATCTACGCTCCCCACATCCGGGAAATCTCTAAAACCCACGGGAAGCACCTCCTTGAAATCGGCTACCATACCCGGGACTTCTTCCTCGCCCACTGGGAGAAGTACCGGCATTACCCCTGGGGGGTGCTCGCCCACTCCACCCACGTGAAGGGCATCGGAAGATACGCTAACGGCAGGGAATATCCCCGGATAGAGGTGGTCCTCGCCACAGGCATTCCCGAAGAGGTGTGCCGGAAAATCAACCTCGGGTATCTTGACTTCCGTACTATCGACATTGATGCTTACAGGGGTCGGGAAGAGGAGGGGATTCTCGTCGTCCCCCGAGCTGGAGAAATGCTCTACCGCCTGAAGGACGGAACAGTTCCGGACATCGACAAGCTGCCTCTTCCCTCAGAGTAATTCAGGAGAGGACTCCTCCACAGGCCGGAGGGAGAGGATGCGGTCTACACGGAAGGTCCGTTCCTCTTTTCGCAGAAGACAGAAGGCCCGAAGACCGAGAAACTCCTTTTCCTGAAAACGCATCATCCCCACTTCAAGAGGCAGAACAACCCGGGAGGTCTTCTCGTCGTTGTCCTTGAGGTACATGATTTCCAGGGGCTTCCGTGCTTCCTTGGCCTCCTCAAGCAGGCGTATCCGCTCCTCAAGGGGGAAGGTTCTGGCAGAAGCGGCATACTGGTACTCGGTGAGGAAACGGACCACCCTCCAGTCCATGATGATGTGCTTTCGCAGGAGTGGCCGTTTCAGGATGAGACCCTCGAGCGTCCGGCAACGGGAAAGGGCCACGTACGCCTGGCCATGGGCAAAAGTCCCGCGGCCAAGGTCAACGATCACCCGGTCAAAGGTAAGACCCTGGCTTTTGTGGATGGTCACCGCCCAGGCAAGCCGCAGGGGGTACTGGGTAAAGGAGCCGATGCTCCGCGTCATGATTCGACCTTCTTCCCGGTCGTAGTAGAACTCGAACATATCCCATACATGGGGTGTAACCTCCACCTCGCTTCCGTCTTCAAGCCGGAGAATGACGGCACCATCGGTACATTCCTGGACCTGCCCGATGGTCCCGTTGACCCACCGCCCGTGAGGGTCGTTGGTAAGCAGCATTACCTGAGCGCCTTTTTTGAGGCGTAGTACCGGATCCGTGGGGAGATCCGTAGAGGAAAATGCCCCCAGGACCTGCCCCTCGTACACCCACTCCTTTCCCGAAAGCGCCGCCAGTTTCCCCTCATTCACCTCCTGAGCAAGGTCATTCGTGGTGGTGAGGTGAACCACGAACTCCCGCTCCCCGGGAACGTAATCGGGGAAAACGCGGGTGTTCAGGAGGGCTAAATCCTCGTCGGTGGCAGTGTTATTCCGGATGCGGTTTAAGAGTTCGACGAATTTCGGATCGCTCTGGCGATAGACCTTCTCAAGGACAAGAAGCATCGGGCGGATTTCCCGGAAAGCAAAGGCGCTGAAGAAATAGGGGCTCTCGTAGTACTCGGTAAACAGCGCTTGCTCGGCTCGCTTCACCACCGGCGGAAGTTGATAGAGGTCCCCAACAAAGACCATCTGCACGCCTCCGAAGGGTGCCGAGGGAGAAGGTCCGTAGACGCGGAGAAAAGCGTCAACACAATCCAGAAGGTCTGCCCGTACCATGGAGATTTCGTCAATGACGATGGTGTCGAGCTTCTTATAAAGACCCGGGTCTTCGGGTTTGACACGCGGAGCGGTCTCCGGTGTCACATCGGGCCGGAAGCGGAAGAAAGAATGGATGGTCTGCCCCCGGACGTTCAAAGCGGCGACTCCTGTGGGAGCGAGAACGGCGATGTTCTTCTTCGTGTGATCCCGAAAATACCAAAGAAGCGTGGACTTCCCCGTCCCTGCCCGCCCGGTGATGAAAACAGACTGGCTTGTCTGCTCAAGGAGCTCCAGAGCCTGGACGAACTCTCTGTTGAGCTCAATCGGCGTCACGGATGACATGACAGAAAGGATTATACCATGGAAAACCCACCGGGTGCTCTGCTCGTAATACAAAGAGGGGTATGGTACACTGGGAACTGAACCCGGAGAAAGGAGGCCTGATGGTGAAAAAATTGCTACCGTTTGTGGTGTTGTGGCTCATGTG
>APKF01000048.1 GCA_000353875.1 Candidatus Caldatribacterium californiense OP9-cSCG | reverse complement strand
GAAACTTGGGTGAACCTTCTCCCTCCCCCGGAAAAGGTGGTCATCCTCCCCTCAAAAGAAGACCTCAACCGATCTTCAGCAGTCCTCAACGAACTCTCCCGGAGAGGATACCCTGTCGTTGTTTCTGACGCTTCGGGGAACTTTGCGTACTCCTTTTCGTTCACCGAGAATTACCACACCGTAGTGTTCTTCAACTTCCTTCAGGACATCCCCACCGCTTCCTTCGACCGTTTCCTCCAGGAACTTCAGGAGAAAAACCCGGACCTTGTCGTTATCTCCGGAACCAGGGGAAACCGGGCGCTTCTCGAGGAGCATTTTGCTCCCTTCAGAGACCGGATACGTTTTTTCGAACGCGACGGGCTTCCCAGAAACTTCAGAGAGCGAATAACCGTCGAGGAAAAACCGGTGCTGCTCTTCTTCTACTCCTCCCGATGCCCGGTCTGTCGGGAACTCAAGGAAAAGGTCACTCCGCCGGTTTTTGAGAAATACGCCGACCGAATTAAGGTGGTCTACCTCGATTACACCCTCTCGAAAAACTATGAAAAACTCGTCCTCCTTGAAGAACACTGGAGGGTGGAAGAGAAAACCTCGGTCGAAATCTTCTCCGACGCCGGATACGTGGCAACAGAAGATCCGGAGCGAATCAACACCCTCCTTGAAAAGCTCATCGAAAAGACCCTGAAAAGCCCAAGAACTTCACCCCCTCCTCGGCCCCTAGAGAGGGCCGAGGAACTCATCTTCTCGCGCTTCCGGGGGTTCACTCCCTGGGTGGTGGCTGGGGCCGGATTCCTTGACGGATTAAACCCCTGTGCTTTCGCGACCATCGTCTTCATGGTGAACCTTCTCTTCGTCCTTGGCCATTCCCGCCAGCGAGTGGTCGAAATCGGCGTCACGTATACTCTGGCCGTGTTCGTCACCTACCTCCTCCTTGGGCTTGGCATCTTCCAGGTGTGGCAGACCCTGGCAGTGTACCGCATCGTCTCTCGAATCGTGTACGGCGCAATGGCCGGAGTGCTCCTTATCTTTGCGATTTTCAGCGTCCGGGACGCCATCACCTACAAAAAGGAGCGAAAGGAAACCGGTATGACTCTGGGCCTTCCCAAGGGGTTGCGGGTGAAAATCAACCAGTACCTCAAAGAGAGCTTCTCCAAACGGAGGCTTTTTGCCGCTGCCATCGTGAGTGGTTTTGTCGTATCAATCCTTGAGGCCGGTTGTACCGGTCAGGTGTACCTTCCCACCATCATGTACATCGCCAGGGAAATGGTGAGCTACCGCCTGAAAGCCATCGGATACCTCGTCTTCTACAACGCCTTCTTCATCATCCCCCTCGTGGTCGTGTTCCTCAGCGTTTTCTTCGGTAGTCAGTCGAAAGCTTTAGTGGAATTTGGAAGAAAGAACATCCTCTTCTCGAAGATTGCCCTGGCCTGTCTCTTTGTGGTTTTAAGCATACTCCTTCTTGAGAGCGCCCTGGCGTGATACAATACCCCAAGGGGAGAGGTGCCAGTGCGGAATAAACTCTGGGTTCTTGTAGCGGCCACGGTACTGGCGGCAACACTCGGGGTCTCCTGCGTTTCTCTGGAAGGTGTGACCGAGCTCACCTATCATATGGAGGTACGGCAAGGGCAGCACACACAACAGGGGACGTTCGCCGT
>APKF01000047.1 GCA_000353875.1 Candidatus Caldatribacterium californiense OP9-cSCG | reverse complement strand
TTTGGGAAAAGACTGGAAAATCAGTGTCCATTACAAGCTCGGCAACGAAGAGTTCTCTACCACTTTCACCACTCAGGGAAAAACCAGGGAAGAAGCCCTGTTCTCAACCCTCCTCATGCATCCCTTCCTGGGTGTTCTCCTTGGTCCAATAACGGCCGCCCAGGGCATGTACCTCTTCGTCACCGGTGTGCTCCAGGGGCAACCTGAAGTGGGATTCTTCTGGCGTACGAGGGACGTCGAGGGTCGGGAAGTGGAAATCTCGACTCCCTCGTCCGAACAGCGCTTTGGTCGAGAGGCAATCTGGATTGTAGTGAAAGTTGCAGGAGAAACAGCCGCGCGATTTCTCGTGGAAAAGCAGAGCCTGATCCCTCTGGTGATTGACCTTGCCGAGAACCAGCAGAGGTTTTTCTGTGAAGCTCAGAAAGTCAAGTGGCAGGAAAACGATGCGGAGGAGGAAAAGGACGACCATGAGGCTGGCCTACCACTCTGGACCAAGGCAACTTGTCAAGCGCTATGAGCACAACCCTATCCTCTCCCCCGAAAAATGGCCCTACCGGGCGAACGCTGTTCTCAACCCGGGAGCCGTGCAATTCCAGGGGAGGACGCTTCTCCTTGTCCGGGTGGAGGACTGCCGGGGGTTCTCTCACCTCACAGTAGCCACAAGCGAAGACGGCAAAGAGCACTGGGAGATCAACCCCTTTCCCTCCCTTGCGGCCGAAGAACAGTTTGCCGAAGAACAGTGGGGCCTGGAAGATCCCCGGATAGTGTGGCTTGAGGAGGAAAAGTGTTACGCCATAACCTATGTGGCCTTCAGCAAGGGCGGACCCCTCGTTTCCCTGGCGCTGACAGAGGATTTCAAAGAGTTTGTGAAATACGGTCCTCTTCTGCCTCCCGAGGATAAGGATGCCGCCCTTTTCCCATGCCATTTCAAAGCAGATGGCAGAAAGCGATATGCCCTGATTCACCGCCCCATCATCCGGGGAGAAGCCCACATCTGGATTTCCTTCTCACCGGACCTCCGGCACTGGGGAGACCACCAGGTTCTCATTCCGGTCCGTCCCGGGTGGTGGGACCAGCACCGGGTAGGCCTTGGCACCCCACCGGTGGCTACACCCCATGGCTGGCTCATCTTCTACCACGGGGTACGCCATACCGCCTCAGGAAGCCTGTACCGGGTTTGGGCTGCTCTCCTTGATCTCGAGGACCCCCGGAAGGTCCTCTGCCGAACTGAGGAATGGATTATGAGCCCTCAGGAACCGTATGAGCTTCTGGGAGACGTTCCCGGAGTGGTTTTCCCCACAGGCATCATCGTTGACGAAGAGAAGAACGAAATTCGCCTGTACTACGGTGCCGCCGACCGCTGTGTCGGCCTGGCTTTTCTCCCTTACCGGGAGTTCCTGGAATACCTGCTGGAGGAGAAAACCATCTGACCCGCATGCCCCAACTTTTCCAGGGATGGGGTTGACCCCATCCCTGGAACTACCGTCGCAGGTTCCTGAGCTTCTCCTCCCGTTCTTTGAGGAATTCCTCTATCCTTGCCACCTCTTCTTCAGGGAGGTCCCAGTCTCCGGCAGGGACGATTTCCTCAATTTGCGACGGCCGGCGAATCCCCACAATGGCCGAGGTGACTTCCCTCCGGCGCAGGACCCAGGCCACGGCAACCTGGGCAGGGGTCTTTCCGTACTTTGCCCCGATGTCCCGCAGTTTCCCAGCAAGCTCAATATTGAGGGTGAGCTCTGGTTCCTGGAACATGGGGTCGTTGCGGCGGTGGTCATCGGGAGGAAGATTTGCCACCCATTCCTTCGTCACCTTTCCGGTGAGCAGCCCCTTCTGCATGGGGCTGTACACGATGACCCCGATGTTCTTCTCTGCACAGTACGGCAAAATGTCCTTCTCAATATCCCGCCGGAGCATACTGTAAGGAGGCTGCAGAGAAGCGATGGGGTGAATTGGGGCAATCCGCTCCATCTGGGCCACACTGAAGTTGGACACCCCGATGTAACGGACCTTGCCCTCCTCCACCAGACGGCTCATCTCCTCCCAGGCTTCCTCAATGTCCTCATCGGGCACAGGCCAGTGAATCTGGTAAAGGTCGATAACGTCTACCCCCAGGCGGCGAAGGCTTGCCTCAACCTCCCGGCGAATGCTGTCACGTTTCAGGCAATTGGCAATGTTCCCCTTTTCGTCCCAGACAAGTCCGCATTTTGTGGCAATGATGGGGCGTTTTGCCAGTCCCCGGATCGCCTGTCCCACGACCTCTTCCGAGTGCCCAAGGCCATACACCGCTGCGGTGTCAATCCAGTTCACTCCAAGGTCCACTGCCCTATGAATCCCTCGATGGACTCCTTATCATCCTGAGGACCCCAGCTGTACCGCCACCCTCCACCACCAAGAGCCCAGGAACCAAAACCGATGACGGAAAGCTCAAGGTCTGTCCAGCCAAGTTTCCTGTACCGCAATGCCCTCACCCCCTTGAAGGAAAACTGAAAGTATTATACTGTAGTTCCGGGATGGGCAACACCGTGAAACCTCAGAAGATGTCCCTGAAGATGCGTCTTTCCACCCTGAAACGGCGCGTGGTTTCGCACCTTGCCAACCTCCTCTGGAGGGCGCTGCTTCCTTTCCTTCCCTGGTTCTTCAACGAGGCCCATTTCGAAGGACTGTACCGCAGAAAACGTGACCCCTGGAATTACACAAAAAGCACCTATGAGCAGGAAAAGTACCGAAAGACCCTTGAGGTCATTCCCCAGGATGCTCATACCATCCTTGAAGTCGGCACAAGCGAAGGGGTCTTCACTGAACTCCTCCTGCAAAGAGGAAAGAAGGTCTTTGGCATTGACATCTCCCAGACAGCCCTTGAGCGAGCCAGAGCAAGGCTTGAGGTGTATGGCGATCGGATAAGGCTTGAGAAGCTTGACATCGTCCGAGACGAACCGGAGGGCATCTTCGACCTCATCCTCGCTTCAGAGGTGCTCTACTACCTCGGAGGCAGGAATGTCCTCCTTACCCTGGAGGAGAAATTCTTCCGCCATCTCCGCGATGGCGGGTACCTTCTTCTTGTCCACTTCTATCCTTCGGGGAAACTCATCCACGACCTCTTTCTTGAGCGGGGCAGGTTCACCCGCCTCTTTGAAGAGGTGGTGTTCCACCCCGAGCGCGACTACATCATCACGCTCCTTCAAAAAACCGGCACTCCTTGACTTCCTTTTCGAGGCGTGCTACGTTCTTTAGAGCTTCCTGCAAGCACTGACCAGGGGAGGTTGTCAAGGTGGTCTACCCGTCGTTTGTTGCACCTGAAGAATGGCTCGATCATTCCTTTGAACCGCTCAAAATCCTTGCTTTCCTCCTCTACTGTTTCTGGGTCTACGAGACCTGCGTCTCCCTTCGGGGATTCCAGTCCCCCGTCTTCTCCCAAAGGCTCGGAAACTCCGGAGGTTTGCCGTTCTCATCCCTGCCCATAATGAGGAAAAAGTCCTGGGACCACTCCTTGAGAGCCTGAGAGCACAAGAGTACCCAAAAGAACTCTTCGACATCTACGTCGCCTGCGATGCTTGCAACGACAAAACGAAAGACATCGCTCTGCGTCAGGGGGCCTTCAGTCTCACAAGCGGAATGACCCACAGCGTCCTGGAAAGACGTACAACGTTGGCTGGGCCCTCACTCAGATTCCTCTGGCTTCTTACGACGCCATAGCCCTCTTTGACGCTGATAACCTCGTGCACCCTGAGTTCCTGGCCAGGATGAATGACTCCCTCGAAGCCCACGAAGATGCAGAGGTCATCCAGGGATATCTGGAGACCAAAAACCCAGACCATTCCTGGCTTACCAGGATGTATGCCCTGGCGTACTGGTATGCTAACCGGTTCTGGCAGCTTGCCCGGGCGAACTGGGGACTGTCAGCCACCCTGGGAGGTACGGGACTGGTCATACGGACGTCCTGTATTACTCGTTTGGGGTGGAACCTGAAAAGCCTCACCGAGGACCTTGAGTTCAGCGTTCAGGTCGTCCTTGAGGGAGGAAAGGTTCACTGGAACGAGTGGGCCATCACCTATGATGAGAAACCACTTCGCTATGCCTCAAGCCACCGCCAGCGAACCCGCTGGATGCAGGGGCACTGTTTCGTCCTCTGGCAATACGGATGGAGGCTTCTTTGGAAATTCCTCACAAGCGGGCACCTGCAGTACCTCGACTACTTCCTGTACCTCCTTACTCCTTTGAGCATCGTCCTCACCACGGTCCTTGTGGCTCTTGAGACCATTGAGCGGGGAGCCCACGGGAACATACCCTTCGTCCTGCACCTCTACCTTTGGATTCCGGTAGCCCTCATTCAGAGTGCCTACCAGGTGATACTCGGGCCCTCCCTTAAGGAGGGCCGTTTCACCCTCCGATACCTCCCCTATTTTGCCCTGTACACGGTCTACGGTCTGAGCTGGATACCTATCGTCTTTCTGGGGCTTTTCCTTTCCTGGAACCAGAAACGGTGGGTGAAAACGGAGCACAGCTGCAGCATCTCCATCGTGGAGCTCCTTGAGGAATCCTCCGTGCCAAAGTAAAAGTGATTCGACCGGGCCGCCGAAGCGGCCCTTGACATCATCCCTTCACCGCACCCATGGTGAGACCGCGGACGATATAGCGCTGGACGGTGAGGGCAAGAAGGGTCGGTGGAAGGATAGCCAGAAGAAGCCTCGTTGAGACATACCAGAACTGTACTCCCTGGGTGTGTTCCGTCCCGGCAATGATGATGGTCATGGGTGTGGCCTTTTTGTAGGTCAGAACGAGGGCGAAGAGGAACTCGTTCCAGGCAAAGGAGAAGCAGATGATGACAGTAGCTACAAGTGCCGGTGCAGCAAGTGGCAGAGCGATCCTCAGGAAAGCCTCCCAGCGGGAACACCCATCCACCAGGGCCGCCTCCTCAAGTTCCACCGGGAGTTCCCGGAACATATCCTTCATGATGAGTACGGCAAAAGGCATGGCGAAGGTCGTATTGACGAGGATCAGTGCCACACGCGTATCAAGGAGCCCGAGGGATTTCATGAGGAGGAAGAAAGGAATAACCGTAGCGGCAGGAGGAAGAAAACGCTGTGAGAGGAACCAGAAGGCCATGCTCTGGTTGCGCCATTTCACATACTTGTACCGGGCAAGGCCGTACCCTGCAAGAGTCCCCAGAGCCACCGCGATGAGGGAAGCAAAAACGGCGATGATGATACTGTTGGTGATGCCTCTTAAGATTTCCGGACCTCTTTGAGTGAACTCGGTTTGCCAGTTGCTGAGAGTGGGCGTGAACTGGAGCCAGGGGATACTACTCAGGCGGAAAACATCTGCCGGCTTTTTGAACGAAGTGATGACGGTCCAGTAAAAGGGGAAAAGCACCCACAGAATGGCAATGACCACAACCACCCAGGTCAGGATTTCTGTAACGACGGACCCTTTCCTTCTTCTGCGCATCGTTGCTCTCCCCTACTCGTAGAGTTCCCGGTATCTCCGGAAGAATAAAAGCCCGATGATCATGGTGATAGCCAGGAGGAAATAGGCCATGGCGCTGGCGTATCCCAGGTCAAAGTTCCGCAACCCTTGCGTGTAGATGTAGAAGGTGAGGGTTCGTGTGGCCGTTCCCGGTCCACCGCTTGTGAGACTGAAGGGGATGTCAAAGGCTTTAAAGGCATCAACCATGCGGAGCATGATGACCGTGCCGAGAACTGGAGAAAGCAGGGGTAGGGTGATATGCCGGAAGACGGCCCAGCCTGAAGAAGTATCGATCACCGCAGCTTCGTAAATTTCATCGGAAATTGACTGGAGCCCCGCAAGGAGGATGATAAAGGCAAAAGGGGTCCACTGCCAGATATCCACAAGACATATCGCCAGGGTTGCCCAGAGGGGATGAGAAAGCCAAGGGACCTTCCCCATACCAAGGTACTTTAAAAGGACGTTGATGGGCCCATTTTCCTCATAAAACATCATGACGCCAAGATATCCCAGGGCAACCGGAGCGGTGAAAAGCGGCATGGTGAGGATAGAACGGAAGGCCCGAAGCCCCTTCATCTTCCGGTTGAACACAATGGCCAGACCAAGCCCGATGGCCGTCGTAGCACAGACACTGATGAGGACAAGAACCAGCGTGAAGCGAAGCGTCCCCCAGAAACGGTAATCCCCAAACATCCGGAGGTAGTTACTCGCCCCAGCGAATCCCACAAGCTTCCCGTAGAGCACCTTGGAGAGGCTCACCCGGAAGGAGTACACCAAAGGGAAAATCGTAAAGGTGAGCACCCAGAAAATTGCGGGGATGACAAAGGCATTCCCTTTTTCTCGCAATCTCCGCCGCATCTTCCACTCTCCCTTTCTTAGAACACAAAAGAAGGGGAAGGGACGAAGGCGTCCCTTCCCCTTCTTTTGCTTTGCTCATCACTCAGGCTTGTATCCAATGGCTTCCTGGTAAATCTTCTTCAGGGTATCTTTGCCGTAGCGTTCGACGATGGCTTTCCACTCCTCGGCAATGCGGTTCAGCGCCTCCTCTGGGGAGACCTGGCCGGTCACAGCCTCGGAGAGGTGGATGTCGTAGACTTCCCACATCTCCGGCGTTCCAGGAATACGGAGGTAGGTCTGCCGCAGCGGGTACTTGGTCCACATTTCCTCATAAGCGGTGACGAACTGGCGGGCATCCTCAGCATCGTACCCGGTCGCCACGTATTCCTCAATCGTTGCTTTCCCACTCGGCTGCAGGAAGTCGTAGCTTGTTCCAGGGTCAACACCGGTCCAGCCCCAGACGACGTTCCAGTGGTTGATCTGCGGTGTGGCCTGCCAGGAGAGGAAGTAAGCAGCGAGTTCCTTGTTCTTGCAGTACTTCGAAATCACGCCGTGCCAGGAGGCACCCACGGTGTTGGCCACGAAGTTCTTCTTGTGCACCCACTGTTGCGTCTCGAGGTCATAGTACTTGTCGCTTCCGGGAATAGGCGCTACACCGAGCTTGCCCTGGATGCTGGAACGGTCAGGAAGCTGCGCCAGCGAACCCACGTCGCCCCAGGACCAGCACATGACAGCCTTACCCCGCAGGAACGCATCCCACGCCTCACCAAGGCTCCAGCCGAACATTGCGGAAGGCCCGGTCTTGGAGAGCTTGATGAGCATGTTCAGCGCCTCAACGAATCCAGGGGTATTCACGAGGGGCTCCATGGTTTCAGGGTCAAACCAGTACACGTTGTGGTAGCGAGTCACCTTGGCCGGATTGTCTCCCGGAGCCGGAGAAACGACGTATGGTGCGGAAAGCGCCATGAAGTGGAAGAAGCCCTGTCCACCGACTTTGAGGTGCATGCTGATACCATAGTCCGGCTCACCATCACCGTTCCAGTCCTTACCATTGAAGAAATCGCAGATTTCGTAGACCTCTTCCCAGGTCCATGGCGGGGTGGGCATATCCTTGCCTTTCTCTTTCTTGAACTCTTCCTGCCACTTCGGATCGCTCAGGATGTCCCGACGGTAGTAGATAACCTGGCCATCGTGGTCGTTGTTGAACCCGACGAGTTTATCACCCCACATGTAGAGCTCCCGAACCGGGAGGGCGATGGATTCAGGCTCCCATTTGGGCATGCGGGGATCATTGAAGAATTCCTGAGCAGGAACAATCCAGTCGTTCATGATGTAGTCGCCGTAGAACCAGCTCGGACCGACGATGATGTCGTAGGTGCCGGTACCGGTCATGAGGTCGGTGAAAATCTTCTCCCGGAGCTCTCCAAAGGGAATTTCTACGATGTCGTAGGTGGCACCGGTGAGCTTCTCAAAGTAGGGACGCCAGAAGTACAGAGGACCGGAGATGGCGCCACGGGGACCTGCAGAGTACACAGCGATGGTGAGTTTCTGCCCTTTCCAGGCCGGATCGGGGTTCCCTTTGTCTGCGGCTTCAAAGGCTGCGTTGGCAGTCTGGATTTCAAGTTCTGATGCACCTTCCTGAGCAAGAGCACCAAACACAAACCCCAGGACGAAAATCACCGAAACGAGAAACACCAAAGACTTACGCCATTCCATCGAGCACATCCCCCCTAAAGAGAAATTTCACAGAAACTTCGCGAAAGAACAGAAAATCCCCTGCAAACTTCCTTGAGAAGAGTTCTCTCCTTTTCCCCTTCTCACCCCCTGAGAATAGGATTTTGACCGCTTTAGATTATAAAGCTTCCTCTTTTCCCAGTCAACGGCCGTGCGGCTCACTTTTTTTCTGTTGCAGCATTCTGGCAATCCGTCCCATGCGGAAGCGCAGGAGCACCTCAATAAAGGAAGCGCTTTTGAGCGGTGGCCAGGGCAGAAAGAAAAGGTGGCTTTCGCAGGAACAGTCTGAAGCCCCAAAGTGCGGAACGGGCCTGGCCACCTTTTCGAGTTCCTGGGCAATGGCACATTCCAAGCGTTCCGAACTCCGGATGGGGAATACACGAACGTCCTCAAAGAAGGGGAGGAGCGTGTCGATGTGCCAGTGGTTTCGTTTCCGCTTCCTGAGATGTCTCTGGATTCTCCCCGAAAGGCCCCGCATGGCCGAACCGACGTAAACGTAGAAACCCCGGGGGAAATCCAGCTCCCCCAGGCTCCCGACGGCAATCCGGTGCGTCCCGGGGAGATACCCCGAAAGCAGGTAACTCCCCCGATCCCCCGCTTCCCTCTCGTAGACCTCCCAGGGGAGATCGAGGATGTGGGAATACTGGAAATTCCCCCTCGTATCCCAGCGCACTGCCACCGCGCGAATGAGGACTTTCTTCCGGGCAGCATGGAGAGCCGAAGCAAACTCGGGATCGGTATGGAAATCAGGAAGAAAGGCAAAAGGCGAGGGAACGTGCACCACAAAAAGCATGGCACCCCCGAGGTCTGCCAGGAGCTCCACATGCTTTCGTCCCCGCACCGTTACGGCATCAGGGAACATGGCCAGGCCGTCGAAAAAGAGCGTGCAGGATTTGACCTCAAGAAATATCTTTTCCCCGCCCCGTTTGAGGAGGAAATCCAGACGAGAGTTCCCAAGGGGAATCTCCGTCTCCACCACTCTGAAACCTGCAAAATCCTCAAGGCACTCCTCTTCAAGGAGTTGTCTCGCCACAGAAGTCGCCGAGGTCGTGTGAAGGCATACCACCTCTTCTCCAAGGAGGGCGCCCCACACCCGGGGCATGTCCCCTTTTCCCCGGTCCTCAAGAAGGAGCACCCGTCCGGGCAGGAGAATCTCCCAGAGCCTCCCGGGATTGGGAAGGTGGGCGGGGAACCTCCGCCCACCTTCCTCACAGAGGACCACAAAGCGGTTTAAACGGTCAACAAAGAGGGCTTCCCGGAACACGCTCAGGTTTCAATCCGGGCCCGTCGGGTGATGACGATGCCCGCTCCCACTGCAAGAGGAAGAAAGGCCAGGGGATAGAGATACATGCTATAGGCCTTTCGTAAAAGTCGGATGGTACGTTCGCTTTTGGGAAGGGGCATCTGGTTCTCAGAGGCCACGGTCTGGATGGTGTAGTCAACTTTGGGAAGTTCCGGTCCGAGGACCACCTTGTAGCTCTCGAAAGTCGGCTTGTACCCGCGTTTCTTCAGGTCCTCGTCATAGTCCACGATTTCGTACCCGAGTTCAGGACCAGGAATCTGTTTCACAAAATAGGGCGCACGGGTGACTGCCTTCAGCACCTCTTTCCCCCGGCCAAAGAGGAGTGTGGCGTCCTTCACCGGGTCTACGTGCACCCATTTCCAGCGCTCTATCCGACCAATGTTCTGGGGATCCTGGAGCTTATTGTGGTAGAGCTCGTTGTACTCCTCCTGGGTGAAGGGGTTGAAGTAGAGTTCGTTTTTGCCCACGGCATGGATAATCCAGGAGGGGTCGTCACAGTTCTCGCGCTTCGTCCAGCGGTTTCCGGGGATAATCTCGTAACCCACCCCACCCTTCCTCCGTGAGGTAAAGACCACGAGTTTCTTTTCACTCCCCTCGAGGATGGTTCCATCCTCAAGACGTATCCGCATCTCGTAGTGACCGGGCGGAAGGTTCACAACAAATCCAGAGGCCGGTTCGGAAACATAGAAGTTCACAAACTCTGGGGGCGAAGGCTCTTTGGGAACGGGGATGTTGAGAGGTCCTGTTTCTCCGGCCTCCCTTCGCCGGCGGACTTCCTCGAAGAACCTGTTTAGGTCCTCCCGGTACTTCTGCATGGCCTCGTAGTACTCCTTGAGCTTGGCGTTGAATTCGTCCATGGCCTTCTTGTATTCGTCGTACTTTGCATCGGCCTCTGCATCGAGGTACATCACGGTCTTTTCCGACCAGTATCCCTCGGGGTAGTAGAGGACATACTTCCGTTCCTCAAGGGTGGC
Organism: Candidatus Caldatribacterium californiense OP9-cSCG; assembly: GCA_000353875.1. Lineage (GTDB taxonomy): Bacteria > Atribacterota > Atribacteria > Atribacterales > Caldatribacteriaceae > Caldatribacterium > Caldatribacterium californiense. Next base: position 9,651 of record APKF01000047.1, on the reverse strand, counting down.
AATAACCTTTCCACCCTGGAAAATCTCGAGCTTCCCGGGAACGGCTTCGTTCAGGGTGCTGAAACCGGCCATATACCGGCGGGTAATGGGCCAGTAGTAGACGATGGTCTTGCGGGGGGTGACAATGTTATTCGTGTTGGCGATAAGGTAGATGGTGTCCTCGCTCTGCGGAGCGAAACTTTTGCTGTAGGTAGAGCCGTTGAAGGACGTCAGCGAGTACACAAGCTGCTCCCGCACCGGCGGCTGGGCAAAAGCCCCGCACGAGAGAAGCACGAGCACTCCTGCAAGGACGCAAAAGAGTATACTCCGACGCATTACGCTTTGACCCCCTTCTTGTTCATGACGTACACGGAAAGGAACATGAAAACAAGAGAATACACCACGGCATACCCAATATTGACCACGTAGAGGAAAGGATTTTCGAGAACAACGCTGTCTAGTCCACGGCTCAGGTAGGCGAAGGGTGAAATCCAGCTAATACCTCGAAAGACATAGGACATGGCCTGGCGGACGTAGAGCATGGGAACGGAAAGGGATTCCTTCTCAAAGCCAAGAAGGGCGTTGTAGCCAAGCTGGATAGCAAGGAATGCTCCGAGAATAGCCACAAGGGCGAGAACGGAGCTCCGAATACGCCCGGTCAGGGAAGAAATGAAAAGCCCAAAACTCACCACACACGAGAGAAGGAACACACTCATGATGAGCGCCTTTACAAGCCCCAGGGTGAAACCCAGGTTCGTGAAAAGGCTCACAAGGTAAAAGTACACGGCCGTAAACCCCAGGGCCACCATGCCAAGGCACAGGTCTTTCAGGTACTTCCCCCAGAGGAAACTCCCTGGCGTTACAGGACCGTAGAAGAGGACCTCTAAGGTTCCCTGCTCCCGTTCCCGGGAGATGGAAATCCCGGAGAGAATCACAAGGTAGAGAGAGATAATGACCAGGGTAATGTAGAGAGGGTAGTTGAGGGGGTACGCGGAAACAAGAATATCTTCTTCACCGATGCTATCGAGGAAATTCTTAAGGATGAACGATGAAACGAAAAAAGAGGCAAAGATGGCCACATAGTAGCCGAGGCTATAGAGGGAGTACAGAAAATCCCGTTTAAAGAGCGTCTTCATAACTCTGAAGGTACGCATGGTCACTCCTCCCTCTTCTGGAGTTCCACATCCTCAATGAACTCCGTGAAATCCCCCTGGGGCGTGTGCAGGAGAACTTCAAGGAGCCCGTACTTTTCCTTTTCCCGGTCAATCTGAATTTTCTCCCAGGGAATAAGGCCTTTATTCCGGGCAAGGTACGCCTTGGGATCCCAGAAAAGCTCTATTGGCCCTTCGTAGATGAGGCGTCCTCTGGAGTAATTCTCCTCATCTCCTTCCCGGACGTAGAGCTTGCCTTCAAACTGGAGCGGCATTCCTGGGAAATCGGAGATTCCGATGCCCTTAGAATCCTTGAAGCGGATTTCAACCTCAATACCCCGGTCCGTCGGATCGGCAAAGCAGATAATCCCTGCAAGGTCCGGGATCTCCTTTCCCTCCATGGTGAAGTTGAAGATGTTCACCCCGCGCCTAATTTCGAGCTCCTGAGAGAAAGGATAGTAGTACGGCGCTTCAGCCTTAAGAACGTGTTTCCCAGGGGGAATCCTCGTGAGCTGGTATTCTTTACTCCTAAAGAGGATATCCGACTTCCCGTCGACGGTGATGGTGAGCTTACGCACCACATCTTGAGAGTACAGGTCCACCACCGTTCCCTTGAGAATGCCGTAATTGACCTGAGTAGCGAAGTAGGCCGCCACAAAGAGCACGGCTACGAGCACACCAAGGCCCAAGGCAATAATGCCTCCAGTCCGCAGGCGCCTCATGCGTTTCCCTCCCCCTGGGCGAGTAAGGAAATATTCTGCTGAGTGATGGTGATGAAGGCCTCCTCAAGACTCATCTCCTTGGTCTTCATGGTGAGGACGAGGAAACCCTTTTCGTAGAGGAAGCGGGAAAGATCCAGACGGTAATCCCTCTCGGTCTTAAGATGCACCTCGAGCCGGTTCCCCTCAACGGTGAACCCCTTGACGAAGGGAAGCTCGGAAAGAGAGGTTGAGAGGCTCTCGGCGTTTGCCGAAAGCTCAATCTCCATATGGATGGTATCGGTGAGGCGACGCTTGATGTTGTCCATGGTGTCTTCAGCTAAAAGCTTTCCCCGGTTGATGATGGCCACCTTCTTGCAGAGCCTCTCCACTTCGGAAAGGAGGTGAGAGGACACGAAAACCGTTCGTCCTCGCCGGTTCTCCTCTTCGATGAGATCCCGAATCTGTTTGATGCTCGTGGGATCGAGATTGGCGACTGGCTCATCGAGGATGAGGAGCTCCGGGTCATGGAGCAGGGCCCGGGCAAAGGCGAGTTTTTGCTGCATCCCCTTGGAGTATGCTCCGAGTTTCTTGTTCCGGTCATTGCGCAGGCCCACCGCCTCAAGAAGCTCATCGATACGCCTGTGCACATTCGGAACTTCATACAGTTCCCCGAAGAAGGTGAGGTACTCTTCGGCCGTCATCTCCTTGTAGAAGTACTGGTTCTCCGAAACCACACCAATGCGCCGTTTCACCTCTACATTGTTGGGTTTGAGTTCTTCTCCAAGGAGGAAGACCTTGCCACTTGTGGGAGGAATGAGTCCCAGAATCATCATGATGGTTGTGGTTTTCCCCGCACCGTTTGGTCCCAGGAATCCGTAGATATCCCCCTTTTCCACCCGCAGATTCAGGTTATCCACCGCTTTGAACCCGTTGAACTCCTTGGTGAGATTAACGGTTTGAATCATGAGTCCTCCATCGACCTCCCCTCGGCAAGAAATCCCTCAAGAGGAATACTCTGAGAAGAACAGAGGAGTTCCCGAGGAACTCAGAGGAGAAACCGGAATATCTCTTCAAAGAGTGCTTGATTTTTGCCAGGATGCGCAGTATCATCTTCTGCGGTTTGGGTGTACCCGGGGAGTCAGCCGGATCAAGGGTTCAAGACTCCCCAGGCCCCCCTCCTTAGTGCCGTTTGGGCAAAGTAGCAAAAACTTCCTCTATTTCTATTATAAGCCTTGTACAGGACTCGACAAGCTCCCTCAGGAGATTTTTCCCAACTTCTTCAGTGGCGGGAAGGGGGTCTCCCCACACACCGCTTGTTGTCACCTTAAAAAGCGACCCGGGATGGGTCAGAAAATACGCCACGTGTACCGGAGATGGCAGGGGAGAGCGGGCGAGAAACTCTGCCTTGAGATTTTCTTTTCGCACCAGCTCGCCACAGATGGCAAGGCAGAGCGCTGTCTCCCCAAAACCGGCATGGAGCCCCCGTCCTCCTTCGGTAAACACCGAGGAAGCCTCGTCCGGGAGCCCCTCCCAGTAGGAAAGGGTGTAGGCGATGGTTTCCGGGGGGAAGGAAGGCGCGACTTCTGCCAAAGCATAGGCAATGGCGTAGAGGTTATCGTAATGACCGTTGAGGAAGACGATTTTCTTCCACCCTCCTCGGGCAAGGGACAGGGCGATGTCCTGGATCACCTGGAAGTAGGTCTTGAGAGAGAGTTCAATGGTTCCCGGAAATCCCCGGTGAGGGTACGAAAGACCAAAAAAGAGCGGTGGAGCCACCACCGCGTCACACCGTTCGGCCACAAGTTTCGCCACCTCAAGAACACAGAAAGTGTCCGTCGCAGTGGGGAGATGCTCCCCATGCTGTTCGGTAGAACCACAGGGAACAATAACCCTTCCCGAAATTTCCCTCCGTTTTTCAACCTCCCAGGCCGTCATTTCACCCCAGAGTACCCTTGCCATGACTCACCCTCCCGGGACAAAAAGCTGTCAAGCCGCCGGAGTTTCTCTTCCTCAAGAAGAGGAAGGGGCAGGCAAAACACCTCTTCCAGAAAAACTCGGACACGCTCGAGGATCCCCTCTCCCGCACGGAAGGCCCCCCGAAAGCTCAGGGAAGGAACCCAGAGTTCCTCTCGCAACCACCGTACCGTGTGTGAAAGCGGCAGGAAAGAGCCTTCCCGAACACCCTCATCCACCACAGAAAGCGCCAGAGTATCCTCATCGATGGAGAACCCTCGCACCACGCGCTTACAAAAGCCGATGAGTTCGTTGTCAAGGACAAGTTGCCAGAGACTTCCTCCCTGGTCACTGCCCACAATGCCCATGTGCCCAAAAGTTGTGGCCCCAGCAAGCATCCCAAGGATGAGCGTTACACCCTTCTCCCATCCGTTCTGAGGGTCGAAAGCGCAGCTATCCGTAAGTCCCACATTGACGTACACCGGGAACCCATATGATGCCCCAAGCTCAACCATGGCCAAACTCAAAAGCCCCTGTTCTGGAGAACCAAAGGAAATCATCCCGGTCTTCGGGTCGATGACATGGGGAATGCCCCCATAGCAGACAGGAGTCCCGGGACGAAGGAGTTCGGCAATCACAACACCGGCAAGGATTTCGGCATTCTCTTGGGCGAGAGCCCCCGCCAGGGTCACAGGACCGGTGGACCCTGCCTGAACCATTGGCCCAATCATGACCGGAAGTCCTAAAGCCACCGCCTCTTTGAGAATGGCAAGGCCTTCTTGAGGAAAACGCAGAGGGCTTATCGGCTCAAGAAAAGCGAAAAGACGGGGTTCATCCCGGGCTGCCTCTTCACTTCCCGCACACACCACGCTCATAGCAAAAACGGAGGCGAAATTCTCCCTTTGGGAAAACCAGAGGAATACCGGTTTATCGGTTCGGGCAAAGAGTTCCCGGGCCATGTACACTTCTCTTCTCTGGGGAGGGTACTCGGAGGGGAGAAACAGCCCTCCAACCACATCGATGTGGGGAAGGTGATGGGCAAGATGTATCGCTTGGAGGAAGTCTTCTCTTCCGGGTTCCCGCCGCTTCTTACCATCAAAAAGGGCAAACTGTCCGGGAGAGGAGCAGAAAACCATTGCCCCCGGAGCAAAGGTAACCGATCTTTTCCCATCCCGCCCGTACAGGCGGAAGGATTTTCCCGCCTGTGCAATACTCCTTTCCACAAGGGTCGCAGGCAAAAGAACCCGGCCATTCTTCTTTTCCCCACCATGGGCACAGAGCAACGCCATAATCTCTTCATCGGGGACCAGAACACCAACCTCGGAAAGAATTCGCAGCGACGCCTCATGGAGGCGGGCAATCTCCTGAGCACCGAGAAAGACCACCCGGGGGTTCATAGGTTCCTCAACCAGAGATCAATGGGCTTGCGGACTCCCCTCGCCTCAAAGGGGAAAGCAATCTTTCTCCCCTCCCCTGCCGAAGCGTAGGCAGCACAGATGATTTCAAGGACCGCCCGGCCATCCTCCCCGGTTTCCCTTGGAGTCTCAAGGCCCAGGACACAGCGGGAAAAGTGCTCCATTTCCTGAGGAAATCCATAGTTCCAGATTTCCTCATACACCGTGAAGGTCCAGCCCTTCGTCGTCGGGGCTTTCTCCACCGCGTACCCATATCCGTATTCGCTATAGGTCACAAGGGAAATCCCCATGTGGAGCACGGCATAGGTCACACCGCCCTCGCCGTAAATCTCCGCCCGATCGTCCATCCCGCCTCGCTTGGCCCAGCTATTTTCGATAACGGCATAGGCGTCGTTCTCAAATTCCACAATGGTGACCGCCTCGTCATCACCGCGAGTTTTATCCCGATGCACATAGGTCCCAAGGTGGGCATAGACACTCTTCACCTTTGGCTTTCCCAGGACAAATCGGGCAAACTCAATCCCATGGCACCCCATATCCATGAGCACGCCGCCACCGGAGCGTTCCACATCCCAGAACCAGTCTGAATGTGGTCCGAAGTGCTTCTCACTCTGCTTCACGAGGTACACCTTCCCTAAAGCCCCCTCGTCAACGAGCTCCTTGGCCCGGACGTACTTGGGGGTGAAACAGAGTTCCTCGGCGTAGAAGAGAAAAACTCTGTTCTCCTTGCAGGCCTCGATCATCCGGTCGGCTTCCTCAAGGTTCATGCAAAGCGGTTTCTCGCATACCACGTGTTTGCCGCTTTGCGCTGCGTCAACGGTGATCTGGGCGTGGAGGTAGTTCGGGGCACAGATGGTGACCATATCGATATCTCTGTCTTCGAGCATCCTCCGGTAATCAGTGTAGAAGCGAGGAATGCCAAAACGCCTTGCAAAGGCTTCGGCATGCCCTGGCGTTGGGGAAGCAACGGCCACAATTTCCGCAACGTGGGGAATCTTCTGAAAGGCAATGGCATGGATTTCCGCCTCAAAACGGGAACCGATAATGCCAACCCGAACCCTATCCGGCATATTCTTCCCTCCCTCAAGAGCAAAGGGGAGGGCAAACACCCTCCCCTTTGCTCCTACTGGTTCTTCGGGTTATTCGGGCTTGTATCGAGCACCTGTTGCTGCAGAAGGGCAATGTTGTCCAGGGCTTCCTTGGGGGTCTTTTTCCCGATGTAGGCAAGATTGAGTTCACGCTGCTGGATATCAAGGAGCTCGGCATACTCGGGCCACGTCCAGACATCCCGGGCAATACCCTCAATAATCGTGCGGATGGAGGCCCACTTCGGTTCGAACTGCTTCTGGTACTCAAGAAGGTCCGTGCGGGCACTGGCATACCCGGCAGTCGGGTCATCGACAAGCATCTTCTCAATTTCGTAGGATTTCAGCCACTGCAGGTAGAGCCAGGCTTCCTTTTTGTGCTTTGAGAATGCGTTAATACCGATGCCCTGAGAGCCGAAAGTAGAGGCCCGTCGAATCTGGCCGGTTTGTGGATCCCGGTACCCGGGCATGACGGTGTAGCCCCATTTCCCGGCAGTCTTCGAGAGGGCGGGGTTATCGGCGACGTTAGCGAAGCTCACCCAGGTGAACCACATGGCGCATTTGTCCTGGGTCGCAGCGTTCATAATTTCATCCACGAACCAGTTGGCCGTGGCCGGGTCAACCACCTTGTGTTTCAGGTTAAAGTCCACAAAGAACTGGAGCGCCTCCACCGCCCGGTCGGAGTTGATGATGCCCTGAGCCGTCCAGGTCTTGGGGTCCCAGAGTTCTGCTCCAAAAGAGAAGTGGAAGGGGAGCCACTGCTGGGTGATACCGTCACTCAGGCGTGTGGCGTACCAGGCCATGCCATAACGGTCGATCTTCCCATCACCGTCAAGGTCCACGGTGAGCTTTTTGGCGTACTCCAGCATCTCATCCCAGGTATCCGGAGGTCCAGGAATACCGGCCTCTGCGTAGAGGTCCTTACGGTAGCTGAAAATCAGCCCTCCACAGGTCCAGGGAAGTCCGTAAAGGGGTTTATCGGCGTAGTTCTTCCAGGCCTCCCCGGGAAGCAAAGCATCGTCCCCCAGGGTGGGGAACTTCCCAATGTAGGTGGCAAATCCCTGGATGAAATCTTTCTCGAAGTTGATGGTGCTTTCTGGGGAGAACAGGTACTCTGGAGTGTCAAGGCGCTCCAGCCCTCCTGCAAGGACCATCTCTCCAATCCACTGGCTGTCGTACTCGAAAAGGTCGTATTCGTCGCTTTTGCTGTCGATAATCTCCCGAATCTTGTACTCCACAAACTGGTATGGAGGGCTTTCAATAACGACCTTGATGCCCGTTTTCTGGGTGAAGATTTCATTGGCCAGGCGTTGCTCAACCGGTGTCTGCGGCCAGGGAAGGCTCAGAATTCGCAGGGTAACCTCTTCCGCAAATACCACACCACTTCCCACAAAAAGCATCACCACAACCCACAAAAGCCACCGTTTCACCTTTCTCGCCTCCTTTGCAAAATGCTATCCCCACACCAAAAGCGCAAAATATCTCCATTGTTTGTGTTTCTTTCACCCCCCTTCTTCAAGTCGCCTTTCGGTCCTGGGGTCAAAGAGATGCCAGAAGCCCTCCTCGAAGCGCACCCCCACCCGCTGCCCCACTTCAGGCGTAAAGCCAAGAGTATCGCGGCGAAGACGGGCTTTGAAGGTCACGTCTTCCCTTCTCAAGGTAAGGATATATTCGTTACTCTGAGGCTCAATAACCTCAAGCGTTGCGGCAAAAGCTCCGCTTTCAGGTTGCGGCAGGCACAGGACATTCTCCGGCCGGACCCCAAGGATGACCTGTGAGATACCTTGCCTTCGCAGAAACGCCCCTTTCCGGGCATCAAGGGGAAGCGAAAACGCTCGGGAAACAAGGGAAACCTGACCGTCGTTCTCCTGAACCTCAAGGGAAAAGAAATTCATCCGGGGCGTGCCGATGAATCCAGCGACGAAGAGATTCTCAGGCCTCTCGTACACCTCCTCAGGAGTCCCCACCTGTTTCACCTCGCCGAAATCCATGACCACCATGGTATCGGCTACCGCCTGAGCTTCAGTCTGGTCATGGGTGACGTAGACCGTGGTGATGCCCAGGGTCTCCTGAATCTTTCGGATTTCCGCTCGCATTTCCACCCGGAGTTTTGCGTCAAGGTTCCCCAAGGGTTCGTCGAGAAGGTAGATCTTTGGTCGGCGAACTAGGGCTCTGCCCAGGGCCACCCGCTGCTGTTGACCTCCCGAGAGCTGTCCCGGATAGCGGTCAAGAAGGAGCTCCATGTGGAGGAGCCGGGTTACCTCTTCGATGCGCCGCGCCATCTCCTGTGGGGAAAGTTTCTCCGCGTAGAGAGGGAACATCCAGTTCTCCCGAACGGTCATGTGGGGATACAGGGCAAAGGTCTGGAAACACATGGCTACATCCCGCTCTCCGGGAAGGATGTGGAGGGCCGGTTTCCCCCCAAGGTACACCATACCGCGCTCGGGTTTTGTGAGCCCTGCAATGACCCGGAGTACCGTGGTTTTCCCGCACCCGGAAGGACCGGTGATCACGCACAGCGACCCCTCAGGGACGGTGAAGCTCACGTCTTTGAGTACCACGTTTTTCCCGTAGCGGACCCGGACGTTCTCTAGGCGAATCTCCGACATCCCATCCCCCCTCAGAGAAGACGCTTCTCCGTCACCGGGTCAAAGACGTAGAGGTAACGGTCTTCAAAGAAGACTCGCACCCTCTCCCCTCCCCGGGGAGACCCCGGAAGGTTGCGTTTCTCAAGCCGAATTTTAACGATTTCCTCACCCACCCTGAGGTCAATGATGTACTCATTGCTCTGGGGCTCAACCACGTATACTTCACCGGTGAGCGTATTCTCCTCTTTCTCCTCCGGGGCAAGAACGAGGTGTTCCGGACGAATCCCAAGGATAACCTCTTCCTGTGGCACACTGGCCAGTTTCTTCTCAAGTTCTTCAGAGAAGCGAAGGCGCACGCCATTCCCCTGAAACGCAAGCCTTTCTCCTCGCACAAGGACTCCCCGCAGGAAGTTCATGGCCGGCATGCCGATGAACCCCGCCACGAAGAGGTTCGCTGGATTCTCGTAAATCTCAATGGGCTTCCCTACCTGCTGTACCCGCCCCTGGTGCATCACCATGATTTTGTCCGCAAGACCCTGGGCTTCGGTCTGGTCATGGGTGACGTAAATGGTGGTGATTCGGAGCTCCTGCTGGAGCTTGCGGAGATTTGCCCGCATTTCCACCCGGAGCCTGGCATCGAGCTGGCTCAGTGGTTCATCCATGAGGAAGAGCTGGGGTTTGCGGATGAGCGCCCGGCCGATGGCCACACGCTGTCTTTGCCCTGCAGAGAGCTCCTGAGGGTATCGGTCGAGGAAATCCTCAAGATGCAGGAAATGGGC
>APKF01000046.1 GCA_000353875.1 Candidatus Caldatribacterium californiense OP9-cSCG | reverse complement strand
CCACACGCCTTGCAATCTCCTGCCGGGAAAGACGCCTGGCCTGGAGGGGGAAGGCGAGCTGTTCCCGAACGGTCATGTGCGGGTACAGAGCGTAACTCTGGAAAATCATGGCCACGTTCCGGTCCCCGGGATAGAGGTCGTTGATGACCTGCCCATCAAGGTAAATCTTCCCTGAAGTGGGTCGAACGAACCCCGCGATCATCCTGAGGGTTGAGGTCTTCCCGCATCCTGAAGGACCAAGGAAAACACAGAGCTCCCCATCTTCCACCACGAGGTCCACATCCCGAACCGCATGGGTATGCTTTCCATACCAGAGGTTGAGCTTCTCAAGCACCAGAGTCGCCATCTATCGCATCCTCCCGAAACTCATGCCCCTGATGAGCTCATTCCGCACAAACACCGTGAACACCACAACGGGAATCATGAAAATCACCGCCGCTGCAGAAATCCTTCCCCAGTCAGTCCCAAGAAAGGTCTGGAGCTTTGCCAGCCCTACCGGGGCCGTGACGGCTTTCCTTGTGGTCAGGGTCAGGGCTACAAGGAATTCGTTGAGCGACTGGATGAGGCAAAAGATGGCGGTGGTGGCCAGTCCAGGCCGGACAAGGGGGAGGCTCACCCTGAAGAACACCTGGGCAGGAGAATACCCATCGAGCTTTGCCGCTTCCTCAAGCTCTATGGGAATTTCGTCGAAAAAGCCCTTGAGGACCCAAATGGAAAAGGAGATGTTGAAGATGCAGTACACGAGAACAAGCGCCAGGGTCGTGTCAAGAAGCCCCAGAGAGCGGAAAAGAAGGTAGAAGGGGATGACCACCGCTATAGGAGGTAGCATCCTGAGCGACAGAATCCAGAAAAGGATGTTATCGCTGCCCCGGATGGGATACCGGGAGAAACCATAGGCCGTGAGACTGCCAAAGACCAGGGAAACCCCGGTGGAAATCGCCGCAACGAGGAGGCTGTTCCTGAGCTGGTACATGAAGTCAGAGTGGAAAATGTCCCGGTAGTTCTGGAGGGTGGGGAGGAAAATCCACTTCGGCGGAAGCACGAAGATTTCCAGACGGGTCTTCAAAGAAGCAAGGACAACCCAGACCAGGGGAAACATAAAGGCCAGGGTGATGCCCAGGGCCACAACCAGAAAGACTACTCGTCGGACGACCACTTTTGTCTCTTCACGCATACTGATCCCTCACAATCCGGTATCCACCATCTCCTGGGGGATTTTCCTGCGGGGACTCAGGATTTTCAGGAGAATGTTCACCAGGACGTTGACAATAATCACGACAAACCAGGAGATGGCCGAAGCTACTCCAACCTTGAAAAAGGAAAAGAGGTTCCGGTATCCGAGAAGCGAAAGCGTGGTAGTGAGGTCTCCCGGCCCTCCACCAGTGAGGATGTAGGGGACGTCGAACATTTTGAGGGTATCGATGGATCGGAAAAGGACCGCAAGGAGAATGGGCATACGCAGATACGGAAGGTAGATGTTCCGAAAGCGCATCCAGGGACTTGCCCGGTCAAGGGTTGCCGCCTCCTGGAGTTCCTGGGGGATGGTGCCAAGACCCGCAAGAACAAGGAGCACCACAAAGGGCGTCCACTGCCAGACATCGGTAATGATGATGCCCCAGATGGCAAAACGAGGGTCGGTGAGCCATTCCACAGCCTGAAACCCAAGCCGCTCCAGGAAAAAGTTCACAAGCCCAAACGTCTGGTCAAGGAGCAACCGCCAGAAAAGACCGGCCACAAGAGGGGCAAGCATCATAGGAAGGAAAATGAGGACCCGGAGAACACCCATTCCCGGAACTTTCTGACTCAGGGCAAAACCGAGGAGCAATCCCAATCCCATCTCAATCGCAAGGCACGTCAGGGTGATGCGAAGCGTAACCCAGGTCACCAGCCAGAACTGCTCACTCCGGAAAAGCTGCGCATAGTTGCCAAAACCAATGAAGCGGGGTTCCCGACCACGGACGTAATCGTAGAAGCTGATGCGCACAGAGTACACAAGGGGGAAAAGTACCATGAGGACGAGGAACACAATGGTGGGAAGAAAGAGAAGGAGCTGAAAACGCCGTTCCTCGCGGCGGCGCCGCCTCACAAGGACATCAATATGTTCTACCAAATTCTCCCCTCCTTCAAAGGGCAATGATATTATACCCTTTCTTCGCCCCTTTCCTCAAGCCCCGCCAGAATTCCCCGGGCCCTGGCAAAACTTCCCTCAGGGACCTGGACCTCAAAAGGTCCCGTATCACCGAAGTAGGCTTCTCCCCCGTAAGGACTCGTGGCAGGCCTCAAAAGCACCCGAATGCCCTCTGCCTCAAGGTACCCCCGGATGAGTTCCGCCTCCATCCGATTTGCCACTACTTTGAGAGTTCGGTACCTCATGTCTCCCTCCTCTGGCCGTAGTATGCTCCTGGCCCGTGCTTTCGGAAAAAGTGCTTCTCAAGAAGCGCCCGGGGAATGCTCTCTAACGCGGGATTCAAAAGCAGAGCGTAATAGGTGGTTTTTGCCACCTCTTCAAGCACAATGCTTGCATGGACCGCGTCCATAGGGTCTTTCCCCCAGGTGAAGGGACCATGGCCGGCCACAAGCACCCCGGGAATCGCCTCGTAGTCAAGATCCCGGAAACACTCCACGATCACCTTTCCCGTTGCCCGCTCGTACTCCCTTTCAATCTCCTCCCGGGTCAGGAGGCGGGTACACGGAACAGGGCCGAAGAAGGTATCCGCCTGGGTGGTACCAAGACAGGGGATGCTCCTTTGCGCCTGAGCAAAGACACAGGCCCAGGAAGAATGGGTATGGGCGACCCCACCAATTTTTTCGAAGTTCCTGTAGAGCTCAAGGTGCGTCGGGGTATCCGAGGAGGGGTTGAGTTCCCCTTCCACCACCTTCCCTTCAAGGTCCACCACCACCATGTGTTCTGCCTTCAGCACTTCATAGGGGACACCACTTGGTTTAATGACCACAAGACCTCGTTCCCGGTCAATCCCGCTCACGTTCCCCCAGGTAAGCAGCACAAGTCCTTGACGCTGCAGTTCGAGGTTAGCCTGCCAGACCGTTCTTTTGAGCTCCTCAAGCATGGTTTTCTCCTCCCCCA
>APKF01000045.1 GCA_000353875.1 Candidatus Caldatribacterium californiense OP9-cSCG | reverse complement strand
CTTTCTCCCCGGGCTTCCCCCGGTTGATCCCTCCAAACACCCGCAGCACCCCAAAGGTATCATACCCCTTACAGGTAAAACTCCCAAGAACGGCAAAACCCTTCTGCCTCAGGAGTTCCTCAAGGGGTCGGTTGGCGCTGGCTCTCCCCAGGCCACTTGTGGAAAAGACGAACGCCTTCTGCCCCTGCCCATGGGGCAAGCGCTCCACAAAAGCAATCAGTCGCCTGTGGAATCTCCCGAAATAGATTCCAGAGCCAAAACCCACAAGGTCAAAGGCCGCAAGGTCTTCTGGTGCCAGCTCCTCAGGCTCCCGGATCTGGCTTTCGAGTACCTCCCCCATGGCCTGGGCCACACGGCGGGTATTTCCATGGTGGACCGACACAACAACGATGAGGCTTTTCACCACTTTCTCCTTCTTGCCTTTCCCCTTCCTTCCGGTATTCTAAAAGAAAAACTCGGGGAGGGAAACCCCTCTTGGACATCCTGAGCATTCCGGGTGAGATGCTCGATACTCTGGAAGAGGGCGTGAGCATTCTCGACACTTCCTTTCGCATCCTTGAGATGAACACCACCATGCATCGGTGGTACGCTCATCGAAAATTCCGTCCTGGCGAGAAATGCTACAGGATGTACCACGGGAGGAACACCCCCTGCACTTTCTGCCCTGCCCGCAACGCCTTCCAGGAAAGGCGTGTTGCCACGGGAATTGTCCCCTACCATGGACCACAGAGGGAAATCCGGGGATGGCAGAGGCTCATTGTTTTCCCACTCTGCGACGGGGACGGAAAGATTGTCGGTGTCATTGAATACGTGGAGGACATCACGAGAGAAAAGGTGCTCGAAGCGGAAGTGGAAAAGCTCAAGGTCACCGAACGCTTCCTCAAGGAGCAGGTTGCCCTGCTTGGAGAGCTCCTTGAAAAGGAGAAGGAGGAGAAACGCCGCCGGGAAGAGGAACACCGGAGGTTCTTTGCCACCGGTATTCGGCCGCTTCTTTCTCTGCTTCGAGAAACCCTCCCCTCCGAGGTCCAGAGAATGCTCCTTGACACCCTCGAGAAAGCCCTGGATAGCCTCTGCGGGGGACAGGACACACTCCAGGTCTTTCCTCTAACACCCCGGGAGTGGGAAGTCGCCCGGCTTCTCGCCCAGGGATTAACGAGCAAAGAAATCGCCGAGGTCCTTTCGATTTCCAAAAAGGCTGTGGACTTCCACCGGGGGAACATCCGAAAGAAACTGGGAATCCAGAAGATGAAGGAATCACTCTTTGCCGCTCTGCAACGCTTGGGGTAATCCTGGGATTTCCCAGGGACTTTTCTGGTATTCCCTTCCGAGCCTCTCCCCCCTATCCTGAAGGAAAAAAGGAGAGGAGGGAAACGTATGGAAAAGTCCCCTCTTTTCACCCCTATTACCATCGGGAAGAAAGAAGCCACAAACCGCCTGGTCATCAACGCCATGGAGTGCTGCGATTCTGATGAACTCGGTAACCCCTCGCCCCGAACCTACCGGCGCTACGCCAGGCTCTTTGAGGGGGGCGCAGGGGTGATCTTCCTTGAGGCCATCACCGTGAGCTACGAGAGCCGGGCCCGCCTGAACCAGCTGAGTATTATGCCTCACAACGCCAAAGCTCTTGAGAAGTTCGTTGCCGAGATGAAACGTGTGAACCCGAAGCCGCTTTTCATCTTCCAGCTCACCCACGCAGGAGAGCTGAGTAACCCCGAGTTCTCCCGAAGGGTCTGCGTAAAGCCTCTTCCAGGCCTTGGCGGGGACCTTCTCAGCGAAGAGGACGTTGACGCTATCATCGACCAGTTCGTCTTGGGCGCAAGGATTGCCTATGATGCAGGGGCCGATGGTGTTGACGTGAAGCTCTGCCACGGGTACCTTGGAACCCAGATCCTGCGTCCTTACAACGACCGTCCCTGGAAGTACGGTGGGCCCTGGGAGCGGCGGCGGCAATTCGCCTTTGAAATCTACGAGCGGATACGCAAGGCAATCCCCGACCCGAATTTCCTTTTGGGTTCCAAGGTCACCATGTGGGAGGGGATTCCGGGAGGACAGGGCTGTGCCGGTCCGGACACGGCCATCATGGACCTTTCTGAGCCCCTTGATCTCCTTCGGGGTCTCAAGGAACGGGGAGCAGACTTCATCCTCGTTTCGGCAGGAAATCCCTCGCTCACCATTGCCCTGGCGCACCCGGACAAACGTATCCCCGATTACGCTTACCTCCACCACTACTTCCAGAAAGAGGCCCGAAAAGTCCTTGCCCCGGAAGTCGTCACCATGGGGTCGGCGTATTCCATCTTCCGGGACGGAAACAATAACTTCCTCGGCGTAGAACGGGAAAAGAGCTCCCTGCTCTATTGGGGGAATAAAAACATCGAAGACGGCGTGGTGGACATGATCGCCATTGGCCGGCAGTCTCTGGCTGACCCCTTCCTTCCCAAAAAGCTCCTTAAAGGAAAGCCCGAAGAGGTCCGGTGGTGTACGCTCTGCGACGCCTGCATGGAACTCCTCATCCGGCAACAGCCCACCGGATGCGTGGTGTACGAGAAAGAGTACGCCGAAATCCTCCGGGAAACCCGCAAAAAGTACGGCGTTTTGAAATTCAAGCACACGTGAAGGAGAGTTTTCCCTCGAGATACCGGTGGAGCAAACGGCACAGGTCCTCGAACTCCAGAATCCCCACCACACGGCCTGTGCCGTCCTCGGTAACCACAAGGGTCCTCCTTGCTGCAAGGACCATCCGGCGCAGGGCGTCCTCCAAAGACGCAGAAACGGGTACAGAAGGACAGGTACCGGGGAGTTCCTGGGTTTTCCGGAGAGGTGCATCTCCAACCCGGATCGCCCGGAGCACCTGAATGATGCCTCCCCTCCCCAGGAATTCCTCCACGAAGGGGTCTGGGGGAGTAAGAAGGAGTTCATGCGGTCGACCCACCCCAAGCATCCGCCCTCCTCGCATGACCCCAAGGCGGGTAGAAAGCTTCAGCGCCTCCTCAAGGTCATGGGTTACAAAGAGGATGGTCTTTTTGAGCTTTCGGTGGAGTTCCAGGAGTTCATCCTGGAGTTTCATCCGGGTAATCTGATCAAGCGCCCCAAAGGGTTCATCCATCACAATGAGTTTTGGGTCAGCCGCCAGGGCCCTGGCCACCCCAACCCGCTGACGTTCTCCCCCGCTCAGCTCCCTGGGGAAACGCCGCAGGTACGATTCGTCAAGACCGATGACCCCAAGGAGTTCCCGGGCTCTCTGCCGACGAACCTGCAGGGGGACTCCCATAATGGCCAGAACATAGGTCATGTTCTCTTCAACGGTGAGATGAGGGAAAAGCCCTATTTGCTGAATCACGTAGCCGATGCTGCGGCGAAGCGCAATGGGGTCCCATGCCTGCACATCCTGGCCGTAGACGAAAATCCTTCCTGAGGTGGGCTCAAGGAGCCGGTTCACCATTTTGAGGAGCGTCGTTTTCCCACACCCTGAGGGGCCGATGAGGCAGAAAAACTCCCCTTCCTCAACCTCGAAGGAAACTCCCTCGAGGGCCCGGACACCTCGAGCGTACTCCTTCGTCACTTCCTGGAAAGCCACAACCGGATTCCCCAAGTCAGAGAAGCCCCTCTCGTTCTAAAAACTCCCGGGCCACGTCTTTCGGGTCCCGGCGTTCCTCATCCACGAGGTAATTCATCTCGGTCATCTCCGCGTCGCCAATCTTCCCCTCAAGGAGCCCAAGTACCCTCCCGACCTCAGGATAACGGTCAAGGACTTCCTTCCGGATCACCGGGGCACAGAGATACGAGGGGAAAAATTGTCGATCGTCTTCGAGTACCACAAGATCGAACTTCCGCAAAAGCCCATCGGTGGAAAAGGCGTTGATGACGTCGACTTCGCGGGAGACAATCGCAGGGTACTTCAGGGCAATGGCCATCTGCCGTGTGGCCTTGAAGCGGAAACCGTAAGTCTTGACGAGATTCTCATATCCATCCTGGCGTTCGAAAAAGTCCGGTTCGGCCCCAAAGACGTACCGCTCAGAAACCCGGGCAAGGTCGGAAAAGGTCCGGAGCCCATCTCGTTCTGCCGATGCTCTCCGAACCGCAAGGGTAAAGGTGTTGTTGAAACCAAAAAGAGGCAACCACACAAGACCAAAACGCTCCTCGTATTCCCGTTTTACCGCTTCATAGAGCTCGAGAGGGTCCCGGATAATCTCCCGGTGTTTCAACACCTCCTGCCAGGCAGTCCCGGTGTACTCAGGGTAAAGGTCGATCTCACCGGCAAGGAGTGCCGGGTGGAGAATGGAGGTTGTTCCCCCCTCAATAATCCGCCGCTCAACGGAAAGCGTCGTGTGGCGGCGCAAAAGCTCCGCCATGATTTCCGCAAGGATGTAGGACTCGGTAAAGGGTTTGTTGCTCACCACGATTTTCCCCGGTTCCCCAGCTTCGGCCAGGGAACCGATGCACCATCCTCCGCAAAGAAGCAGGACCGCAAAAAGTCCCACCACGAAAAAGCGCTTCATGCCTTATCCTCCTTTCATAAACGCAAACGCCTCATGAGCCGCCTTTCAAGGACAGCGAACACCCCATCAGCCCCAAGGGCAAGTGCAGCGACCAGGAAACTCCCAAGCACGATGAGCTCGGGATAGTAAGAGGTGATGCCACGGAAGATGAGCACCCCCAGACCCCCCGCACCGATGAAGGCGGCAATGGGTGGCCATAAGAAATCGTCATCACCACAACGGTCCGGAGTCCAGCCACAATCACCGGGAGCGCCAGAGGGATCTGGACCCGCCAGAGCAACTGCCAGTCGGTGCTCCCCATGCCCTTTGCGGCCTCCACGATGGCCGGATCCACCGTCGTGATGCCCACGTAGGTGTTCCGCACAAGGGGCAGGAGGCCGTAAATGAAGAGAGCAAAAAGTGTCGGTCGCAGGCCAATGCCAAAAAGTGGAATCATGAACCCAAAAAGGGCTAAAGCTGGGATGGTGTAGAGGACGCCAGTTGTGGCGATGACCCAGAAGGCCACACGCCGGAAACGGGCAATGAGGATGCCCAGGGGGACGCCGCAGAGCGCAATGAAAAGACAGGCCAGAAGGGAAATCACTACGTGTTCCCGGAGGCTTGAGAGCACCAGGGATTTCCGCTCTACTGCAAGGAGTAGCACCCGAATGAAGAACGCCACCATTGCCACCCCTAAAGCACAAGCACCGTAAAGCCTTCCTCAGCGAAGCGTCGTATGCTCGGGTGGCCGTTCATCTCATCAAGCAGAGGAAGACCTTCCTGCTGCACCGCCTCAAGGACCCCCATTTTGGCCGAGCATGCCCTACAGGCCCCGGCAATACCTCCCTGGGACTTCACCTTTTCATAAAG
>APKF01000044.1 GCA_000353875.1 Candidatus Caldatribacterium californiense OP9-cSCG | reverse complement strand
TTCCTCAGGACACCCCAGAGCAAGAGCTTTTCGAAAGAGCGAAGGCAGAGGGTACTGGAAAAGTTCACGAAAGGCCACCCACGCTACTCCTGAAAGCGTACCCGTTCTTTTCCCGGAGACTCTGAG
This sequence comes from Candidatus Caldatribacterium californiense OP9-cSCG, assembly GCA_000353875.1. Lineage (GTDB taxonomy): Bacteria > Atribacterota > Atribacteria > Atribacterales > Caldatribacteriaceae > Caldatribacterium > Caldatribacterium californiense. The sequence continues at coordinate 1,352 of APKF01000044.1, read as the reverse complement.
GACCCTCGCCCGCACCCGGTACCGGGTATAGGCATGAGCGACCACGCCGCATTCCTTCAAGTCCAGAGGCAAGAAGCCGTAACGCCCGGCAAGGGTGTCAATCCACGCCCGGGGGTCTTCCCCGTCCTGCTCCCTGAGGGGTAGTCCCCAGAGACCAGGAAAGAGCCTGCCTTCGCTTTTTGTGAGGAGTACCTCTTCCCCCGCACAGCACACCGCAACGCAAATCTCAAGAAGGGTACGCCGCTGCCGGATGCGGCTTTCTTTCCCCGCATCCTTCACAAAGGTGCAGAACCCCCGGAAAGGGCACGGAGAACAGTGGGGGTTCCGGGAAAGACAGACCAGCGCCCCGAAATCCATCAGGGCTTCGTTGAGATGACGAGCCTTTCCGGAAGGCATATGGGAAATGAGGAGGTTTCCTATTTCACGGAGGTTCACATCCCCTCCGGCACCGAAAACCCTGGAGAGCACACGCCGCACATTGGTGTCAAGTGCAAGCACAGGCAAATTGTGCCCAATCCCCAGGATGGCCGAGGCGATGTACGGTCCGATGCCTGGAAGGCGCCGCAGAGTCCTGAAATCTGCAGGGATACGGCCCTGGAAATGCTCCGCAATCCTCTGTGCCGCTTCATGGAGGTGGTGAGCCCTCCGGTAGTACCCGAGGCCCTCCCAGGCAAGGAGCACCTCTTCCCGCAAGGCCGAGGCTAAAGTAAAGACGTCGGGGAAGCGCTCAAGGAAGCGGAGGTAATAGGGAACGACCCGCGGCACCTGGGTCTGGGCAAGCATCACCTCTGCAATCCAGACCCGATAAGGAGAGTACTCAACCCTCCAGGGAAGATCCCGCCGGTTATTCGCAAACCACTGGAAAAGGCGTTCGAGGAATTCCTTCGGGTGCAGGAGCCCCGGGTCTTCTCCGGGGCTCCTGCCCTCTCGATTACTCCTCAAGCCACACATTCTGGAAGTACTTCCGGTCCAGAGGATGGAGCACAAATCCCTTCACGCTCTTCCGGAACACCATCTGGAGTTTGGCGTGCGCCAGGGGCACCCAGGGGGCGTCGTTGTGGACGATTTCCTGAGCCTTCCTGTAGAGGGCCTCACGCTCCTTCTGGTCGTACGTTTGCTGGGCTTTGATGAGAATTTCGTGGAGCTCGTCGTTCCGGTAAAACGCCACGTTCCCGGCACTCCCTACAATGGCATTGTCCTTGTCAAGGAGTACGTAGAGGAAGTTGTCGGGGTCGCCGTTATCCCCAATCCACCCGAGAAGGCACATGGGGTGCTTTCCTGCCTCGGTCTCCTGGAGGTAAGTCCCCCACTCCACAGTGTAGATGTTCGCCCGGATGCCCACCTCTTCGAGG
>APKF01000043.1 GCA_000353875.1 Candidatus Caldatribacterium californiense OP9-cSCG | reverse complement strand
GGCTTATACCGGACAAGCCCTTCGAACATCGCATCTGTCCGGGTGATGGAAATCCCGTCCGTTACGTCCGCCGGGTCAAGGCGCGTGGCGTCCCCGGCACTCCCATAGATGAGCGTTCCACCGTACCTCGGCTCCAAAGCCCAGGCAAAACCCGCACCGAAAACGAGAAACACACCGACTACAAGGAGCAACACCTTTCGCATTGTGAACCCTCCTTTCCAGGATACGGGAGAGAGACCGTGGCAACCGAAGGACCATTTCCCCTCCCTTTCCGCGGTCTCATTATACCATTTCCCATCCTCCGTAGAGATGGCAGAACACCACATGCTCTGGGTTGAGAAAGGACGCTCCCGGCGAGTACACCGCGCAGATGTCCATCCGTTCCGGGCAGCGGGTATGGAAGCGGCATCCGGAGGGAGGACGGAGAGGGCTTGGGGGATCACCCTCAAGGAGCATTCGCTTCCGGGGGCGCGAAGGGTCAGGAACCGGAAGGGCGGCAAGGAGCGCCCGAGTGTAGGGATGAAGGGGATTGGCGAACAGCTCCTCACAGGGGGCAATCTCGACGATTTTCCCCAGGTACATCACGGCAACCCGGTGGGAGATATACCGCACAACACTCAGGTCGTGGGCGATGAAAAGGTACGAAAGGCGCAGGTTTTCCTGAAGGTCGCAGAGCAAATTGAGAATCTGCGCCCGAATAGAGACGTCAAGAGCTGACACCGGTTCGTCGCACACCACAAACTCGGGCTCAAGGATGAGTGCTCGGGCAATGCCGATGCGCTGTCTCTGCCCTCCTGAAAACTCATGGGGGTAATTCCGTAAAAGACGTACGTCAAGTCCCACGCGCTCGGCAATGGCCTCCACCTTCTCCCTCCGGATCTTTGGATTACGCTCTCCGTGGATGATGAGTGGTTCTTCGAGAATGGCAAACACCGTTTTTCGAGGATTCAGGGAAGCAAAGGGGTCCTGGAACACCATCTGCATGCAACGACGATAAGGATGGAAATCCCGTAAAGAGAGACTCAGGATGTCCTTCCCCTCAAACAGCACTCGCCCTCCCGTCGGTTCCACAAGACGAAGGATACACCGGGCAAGGGTACTCTTCCCACAACCCGTTTCTCCCACAAGCCCCAGGGTCTCCCCCTGAAAAATCGTTAGGGATACTCCACTTACAGCGTCAACCGTAAGCTTCTCCCCCCACCGGTTCCCAGAAAGAACGAACTGCTTCCTGAGATCCACAACCTCTACAAGAGGTGGCATGCCACTTCGTGTCCTTTCTCCACTTCCCGAAGCGGGGGCTCCTCCACAAAACAGGGAGCGATGCGCCTTTGGCAGCGAGGATGGAAACGACAACCCGGAGGTGGAGAGAGCAAATCAGGAACCGTTCCGGGAATGGCTTCAAGACGCTGTTTTTTGCCATCGGCACGGGGAAGGGCCCCAAGAAGGGCCCGGGTATAGGGGTGGAGAGGTCGGGCAAAAAGTGACAGAACATCAGCCTTCTCCACGATTTTCCCGGCGTACATGACGGCAACCCGTTCACAATGCTCGGCCACAACGCCAAGATCATGGGTGATGAGGAGCACAGCAGTTTTCATTTCCTTCTTGAGCGTCCTGATAAGCTCAAGAATCTGAGCTTGAACCGTGACATCAAGGGCCGTTGTGGGTTCATCGGCAATGAGGAGTTTCGGTCGACATGCCAGCGCCTGGGCAATCATGACCCGCTGGCGCATGCCTCCTGAGAGCTGATGGGGATAGGCATGGATGCGCCGTTCCGGCTCTGGAATACGAACCATGCGGAGAAGCTCTATGGCTCGCTCCTTTGCCTCTCTTCGTGAGAGCCCCTGGTGCACCATGAGCACTTCGATGATGCCCTCCCCAACGGGGAATACCGGGTCCAGGGAGGTCATGGGCTCCTGGAAAATCATGGAAATGCTCCTCCCCCGGATGCGTTGCATTTCCTCCTCGCTCTTTTCCACAAGGTTCTCTCCAGCAAATTCGATTGTTCCTTCCACAATCCTCCCTTGGGGCTTCGGGTAGAGCTTGAGGATGGACAGTGCCGTCATGCTCTTGCCACACCCCGACTCCCCCACAAGACCCAGGGTTTCCTCTTCGTCGAGGGTGAAGCTCACACCGTCGACCGCCCGAATCACCCCCCGGGGGGTAAAGATGTAGGTTCTGAGATTCTCCACCGCAAGCAGTTCCTTCCCCATCGCTACATCCGGAGGCGAGGATCAAGAAGGTCCCGCATGCCGTCCCCAAGGAGG
>APKF01000042.1 GCA_000353875.1 Candidatus Caldatribacterium californiense OP9-cSCG | reverse complement strand
CCCCAAAGCCGCAGCATCGAGAATGGCCCCCGCCACACCCAGCGTGGCGTACACCACAACCGGGGGCAGGGTGTTCGGGAGGATGTGGTGTCAGATGATGCGGGCATGGCTCGCCCCAAGTGCCCGTTCGGCCTCGATGAACTCCATCTCTCGGATGACCAGGGTGACGCTCCGGACCACCCTCGCCATCTGAGGAGTATAGACGATACCTATGGCGATCATCGCCTTTTCAAGCCCCGGACCTAAAGCAGCCATAATGGTGATGGCAAGGAGAATGCTTGGAAAAGCGAAGAGCACATCCACCACTCGCATGAGGACCATATCCACCCATCCGCCGAAATACCCGGAAAGAAGCCCGAGGAACATCCCAAGACCTGTAGAAATCGACACGGCAATCACGCCGACAAGAAGGGAAGTCCTGGTCCCCCAGAGAATGCGGGAGAGCACACACCGCCCGAGGTAATCGGTCCCAAGAGGAAAACGGGCAAACTCCTTCCCCGCCCAGAACCCCGGACGGTACCGGAGCGCAAGATCGCGTTTGAGGGGGTCGTTGGGGGCAAGAAGCCAGGGGAAAAGGGCAACGAAAACGTAGACCCCAAGGATGACAAGGCCCGCAAGAGCGGCCCGATTCCGGCACAGCAAACGAAGGGTTTCAGCGATGCTCTCGATGCTTCTCACCGGTACCGTATCCTCGGATTGATATAGGCATAGAGAATATCTGTCACAAGGTTCACAACCACAAAGACACAGGCGATAAAGAGTACCGCCCCCTGGATGGCCGGGTAGTCTCTGGCGTACACCGCATCCACCGTGTACCGTCCAAGGCCCGGCCAGGCGAAAATCGTTTCGGTGAGGATGGCTCCTCCAAGGAGCAACCCAAACTCCATACCGATGACCGTCACGATGGGGATGAGGGCATTCCGCAACGCATGGCGGTAGATGACCAGCCGCTCTGGAAGGCCTTTCGCCCGTTCCGTGCGGATGAAATCCTGACGGATGACCTCGAGCATGGCCGAGCGGGTCATGCGAGCGATGAGCGCCATAGGGATGGTGCCAAGAGCAATCCCGGGGAGCACAAGATGTGCAAGGGCGTTCACAAAGGCCTTGCCGTTTCGGGTCAGGAGCGCATCAAGGAGGTACAGCCCCGTGATGGTCCGAAGAGTGATCCCGGGGTCAAGGCGCCCTGAGATGGGCAAAAGGTCAAGGTAGAGCCCAAAAAAGAGCATGAGCATGAGGCCAAGCCAGAACACCGGAACCGAAATCCCGATGAGCGCCCCAACCATGGCAAGGTAATCGAAGAGCGAGTACTGCCGCACCGCAGAGAGAATACCCGCAGCCATCCCGAAAACCGTGGCGAACACCATGGCCACAAGGGAGAGCTCGAGCGTAGCGGGAAAACGCTCCAGAACCTCCTGGAGCACGGGGGCCTTTGTGGTGATGGAGAGCCCGAGATCCCCTCGTAGCGCACGCGAAAGCCAGATGCCGTACTGAACGTACAGAGGGCGGTCCAGACCCCACCGGACACGCACCGCCTCGATGAACTCCAAAGAGGCGTGTTCCCCTGCCATGACCTTCGCCGGATCCCCTGGAGCCAGGCGCACCACAAGGAAGACTACAAGAGAAATGCCGAAGAGAACAGGAATGGTGAAAAGCAACCGCCTCAGGACATATCGTACCATGCTGAGGCCATTATATCCTGAGGACACTTTGGGGGCAAGGAGAACCTATTCCTCCACAAGCTCCCCCACCACGGGGAACCTCTCAAGAAACTCTGCCCCATGAGGGGCTTTCCGCAGTGCTTCGGTGAGGTCCTCCCCGGCGCTGTGCAGTACCTGGTGACAACCCCCCTTCCAGAGAAAGCTCGAAGAGACGTCGTAGACCTTCCCCCCAAAGGCCACGTATGCAGGCCTTCCCTCTTTCCCATCGTAGTACCGAAGCTCAGCGCCGGTGAACCGCTTCATGGGAAGAATTCAAAAGGGGGCCTTGTCGGCCCCCTGCGTTTCACTTCAGGAACTTGGATACAAAGGGAGAGGTTTCCCCTCGCCGCATGAAGTGGCCTGAAGGACCCTCCCCCAGGAACTCCGAAAACCAGGATTCGTGCTCAATCTCCTCATGGAGAATAGAGAGCGCCAGGTCGTACGTGCGGTGGTCTTTTCCAGCGGTGAGGTTACAGATATAGGTGTACTGGCGAACCGCACAGCGTTCCGCCTCAACGAGCACCTTGAGGATATCCTCAACGGTCTCGATTTTCGCCGGAAGGTACGCCGGAGGACAGCCCGAAATGTCGTGGAATTCCTTCATGTCCTTCGGGAGCGATCCACCGAGTTCGTAGATTCTTGGAACCAGTGCTTCGAAGTGATTGCGGTCCTCAATGCGGGCAACCTCTGCGATTTCCTTAATGGTCTCACCATCAAGGCCGACGAGATTGCACCGCAGGATGGTGTAGTAATAGTACGTGGTTAATTCCGCTGCGGCATTCTTCACAAGAAGCTCCACAAGCTGGTCCACGTTGATGCCTGCTTTCTCCACCATTTCCCGCGCCACGCGCGCCATAATGAACCCCCTTACAGTTTTTTATAACAGAACCACCAGTCGAAGCACTCAAGCTCTCCTCTCTTGGCCGCTTCCAGGCGCTCCCGGGCAAGGTCTTCTGTTCCCGCTGGCGGAACGATAACCTTGTCCCCGAGGAGTTCATTGTTTGGCCAGTTCTCAGGAAGAGCCACCTTATGGGCATCGGAGACCTGAAGCGCCTTCAGGGCTCGAAGAATTTCGTCAACGCTTCGTCCGACTTCCTGCGGGTAGTACATGACGAGCCGGAGGATGCCCTTATCGTCCACGATGAACACCGCCCGGACAGTATTCGTCCCTTTCCCGGGGTGGATCATCCCGAGAGTCTGGGCCACCCGTCCAAGCTCATCGGCAATGACCGGGAAGGGAATGGGCACACCGAGTTTCTCTCGAATCCACTCTGTCCACTTGATGTGAGCAAAGACCTGGTCTACAGAAAGCCCGATGAGCTCAGTGTTCAGGGCTCGGAACGCTTCGGCCTTTTTGGCGAAGGCCACGAATTCGGTGGTGCACACCGGAGTGAAGTCTCCAGGATGGCTGAAGAGCACAAACCATTTCCCGGCGTAATCGTCGGGGAGCTTCTTCATCCCGTGGGTGGTTTTGACTTCCATCTCGGGAAACCGCTCACCAAGAAGAGGCATCCTGCCCAGATTTTCCATGAGATTCTCCTCCTTTCCGACATTCGGGGCAGATTCCTCGAAAGTACAGATCTCGCTTTCTCACCAGAAAACCCTCAAGCGCTTCGTGGCGCAGGAACCCAAAATCCACGGCGAAATCGTACACCCTCCCACACACCTCACACTGGAAATGCCCATGTTCCTCGGTCTTTGCATCATACCGACCCTCGTGGCGTTCGATGGTGAGGGTCTGAATGACCCCGGCCTCAGAAAGTACCGCAAGGGCGTTGTAGACCGAAGCTCGAGAAAGTGTAGGGATTTCGGAGATCAAAGCCCGGTATATTTCCTCGGCTGTGGGGTGGGTCTTCTCTGTAAGGAGGTACTGCAATACCTTCAGACGCACGTACGAAGGGCGCACGCCCCGGGACCGTAGAAGCTCTTTCAGATCTCTGGCGAATTCGACGACCCTCACCTCCCTGTATTTTGTACATTTCAATAATAATTCTAAAACAAGAAAAAGTCAAGAGACCAGTGGAAAATTTTATACCAGTCCGAAAAGACGTCACAAAGCCCTGGAGATGAACGGTTCTTCCGGAGAATACCACGCAGGATGTTCACAAAACGAAGGACGAGTCTCCTTCTCCCCTAAGGACCATTTACGGGCCTAAGCAGGAGAGAACCCTACTTTTGGTACAGATGGGGAAAGACCAGGGCGCAGTACGCATCAGTAACTCTTCCAGGATAAGCCAGAATAGGGAGTATGTTCCTCGACACAGGGATATTACAGATTTTTAACAAAACTTTAACCTGCGTTTTGCCCTCGTGCGTCCCTTGACATCCATAATTGAGGTAGAATCAAGAAAGGAGTGAGCGAAGTGAAAGTGAGGCAGTTCCTGGTCTTGGGTCTTTTTGCCTGTGTCCTGCTTGTCTCTTTTGGTGCCCTGGCAGCGGAGAAAATCATCGCCGTCGACGGCTCAAGCACCGTCTATCCCATCACCGAAGCCGTGGCCGAGGAATTCCAGAAGGTGTATCAGGACGTCAAAGTCACGGTGGGGATTTCCGGTACAGGCGGTGGCTTCAAGCGGTTTGTCCGGGGAGAAACGGACATCAACGATGCTTCCCGTCCTATCAAAGCTTCGGAAATCGAGGCCTGCCAGCAGAACGGCATTGAGTTCGTTGAGCTCCCCGTTGCTTTCGATGGTATTGCCGTAGTGGTGAATCCCAAAAACACCTGGGTGGACTACCTCACCGTGGAAGAGCTCAAGAAAATCTGGGAACCCGAGGCCCAGGGGAAACAGATTCGCTGGAGTGACATCCGCCCTGGATGGCCGGAAAAACCCATCACTCTCTTCGGCCCAGGAGTAGACTCCGGAACCTTTGAGTACTTTACCGAGGCCATTGTTGGCGAGGCGAAGAAAAGCCGGGGTGATTACGTGGCCAGCGAAGACGACAACGTCCTGGTCCAGGGAGTTGCCCAGGATGAGTACGCTCTGGGATACTTTGGCCTTGCGTACTACCTTGAGAATCAGGACATCCTGAAAGCCGTTCCCATCGACAGTGGCCAGGGCCCTGTAGCCCCTACACCGGAGAACGTCAAGAACGGGACGTACCAACCCCTGAGCCGGCCTCTCTTCATCTACGTCAATCGGAAAAGCGCCGATCGTGACGAGGTTGAGAAGTTCATCACCTTTTACCTTGAGCATGCCAAAGACCTCGTGGAAGAAGTTGGTTACGTCCCTCTCCCAGAGAAAGCCTACGAACTCGCCCTTGAGCGTTTCAGAAAACGTGTCACCGGCTCGGTCTTTGGAGGGCACGGCGCCACGGTGGGAGTCTCCATAGAGGAACTCCTGAAAAAGGAAGCGCAGTAGAAGAGGAGCTGGCCCGCTTCGTACGAAGCGGGCCAGCAAAGTGGGTGAGGTCTTGTGGAGCGAACACAGCGGGTATTACGGCGAGCCAAAAAAGCAGAGGCCTTCGTCCGACATCTCTTTTTCGTCTTCAGTCTTGTGGCCATTTTCACCACTCTGGGTATCATCGGAATGCTCTTTTTTGAATCTGCTTTGTTTTTCCGGAAAATCAATGTATTCTCCTTTCTCACTGACACCCAGTGGACCCCACTCTTCTATGAGAAACACTTCGGCATCCTGCCACTTCTTTGCGGAACGCTCCTCACCACGGGCATCGCCGTTCTCGTTGCCGCGCCTCTGGGGATTCTCATCGCCATTTTCCTCAGCGAATACGCTACCCCAAGGACAAGGAATATCTGCAAACCCATCCTTGAGGTCCTGGCAGGAGTCCCCACTGTGGTCTACGGATACTTCGCCCTGCTCTTCGTCACCCCCCTCCTCAAGAGGGTTATCCCTTCCCTTGCCGGATTCAACGCCCTCTCTCCTGGAATCGTCATGGGCATCATGATTTTGCCCCTGGTGTCTTCTCTCAGCGAGGACGCCATGCACGCCGTCCCCCAGAGCCTCCGGGAGGCCGGGTACGCCCTGGGCTCGACGAAGTTCGAGGTCGCCACAAAAATCGTTTTCCCTGCGGCGTTCTCGGGTGTCACTGCTTCATTCATCCTCGCTCTGTCTCGAGCCATCGGGGAAACCATGCTCGTCACCATCGCCGCAGGGTCTATGCCCCAGCTCACCCTCAATCCTCTTGTCCCCGTCATGACCATGACCGCCTTCATCGCCACAGTGAGCCTGGGCGATGTTCCCGCCGGAACCCTCGAATACCAGACAATTTTCGCCGTGGGCCTTGTGCTCTTCCTCTTCACGTTCTTCCTCAATCTTATTGCCCGAAGACTCCGCCAGCGATTCCGGGAGGTGTACCAGTGAAAAGCACCCTAAGCACGGACATACTCCTTGTTCGGAAAAGACAGAAGGAAAAGGTGTTCCTGGTTTTCGCCGCCCTGGCACTCCTTTTTTCCCTCATTGTGCTCTTCACCCTGATCATCGACGCCCTCCTGGACGGCCTTCCCCGCCTGAACCTAAAATTCCTCACGAGCTTCCCTTCCCGTAGGCCGGAGGAGGCCGGTGTTCTTCCCGCCATGGTGGGGAGTATCTACGTCACCGTGCTGACCGTCCTTTTTGCCATCCCCCTGGGGGTGGGCAGCGCCGTGTACCTTGAGGTGTACGCTCCCAAGAACCGCCTGAGTGCCGCCATTGAGGCGAGCATCGCCACCTTAGGAGGCGTCCCCTCCATCATTTACGGCATGCTCGGGCTTGAGCTCTTCGCCCGTGTCCTGCAACTGGGACGGAGTCTCCTCACGGGGGCTTTAACCCTGGCTCTTCTTGTTCTCCCCATCGTTATCGTCTCCACCCGGGAGAGTTTGCGAGCCGTTCCTCAATCGCTCTGGGAGGCTGCTCTGGCCCTCGGGGCCACCCGATGGCAGGCTCTCAAGGACCAGATTCTCCCTGTTGCCTTCCCTGGAATCCTCACCGGGATCATCCTTACGGTCTCCAGAGCCATCGGTGAAGCCGCACCGCTCATCATGATCGGAGCACTAACCTACGTTGCCTTCCTCCCCCGGGGCGTCCTCTCTCCCTTCACCACCCTGCCCATCCAGATTTTCAACTGGGTTTCCCGTCCCCAGAAAGCCTTTCACGCCAACGCTGCCGCAGGAATCATCGTGCTTTTAGCCATCACCTTAAGCCTCAACGCCCTCTCCATAGTCCTGCGAAACCGGCTTGAAAAAAGGGCACCCCGCACGCTGTAGGATTCCTTTTTCCACGGGCAAGGTTTGGGTTCCTCTTAAAACGTGGCAATCCGAAGTTTCCCCAGGTTTTGGGTTGTACAAAGCGAAGCGTCTCCCTACAGCCAATCCCTCCGTGCACGAGCAACGGATTCGTGGCCTTCGTGGAGAGGCCTTGACTGCCGGAAAGTGCTTCGCTACAATATTTTTGGAGCCGGTGTAGCTCAATGGCAGAGCAGCGGAATCGTAATCCGCAGGTTGTCCGTTCAAGTCGGATCGCCGGCTCCAGAATCTTTTTGAATCTTCTTGCAACGTTTTTTCTTGTATTCTTCCCTTCCCCCTTAAGACCGCTGGTCCCAACGGGGTTTCTCCTCCGGGCAGATCCTGCGGGAAAATCGTCAGATCCCACCATGTGTGAAGTCTTGAGGCTCTGTTGTGAAGAAAAGGACAGAGGGAGTGTGAGGACTTTTTAGCATCCCACATGATTGCGAACCTATCCAGTCCCCTCACACCTCTTTCAAGCGGTTCATCGAGGGCAGGAAGAGAGCCTCGTCCTTGATGCCTACCCCTCTTGAGGATTTGGGACCTAGCGATGGCGGAAAAACATCCTATCTACTCTCTTCCCGGGAATACCCCCGAACGACAAACCCGGCATCCAGGAAAACTCCCGGAGCATCTTGTCCGTCCTGGATGATGGCAATGAGCATTTTGGCAGCCTGGAAACCCTGCTCATAAGAGGGGTTGACGATAGCAGAAAGGAAAGGGAAGAGCTTCTGCGTGAGGGGGAGGTTATCCCCTGCAACGACCTCCACGTCTTTCCCCACCTGGAACCCGAGGGACTCCAGGGCCCGAATAGCTCCGTAAGTCATCGGGTCGCTGGCACAGATGAGCGCGGTCATCTCGGGGTGTGTCCGCTTCAAAAGAAGGCACTCCCTGTATCCCCCCTCGAAGGTGAAGTCCCCCTCCCGCACAAGTTCAGGACGAAACTCCACTCCTGCCTCCTTGAGGGCCTTCCGGTACCCTTGAACGTAGAGGTCTTCTTTCGGATAGTTGAAAAAGCTCTTGGGCCTTGTGATGAGGCCAATCACCTGATGCCCCTGGGCAAGGAGAAACTGCGTGGCAAGATAGGCCCCGGGGAAGACATTGATCTCCACAAAGTTCGTCTCCTGACGCTCCGAGTACATCCCCAGGGTCACGTAACGCAGGGACTTGGCGTCAAACTCTGCAATGATAGGGTCAATTCCCGCCGAAGGGTAGAGAATTACTCCATCGATGCTACGCTTTTTCAGAAGTCTCACGGCTTCCTGATGGGAATCTTTCTTGCTGAGCGGAACGGAAACAAGGAGATTGTACCCCTCCTGAGTCACTGCATCGTGCACTCCCCGAAGCTGCTCCATCATGTTGAGGTCATGGAAGACAAAGTCGGACCCGTAAGGAACGACAAACCCGATGTTGTTGGAACGTTTCTTCTTCAGGGAGGAGGCCATGACATTGGGATGGTAATCGAGCTTTCGGATGGCTTCCCAGACGCGCTTTCGCGTCTCTTCGGCCACCAGGTGGCTCTCGTTGAGGACTCGGGAAACGGTCTTTGGAGATACTCCTGCAAGTTTCGCCACGTCATACAGCGTTGCCATATCCTTTCCCCTCTTTTTTCAGAGATTCCAAAAGCTTACTGTGTCTCCACTCCCAGAATGTTCCTCTGGCCGCAGGAAATAACGAAAGATCGTACTTCCCAATCAAGGTCATTGCGCCTGAGGTAATGCGGCGCACCAAACTCACTGCCAAGCTCAATGCTTGTGAAGTACAGGTCCAGCCAGTTGGACCTGCGAGAGTACTTCATGGCCTCCTGCAGGAACGGTCCCCACCAGATTGTAACTGTCCCACAAGGAGAAGGGTTTCTGGGTATGAAGGCGAAATATTCCCATCCTCCGCTCCCACAGCGTTCTTCATACCACACATCGTACACCCTTCCACCAATCGTCGTCTGACCAACCAAAGTCCCAGCTCCCCGCATATTCCGGTAATCAAGCCATATCATGATTTCGACTTCGTCACTCCGTACTGTCCGACCCCGCTCTGTATCCTTAGTGAGCCAGGTCTCCAAACACAGATTGTACGGGAGATGAGGATCAAGTCGGCGGACTTCATACTCCACCGTTACGGAAATATCACGGAGATCCCGAAGCTTCTTAGGGAGAGGTACGGGGCCGTCAAGTGCTGGTCCCAGCGTGTTCCAGACTTTCGCCCCGTACCAGATTTCCGGATATCCATTCACCCAACCGGAAGGCTGTTCCTGAAAGACATTGGTAAGACGAATCGACACAGAAAGCGTCTTGTCATCCCAAATCATGGTCACCTGACCATCGGCAGAGCATACGTTCCAGAGGTTTCCCTCAAGGATCCATTCGATTTGACCATCGCCGTCCAGGTCAAGGGAAACCCAGGGATACCGGTTCTCCCCTGTGGCCGTAACCACCACCGAAGCCTCAGCGAAGATACAAAAGAAAAAGCACACGATTACAGCAATGCCAAACTTTTCCATTTTTCCGACTCCCAAGACAGGGGAGCGGGTACCCGCTCCCCTGTCTTGCCGATCACCGTTCCCTGGCAAGGGCCTCGTTCACTTTTTCAGCAGCTTTGTCAAGGTAGAGCCTCACCGTGTCTTCGGAATAGTGACCGCTGGCTACAGCAGTGAGGATATTCCGGAACTCCCGGACCACGGCATTCTCAATGTCCCCCCATACTGCAAGAGGCGGATAGGCCGTGGCGTACCCCAGGGTCTTTTTGAAAACTTGCCACACACCAGTGTTGTAGTAGGGATCCTCAAAGGCCTCGATTTTTGCCGGGAGCATATGGGAGAGGTTCTTGGTATAGTCCACAAGGTTCTCCTTGCTGAGGAGGAACTTGATCCACTCCTTGGCTGCCTCTTTGTTGGGGCTCCCCTTGAGGATGACGAGGTTACTCCCTCCCGAGAAGGAAGCTCGCTTCACCGGACCGGCGGGAGGCTCCACCACGTCATAGGGGAGATCGGGGTTTTCCTGCTCGATGCCAGCAATATTCCAGGGACCCATGAAGCACATGGCCACGTTGCCGTTGATGAACGCGGCATCGGCCTGGGGCTGGTTGTACTCTGCACAGGCTTTGGCAGCAAGGCCATCGAGGATGAGACTGGCATACCACTTCATGGCCGTAACTCCTGCTTCACCATTGAAAGCCGCCTGTTCGTTGTCGGGGGTGAGGAGATCTCCACCATAAGCCCAGAGCACAATGGCCCAGTTGTGCAGGAGGTCCCAGGCGTTCGTTCCAGCAATGGCAATGGCCGAACCCTCACCGAAAGTCTCCACGATCTTCTTCCCCACCACCTTGAGCTCGTCGTACGTTGCTGGAGGCTGTACCCCTGCCTTGGCGAACATGTCCTTGTTATAGAAAAGACAGCGAGTTTCGGCAAACCAGGGCACACCGTAGCTTTCGCCTTTATAGGTGGTGGAGATGTAGTTGGCCTTCATGAAAGCCTCAGCACCACCAAACTCAGCAAGGTCGAGCCTCTCAAGCCCCCCGGTCGCCGCAAACTGGGGATTCCAGGTGGTACCAACCTGGAAAACATCGGGTCCGGTCTGTGACGCCAGCGCGACAGAAATCTTCTGCCACGCCTCTCCCCAGCCAATGACCTCAAAGTTGACCTTGTACCCGGTTTGGGCTTCGAACTCTTTAGCCTTCTCCTCCAGCCAGGGGATGTGTGTTTCATCCGGAGCATTGGGCATGAGCCAGAAGGTGATCGTCCCCTTCCCCAGTGCTGTCACCGATGTCAATACCGCCCAAAGAAAAACCACAACAAGCACCCACGACTTGCGCATTGCTCCCTCCTCCTTTCGTTTTTGTCGAGTCGTGGAAAGCATCCGAAGGTTTCCATATCCTCAGACCAAACCTGCTTCTCACCCCCTTCACCCTTTGGTTGCTCCCGCCACAAGTCCCTCAATGATGTACCGTTGCATGAGGCTGAAGAGAACAAGAACAGGAATAGAAACGAGAATACAGGCAGCCATCATACCCGCCCAGCGGGCTTGCTGCGCCGTGATGTACTCAAGAAGCCCCAGCGCAACGGTTTTCGTCTCCCGGCCGGTTAAAACGGTAGCAAAAAGCACCTCATTCCAGGCCATGATGAAGGAGTAAATCCCCACGGCGGCAATACCGGGTTTTGCAAGGGGCAAGATAACCCGCAAAAGTGCCCCCGCAGGGGTACATCCATCGATCTGAGCCTGTTCATCAATCTCCCGGGGGATGGAGTCCAGGAAGTTCCGCAGCATGAGAATGGAAAAGGGTAGGGCAAAGGACGTATAGGTGAAAATCATTCCCCAGTAGGTGTTCTGCATAGGGAGTCCGAGGTAGTGTTTGATGAGGACGAACATCATGAAATACGGGATGAGGAAGGATATCCCGGGGAACATCTGTGTGGAGAGCACTGCGAGGGTATACATCCTTTTCCAAGAGAAGGTGAAACGGGAGAGTGCATAGGCGGCAAAGAGGCTGATGCCCACCGAAAACACCATGGTTCCCACGCTGATAATGATGCTGTTTCTGAAATAATCGAGCATCCGCACCGTCCGGTTCACCCGAAGGTAGTTTTCCCAGGTGAACTTCCGGGGAAACCAGCGGGGCGAGAGCTCCGGCTTCAGAACATCGGCCGATTGAATCTCGAGGGTGGTCTTGAAGGACCCGGAAACCATCCAGAGGTAAGGAATGAGCACACCAGCAAGTACGAGGAAAACCGCCAGGCCAAAGAGGATTCTCCCCAGAATAGCCCAAAAGGTGCGCCTCACCACTCCTCACCCCTTCTCCGGACCCGGAGAATGGCCACGGTCATCAAAAGCACCACTACCGTGAGGAACACGGACATCGCCGCACCCTGCCCAAAATGGAAGTTGGTGAAAGCCTCTTGGAGGATGAACGTCGAAGGCACGTGGGTCTTCCCTGGATCGGCTCCAAGGAGGATATAGAACTGGTTAAAGGCGTGGAAGTTCCAGATGGCCGAAAGCAGAAGCAAGGTGGCACTCACCGGACGAAGCATGGGAAAGGTCACAAAACGGAAAAGCCCAAAAGAAGATGCACCATCGATTTTCGCCGCCTCATAGAGTTCCTGAGGAATGCTCTGCAATCCGGCAAGGAGGACGAGACAGGCGAAAGGCCAGCCTTTCCAGACGCTTGCAATCATCACGGCGTAAATGGCCCGGTCCCCTACA
Source organism: Candidatus Caldatribacterium californiense OP9-cSCG (assembly GCA_000353875.1). Lineage (GTDB taxonomy): Bacteria > Atribacterota > Atribacteria > Atribacterales > Caldatribacteriaceae > Caldatribacterium > Caldatribacterium californiense. The sequence continues at coordinate 28,550 of APKF01000042.1, read as the reverse complement.
AGCCAGATAATCGGTTCTTCGATAAGACCCAGAGCAAGAAGGTACTTGTTGACAATACCGATGCGAGCTTGGAAAATGAACCGCCAGACGTTGTAGGCCACAGAATCCGGGGTGATGTACGGCAGAAGAATGAGCCCCCGTACCAGCGTCCGGCCAAAGAATTTCCGGTTGAGGAGTAGCGCCACAAGAAGGCCGATAAAGTACCCCGCAGGGATGGTGATAAGGCCAAAGTATACCACATTCCAGATAGAGCGCAGGTACCGAACACCAACATCGGTTGCAGGAGAGAACACCGTGAAGAAATTGCGCAACCCCACAAAGGGAGCCTGCATCCACCGGGTAATGGTGTAGATATCAAGGTCGATGAAGGCGATGTAGGCACCCCAGAAAATGGGGATGATGTGGACAAAAAGCATGCACAGCAAAGCCGGAAGGATAAACTTGAAAGCCCTTCTTCCTCTTGCTTGTGACGACATTGGACATCCTGCGCCTACGATGTCATCGATGTCAATATACCATATACGGTATCCTCTGTCAAGTCTGTATGGGTTCACATCATGCGGGACACCGGGGGACCCAGCGCTTCTTTGGAAAACGCAAAAAGGGGTGGGATGTCCCCACCCCTTTTTGCCTCACGCCTCCCCACACTTTTTCAGGAGGCGTTCCCACTCCTCATCGACGTAGCGCTGGAAAGCCTCAACGAGGTGACGGTTCTCTGGCGCCAGGAGGTGACGGAACCTCCCCTGGGCCCTCAACCACTCTTCCACCGGCTTTTTCTCCTTGGGTTTATACGTGAGCCGGTACACTCCGTTTTCCACCTCGTAGAGTGGCCAGATGCAACAGTCCACTGCAAGCTGCATAATCTTTAGAGTTTCTGAGGGCTCATGGCGCCAGCCCCGGTTGCATGAAGCAAGAACGTTGATGAACGACGGTCCGTCGGTGTGGAACGCCTTCTCCGCCTTGGTGACAAGATCCCGCCAGTTTGAGGCCACCGACTGGGCAACATAGGGGATGCCGTGAGCAGCAACGATTTCGGTGAGGTTCTTCCGCCACTGGGTCTTCCCCGGGAGCACCCTTCCCACGGGGCTTGTGGTCGTCCAGGCCCCAAGGGGTGTGGCGCTGGAACGCTGGATACCCGTGTTCATGTAGGCTTCGTTGTTGTAGCAGACGTAGAGGAAACGGTGCCCCCGCTCTAAAGCTCCAGAAAGCGCCTGAAGCCCGATGTCGTAGGTTCCTCCGTCCCCTCCAAAGGCGACGAAGTAGATTTCCTCTTCAATCTCCCCTCTTCTGCGCCTGGCCCGGTACATGCTCTCAACACCAGCAATGGTGGCCGCGGCGTTCTCAAAGGCGCTGTGAATCCAGGGAATGTTCCAGGCGGTGTAGGGGAAAATGGTCGTTGAAACTTCCAGGCACCCCGTGGCGTTCGCCGCCACCACCGGCTTATCCGCCGCCGCAAGGATGAGCCGCACCGCAATGGGCGCTCCACACCCCGCACAGAGCCGATGCCCCGGGGTGAGCCGTTCCGGTCGCTTCGCCAGTTCTTTCAGGGTTGGCATGGTCGTCACCCTCCTACTCCCTCAAACCGAGATAGTCGATGTGTTTCTCCACCCGTCCTACCCGAACAACTTCCTCAACGCGGGCGAAGGCCTTCTCGATGTCCTCAACGTAAATGTCTCGTCCTCCAAGGCCGTAGTAGAAGTCGACAATCAGTGGCCGGGATGGAAGGTCGTAAAGAGCGGAACGGATTTCGGTGAACACCGGCCCACCAAAACCGCCAAAGACGACCGAGCGATCCAGGACTGCAACGCCCTTTCGCGGCGCCAGGGCACGAATGACTTCGTCTTTGGGGAACGGCCGGAAACAGCGGATTTTCAAAAGCCCAACCTTCTTCCCCCGGTCCCGCAGCCGATCCACCGCCTCTTTAGCGGTGCCGCAGGTTGAACCCAGAGCCACCACCGCGTACTCCGCATCCTCAAGTCTGTACTCTTCAAGAAGTCCATAGGACCTTCCGGAAAGCCTTCCGAACTCTTTTCCGACCTCTTCGATGACCGGAAGACAGTTATCGATGGCCTCAATTTCGGAGCGTTTATGTTCGAAGTAGTAATCGAAAAGGTCCAGAGGACCATAGGTGACCGGATTACGAACGTCAAGGAGGGGGTACAGAGGCCTGTACGGTCCTACGAAGTTTTTCACTTCCTCGTCGTCAAGCAACTCCACCCGCTCCACAGCGTGGCTGATGATGAACCCATCCTGGGTGACCATCACCGGGAGCCGAACCCTCATGTCCTCCGCAATCCTCACCGCCTGAATCATGTTGTCGTACACTTCCTGGGCGTTTTCCGAAAATAGCTGAATCCATCCCTGCATCCCGGGCCCCCATGGTATCGGAGTGATCGCAGTGGATGTTGATGTTCCCCGAAAGCGCCCGGTTCACCACCATCATGACGATGGGCAGACGCATGCTGGCGGCAATGTAGAGCATCTCCCACATGAGGGCCAGCCCCTGGGAGGACGTCGCCGTCATCACCCGGCCGCCGGCCGCCGCCGCACCGATGCAGGCACTCAGCGCACTGTGTTCGCTCTCCACCGTCACGAACTCGGTGTCCACAAGACCTTCGCTGACGAACTCAGCAAAGCGTTCCACACAGTCCGTTTGCGGGGTGATGGGATAGGCGGCAACGACATGAGGGTTAATCTGGCGCATGGCGTGAGCCGCCGCGGCATTCCCATTCAAACCAAGGACCTTGCTCACTGAACCTCCCTCGCTTTCTACCGTTCCGGAATCATGGTGATCGCCTGCTTGGGGCAAACACTCGCACAGATGCCACAGCCCTTGCAGTGGTCGTAATCAAAGCCTTCCATCGTCCCCCGGTCGGCATCAACAATCACCGAAGCATCAGGGCAGTATGCCCAGCAGAAGAAACAGTTAATGCATTTTGCCTTGTCCACCTGAGGTCTCTCGGTCCTCCAGTCGCCGGTTTTGTAGGTTCGAGCATTCCCTGCTTCAGGGATAAGCCCACCTGGGGGGAGTTCCTTCCAGCTCTTGAGCTTGCTCATCCTATCTGCGCCTCCTCATACGCTCTTCGTAAACAGGCGAGGTTTTTCTCCACCACCTCTGCCCGGAGTTTCTCTCCAAACTGTGCTTTTACGGCTTCAAGGACGTTCTCGAGCTTCACTTCTGACAAAACCCGACAGAGCGCCCCAAGAATCGGAGTGTTCACCACCACCCGCCCGAGGATTTCCCGAGAAATCCGGGAAGCGTCCACCACCACCACCGTTCCGGAAGTAAAATGGAGGAGATTCCGCAAATCTCCCGGAGTCCCGGGGAAATTGGCCACCACCGTTCCATTCTCGGCAAGACCTTCAAGGACGTCCACCGTTCCAAGAAGAGTGGGGTCCACCACCACGACCATCTCAGGATTTGTCACTCCTGAGTGAATGCGAATCGGGGTGCTGCTTACCCGGTTGTATGCCTTCACCGGAGCACCCATTCGTTCAGGACCGTACTCGGGGAAAGCCTGGAAGTACTTCCCTTCCCGCAGCAGGGCATCGGCAAGGATGCGAGAGGCGGTGACGACTCCCTGCCCTCCCCGGCCATGCCATCGAATTTCCAGGGGTTTTTCCAAGGTTACGAGGCCTCCTTTCCTGGAGTCACGCGAATTTCTCGTCTCCCCTCAAGCGCCTGTGCCAGCGTCACCTCATCGGCAAACTCAAGGTCTCCACCCGAGGGCAATCCCCGGGCAATCAGGGTTACCTTCACCGGAAAAGCACCGAGCTTTTGAGCCAGAAAGAGCGCCGTGGCTTCCCCGTCAACTGATGGGTTCAGTGCCAGAATCACCTCCTCGATGTGCTCCTTTTGGATTCGCTCAAAGAGCTGAGGAATACGAATATCCTCAGGGCCAATCCCTGAAATGGGCGAGAGGACCCCCTGCAGAACGTGGTACCTTCCCCGGAATCCCGCCCGTTCCAGGGCAAAAACGTCCTGGGGCCGTTCCACGACACAGAGGGTATGGGCATCCCGGGAAGCGTCCTGACAGATCCGGCAGAGGTCTTCCTCGCTGAAGAAACCACACCGTTTGCAGAAGCGGATTTTCCTCCGCATATCCTCAAGAGCCCGAAGGAGTTCCTCAAGCTCCCCTGAAGGGGATTTCACGAGGTAGAAAGCGAGGCGCTGAGCAGTTTTCGGTCCGATTCCAGGCAATCGCGAAAGCGCGCGAATGACCCGGTCCAGTGACTCAGGATAGGCGTCCTGCACCCCTTCCACCTTCTACAAACCCGGAATGTTGAGACCACCGGTGATTTTAGCCAGCTCTTCCTGGGCGAGCTCTCGGGAACGATTCAGTGCTTCGTTCACCGCAACAAGGATCAGGTCCTGGAGCATCTCGACATCTTTCTCCTCAAGAAGTTCAGGGTCGATGGCGATGCTCAAGATTTCCTGCTGACCGTTGCAGGTGACCCTAACCATTCCCCCGCCACTTGTGGCTTCCACCGTTTTCTGCCGGAGCTCTTCCTGCATCCTGGCAATCTTAGCCTGCATCTTCTGGGCTTCCTTCATCAGGTTTTTCCAATTCTGCATCTTCCCACCTGCCCTTCGGCTGCTCACTCGGGACGTAGTGCACCACGGTTCCCGAGAAGAGATTCAGGATTTCCGGAAGAGGGGAATTCCCCTCCCGCAATCGTTCCCGCACCGGCTCCGTTTTCCTGGGAGCTTCAGAAACCACGACCTCCCGAGTCTCTACCTTTCTCTCCCCCTGAAGCACACACTCAATCCGGCATTTCTCCCCGCGTACACGCAAAAGCGCCTTCTCGAGGATTTCCAAATTCTCCCGGCGTTCCACGCTTTCTTTGTGGAACTGACAGTCTGGCCCAAAGGCGATGACAAGGCGCGAGGGCTCCTCGAAGCGAACCTCGGCAAGCTGCAGAAAGGCGTAAAGCGAAATTTTTGAGCGCTTGACCTCCTGGAGCACCTCCTGCCAGAAATCCCTCCGGGAAGGAACGGTTCCAGATGCCTCCGGTTTTTCTTCCTCTCCTTTTTGCCCTAAGCATTCCATTATATCAAGGAGAGCAACCTCAAGCAAAACGCGAGCATGGGGGAGGCGGCGTAGATCCCCCTCAAGAACACGCAACCGGTTGAGGACGGTTCCGAACACCTGGGGGTCAAAAGGCTCAGCCAGCGCCTTCAGGTCACTCCAGCGGGACTGGGAAATCCCAAAAAGAGAGTGATACGTTGAGGAGGCAACCACGAAAAGGTCACGGAAGTACTGCACAAGGCTTGCCACAATATCTTCCGGGCCAAGACCACGGGAAAGCCACTCCTCCAGGGTCACGAGAGCCTTCCCCAGGTCTTTCTTACACAAAAGGGCGAAAAAGGCATCAAGATCCCTGGTCTCTACATCCCGGAGCACCTTGACCGCAAGGGAGAGGGGAATCACCTTCTCACCAAAGGCGAGAAGCTGCTCCAGGAGGCTTTCCGCATCCCGTAAAGATCCCTCTGCCTTTCGGGCAATGAGGTGGAGCACATCCTCCTCGATTGAGACCTCCTCTGAAGCGGCAATCCTGCGAAGCTGTTCCACGATGACCTCATGGGGAATGGGGTTGAAGAAAAGACGCACGCATCTTGAGAGGATGGTTTCCGGAAGTCGCTTTGGGTCCGTGGTCGCGAGAATGAACACAACATGCCCCGGTGGCTCTTCAAGGGTCTTCAAAAGGGCATTAAAGGCTTCCGGGGTAAGCATGTGCACCTCGTCAATGATGTAAACCTTGAAACGGGATTCAAGCGGAACGTATTTGACGTTCTCCCGGAGCTCCCGAATTTCGTCAATCCCCCGGTGCGAGGCGGCATCAATCTCCACAACGTCCAGGGCCCGACCCTGACGGATAGCAAGGCACGAATTACAGACTCCGCAGGGAGCTGGTGTCACCCCCTCGCGGCAGTTCAACGCCATAGCGAGCACCCGGGCGGTGGTGGTTTTCCCCACGCCCCGGGGACCGGAAAAGAGGAAAGCATGGGGGATGCGTTGAGATTTCAGGGCGTTCAGGAGGACCTGGATGACGGTGTCCTGTCCGGCAATGTCTTCAAAACGGTACGGTCTCCACTTCCGGTACAGCGCAAGGTACGACAACGTTCCACCTCTCTGAGGACAACCACAAAATTGCCTCTAATCGTGCACCGTCACTCGATCGCTCCCTCCCAGGCCGTGTCGAGGCTGGTAGCTCCGGCCAGGCACCCCTGCGGCACCCGAAGAGCCTCGCGTACCGTTGCTCCCTCCCGGGCCTGGCGGGGTTGGCGAGGATTCGTCGCGCAGGACCCAGCCCTCAACACCCCGTTTCCCCAACCGGGGCTGAAAGGAAGGACCTCATGCCGGAATTCAGCCCTGCTGTAGCGGATTGCAGGTACAGGGCACCGCTAACTCCCCGCCTAGCACGATTAGAGGCAAATCTGGCGGAGAGGGTGGGATTCGAACCCACGAGGCAGGCTCAACCCCTGCCTACCCGCTCTCCAGGCGGGCGCCTTCGTCCACTCAGCCACCTCTCCCTTTTCGTCTCCAGAGACATTATAGAAGATGCTCGCCCGGTTTTACAAGTTCTTGTATAGGTCCACATCACGTGGAGTACTCGAGAAACCAGTGCCTCTCAGCCCCCTCCAGAGCCTCTTCCCATGATCCAGTTTCCGACTCTTTTTGGGTCTTCTGGACTTATCCTTTGGGCCTTTAAGGCTTCTGGGGCTGAACTTCTCCTTCCATTGGGGGAAGTTCCTGGAATTTCCTCTCCTACGCAGGTAACGGCCACAGGATGGGCAAAGAAAGCAAAGTCTTGATCGGTACTCACAGCCATTGACGCTGAGCCATCACACACTTAGCCACCATCCTCATTTACTACGACAAGCTCAATATTGCCAATGGCTGGTACCTTTCGGGATGGTGTCCCCAGTTTGAGAGTGGTTGTGTTGTCGTTCCCCGCCACGGGGAACCGATGATCCTGGGAGGTCCGGAGTCGGAGCCATTCGCCAAAATCAATTCCAGCATCAGGGAAACCCGAAACATTCCGGTTTTCATGGTTCCAGGAGAGGAATACCCCAATGCCAGAATATCCTCCTTTGCCGAAATCTTCTGTGAAGTCGGCCTGAAGGGAAAGGGAGAGCGCATTGGCGTAGTCGGCCCTGAGAGAATGTCCCTTGGGGTCCACCGGCTCCCTGGGAAGGACCTGCGAGAAGTAGAACTCGTAGACGTAACCCCCGAATACGAGCGGTTCCGGGAAATAAAGTCCCCCGGGAAACGGAGCAGATCCAGAATGCCTTCGCCATCGCTAAAGAAGCCTTTCAGGCGATGGAACCCCTGGTCAGAGAGGGCACAAGGGAGAGAGACATTGCTGCCGCCGGGGAATGGAAAGCCTGGCACCAGGGAGCAAACTGGTTTGCCTTCAAGACCATCGTGGCCAGCGGTAAACGGTCAAACGGCGTAGTGCCTACTGCCTCGGAGAAAAGATTCGAAAGCGGTGAAACCGTGACGCTGGGCCTGAGTCCTTGCTACAATGGGTACGCCGGGGTTTTCGGGTACACCATGGTCGTCGGCGGAAAACCTTCCAAGACCCAGCGACTCTGCCTTCATGACCTGGTCGAAGCCTACCGGATAACTCGGGAGAATCTCAGGCCAGGGATACGGGGAAGGGAAATCGACGCTACTACCCGAGAGTTCCTCACGCAGAGGGGGTACGGTACAAAAAGTGCCTCGTTTGCCCCTTTGTCCACACCATAGGGCTGATGGAAGCCGAGGCTCCTTTTTTCGGCCCCCACAGTGACGACGCTCTCAGACCCGGGATGACGGTATGCATCGACGTGAGCGTCTTCTCTGTCCCGGAAGTCCACGGAGTACGATTTGAGAGCGGTTACCTCATGACCGAAGGAGAAGCCGAACCACTTTCTCCCTTCATGGACCAGAAAATATTGACCACCAGAGTGGAGCGGGAGAAGACCGGGAAAGACTGCAAAAAACTTTGGATCACCGAATAAATTCTCTTTGCACCAGGTTATAGAGTATAATGCGTGAGAAAAGGGGGTACAACAATGAAATCCGTTATGCTCTATGCCCTGAGTACCTGCCCATTCTGCAAAATGGCCAAGCGCTTCTTCGAGAGCCGGAATATTCCGTACAATTTCGTCGATGTGGACCTTCTTCCCGAAGAAGAAAAGGAGAAGACCGTTGCCGAGGTTCAGCGCATTTCTGGACGGCGGGCGTTCCCGGTCATCGTAATCGGCGAAGAGGTCATCGTGGGATACGACGAACTCCGTATCAGGGAGGCTTTGGAAAAATGACGTCTGAGCGTATGCTCTGTCCCGTATGTCAGGTAGCCTTTCTCCTTAAGGAGGAAAAGGTTCCGGGAAAACGGGTGGTCTGCCCCGTGTGCGGGGCGGTGCTCACGCTTACAGAGGAGAACGGTTCCTGGGTCCTCAGGAGACCCAAGGACATGAGTCCCGAAGAGGAAATCCGTACCCGGGTGGAGAACTTTGCCCGGCTCCGGGGGTACCATTTTAACGAGATGAAAGAACCTCTCATTGAAGCACTCCTCAAAAAGTACGAGCGCTACGGGGATTTCTACTGCCCCTGCAAAATCGACAACATCCCTGAAAACGTCTGCCCCTGCCTTGAGACCCGGCAGGGGAGCGTGGAACGCAATGGCCGTTGCCACTGTGGCCTCTTCTGGAAATGAGGAGGGAGGAATACGGCCATGAGGGTTCTCGGCGTTGTGACGCTCCTTGTGCTTTTTGGAGGCTCTGCCCTGGCGCTCACCGTCGCGGCGTCCATTCCCCCGCTCTGCGACCTTGTGGCCCAGGTGGGACAGGACCGTGTCACCGTCGTGCAGCTTGTCCCAAATGGCGCCAACCCCCACACCTATGAACCTACCCCTTCTGATGTCACGAAAGCCGCCCAGGCCGATGCCTTCTTCCTCGTAGGACTTGGGTTTGATGCTTTCCTTGAGAAGGTCATCCGGGCTGCCGGGAAAGAAGGGGCACCGGTGTTTTACCTCTCTTCTCACCTTGAGCTCCTTGAGGAACACCCCGGTGAGGCCAATCCCCATATCTGGCTCTCCCTCAAAAACGCTAAAATCATCGTTCGGGATATTGCCCAGGCCCTGGCCTCCCTTGACCCTGAGGGCAAAAGCTTCTACCTTGAGAACGCCCGGACATACACGGAAATCCTTAAAGAACTCGATGCCTGGTTCGAGAAGGAAGTCACTACCCTCTCCTCTCGGGCCTTTGTAGCTACCCACGCCTCCCTGAGCTATCTTGCCCGGGACTATGGTCTTGAGGAAGTTGCGGTCCTTGAGAAAGCCCCAGGATACGAGCCCTCTCCGAAGGAGCTGATGCAGCTTGTCGCGCTTATGAAGGAAAAGGGGGTCAGGGTGATTGTTGTGGAACCCCAGTTCAGCGTAAAAGCCGCCCGGGTTCTTGCCGAAGAAACGGGAAGTTCTCTGGTGTGGTTCGATCCCTTGGGGAGTTTCCCAGATCTCCCCTACTACAGGCTCATGCGGCAGAACCTCGAAACCCTGGCAGAGGCCCTGAAGGGATAAGACCATGACCCGACCGGTCATCGAGGTTGAACACCTGTACTTCGCCTATGAAGATGTTCCGGTCCTTGAAGACGTCTCCCTTACCGTCTGCGAGGGGGAGTTCGTGGCCCTCATCGGGCCCAATGGCGCCGGAAAAACCACCCTCCTCAAAATCCTCTTGGGACTTCTACCTGCAAGAAGAGGAAAGGTACGGGTCTTCGGGAGGCCTCCCGAAGACCTTGGCCCGCTTCGCCACCGGATTGGGTATGTGCCGCAACTTTCGCACTTTGATCCCCATTTCCCCATTACGCTTGGGGAATTCGTCCTCACAGGAAGGTATGGGCTCATTGGGGTGGGGAAAAGACCCGGAAGGTCAGACTGGGAGGCTGTTGAGAAAGCTCTGGAGGCCGTACACCTCCTCCACCTCAAGGATCGGCTCTTCGGAGAACTCTCTGGAGGAGAAAGGCAGCGGGCGCTCATCGCCCGGGCGCTGAGCGTGCATCCAAAGCTCCTCCTCTGCGATGAACCCACAACGGCCGTCGACCCTAAAAATCACGAAAGCTTCTACGAGCTTCTCCTGCGATTGAAAAGGGAAGGAGTCACGATTCTTGTTATCTCCCACGATGTGGGAGTCATCGCCCAGTACGCGGACAGTATCGCCTGCCTGAACCGCACCATCTTCTGCCACCGAAGACCCGAGGAGGTGATTTCCGGGGAAATGCTTGAGGCGCTGTACGGGAAAGAGGCAGCATTCTTCCACCACGGAGACATCCCCCACATTGTGGTGCGGAGGGAGAAGAACGAGGGGGGTCTGGGGGCTTTGTGAGCGTCTTCGGTCTTGCCTTCATGCAACGGGCCGTGCTTGCAGGATGCATCGTTGGGGCACTCTGCGCCCTGGTGGGTGTTTTTGTGGTGCTCAAGCGGCTCTCTTTCATGGGGGCCGGGATTTCTCATGCTGCCTTCGGGGGCGTGGTTTTGGGGTACGTCCTTGGCATCCATCCTGTGGTGTCGAGTTTCGTCTTCTGTCTCCTTGTGAGCCTGGGCATTGCCACCCTGGCAAAACACCGTCGCCTCAAAGAGGATACGCTTGTGGGCATCGTCTTTGCCAGCACCATGGCTCTGGGAGCCTTCCTCATCGGGGTGGTGAAAATCCGCAACGTCGACCTCTTTGGGTATCTCTTCGGGAATATCCTTGCCATTACCCGGGAAGACCTCCTTCTCGCCCTGGTCCTCGGCGGGGTGCTGCTCTTTTTCCTTTTCCTCTTCTATAAGGAATTCGTGGTAATTACTCTGGATCCGGAAGGGGGAAAAGCAAGTGGCATTTCCGTGGAGGCATTCTCATACCTCCTTGTGGCACTGGTAGCCTCAGTAGTCGTTCTGGCCACAAGGGTTGTGGGGATTGTGCTCGCCTCGGCGCTCCTTGTCCTTCCTGCAGCCACCGCCCTCCAGAGAACAAGGACCATACCTCAGGCGATGCTTCTTGCTCTCCTTGACGGCGTTGCCATTGCCATGGGCGGGCTTTTCCTGGCGTACTTCCTCGACGCCCCCGCCGGGGCAACCATTGTACTCCTCGGCACAGGGGTGTTCCTGGGGGTTTTCATTTCTTCTTCATCTCCCAGGCGAGGATGATGGCCTCGGCCACTTCCTTCATGCTCTTCCCCTTGTTCATGCTGTAGCGCTGAATGCGGCGGTAGGCCTCTTCTTCCGTAAGGCCATACTCCTGCATGAGGATCCCCTTAGCCCGTTCGATTCTCTTCCGGGCTTCAAGCTCTTCTTTGACGAGCTCGCTCTCCATGATGAGGCGGTGGTTCTCGATGACGATGGCCGCCTGGTTCGCTATGGCAGTGAGGAGCTTGATTTCGTCCTCTGCGAAATCCCGGGGTTCTGAGGTGTAGAGGTTCAACACCCCGATGACTTTTCCCCGAACGATAAGGGGCAGGCTCACGAGAGAGGCCAGTCCTTCCTTTTCGGCGATGTCTTTATTGACGTAGCGAGGGTCCTCTTTGACGTCGCGGACGATGATGGGTCGCCCCTCAAGCGCTGCAAGCCCGGCGATTCCCTCTCCAAGGCGGAGCGGGGGTTTCCTGTTGTACGCTTCGCTCACCGACTGCGTGGCTTTCACTTCAAGGAGCTTCTTCTTCTCGTCAAGGAGCATCAGGGAACAGATATTGGAGCCCATGACCTGAGCAGTGATTGTTACGATGAGACGCAAAATATCCTCAAAGTACATGTCCGAGGTGATGAGCTCACTGATTCTCGCCAGCGCTTCGATTTTCTCCCTCATGGGTTCACCTGGTATAATGGGATGGAGTTTTGCTATTTATTGTACCATGCTCTTCAGCGAGTGGGGTGGAAACCATGCCCAAGCTCTTTGGAACTTTTGGCATACGGCGAGTGGCCAACGAAGTCCTGACCCCTGAAATGGCGACGAAACTTGCCCTGAGCTTTGCCACGTTCATCGGGGGAGAGAGCGTCGTCGTGGGCCGGGATGCCCGAAAGACAAGTGAAATGCTCTATAACGCCGTCGTTGCCGGGCTTTGCTCTGCGGGGTGCCAGGTGGTGGAACTCGGGGTGACGGCCACCCCTGCTCTTCAATGGGCCTGCCGGCAGTGGCAGATGTGGGGAGCCATGGTCACCGCAAGCCACAACCCCCCGGAATGGAACGGTATCAAGTTCATGGAAAAAAGCGGAAAGGGGCTTGATCGGGAAAAAGAAGTGGAAGTGGAGCGGATATTCTTCGGTGAGACCTTCTGTCGGGCATCGTGGTTTGAAATCCGCCAGGAAACCATAAAGCGCGACATTCGCTGGGACTACATTGCCGCCATCATGTCTCGGGTGGATGTTGCGGCAATCCGCAAGAGGAGCTTCCGGGTAGCCCTGGACTGCGCTAATGGCGCCCCTTCCCTCATCACCCCTTACCTCCTCTCGGAGATGGGGTGTCGTGTTGTCACGCTCAACGCCCACCCTGATGGGAACTTCCCCGGGAGAAACCCCGAGCCCACGCCGGAGAACCTCAAGGACATCGTCACCCTCATCCGCCATGGTGACTTTGATCTTGGTTTTGCCCAGGACGGCGATGGGGACCGCCTCATCGTCATCACGGAGAAGGGAGAGTTTGTGCCGGGGGACCTCAGCGTGAGTCTTGTGGCAAAAGAACTGGCTCAAAGACCTATCCCCGGTCCCATCGTGACTACTGTAGCCACAACTCATATCCTCCAGGAGATTGCGAAAGCCACAAATCGCGAGGTCATCACCACCGCCGTGGGAGACCTTGTGGTGGCGAAAGCTCTCCAGGAGAAAGGGGGGATTTTCGGCTGTGAGGAGAACGGGGGCATGATTTTCCCGGATTTCGTCTGGGGGCGGGATGGAGCGATGGCTGCAGCTTTCATCCTTCACATCCTTGCGAACTCTGGGAAATCCTTAAGTGAACTCCTCCAGGAACTCCCTCCATACTATCAGGTAAAAAAGAAAGTCACCATTGACCCCGAAAAACGCGACGCAGTGCTTGCCGCGGTGGACGAGGCCACGAAAAAGGAGAAAAACCGCATCACCACCGACGGTTTCAAAGTGGTCTTTGACGACGGCAGTTGGGTGCTCGTGCGACCCTCAGGAACCGAGCCCCTCATCCGGGTCTTTGCCGAAGCAAAAGATCGGGAACGAGCCGAAGCACTTGTCGCTCAGTACCTTGCCCTGATCGAAAAAGCCCAGAGGTAAAGCAGGGTTTCACCTCTGGGCCACGTACATGAGGTAGTAGGCGTTGGTTTTGCGTTCCGTCCCAATGTCCGTCAGGGGTCCGTGGCCGGGAAATACCTGGACGTCGTCGGAGAAGCGTTCGAAAATCTTCCCCAAACTCTCCACCAGGTCCCGGAACGACCCTCCGGGAAGGTCAGTTCGTCCCACTGACCCAAAAAAGAGTGTATCCCCGCTGAAGAGCCACCGCTTTTCGGGAAAGAAGAGACACACGCTCCCCGGGGTGTGCCCGGGGGTTTGCAGCACCTCCACACGCTCATCCCCCAGCGCAATCCACGCATCTTCTCCCTGGAAGGTAAGGTCCGGAAGGGGGGAAACGAAAGCCCGTGAGAACTCTTGAGAGAGGTTGAGGTCAGGACGCACAAGATACAGAAGGTCCGCGTCGTGAACGGCAAGGAGTGCTCCAGGAAAGGCTTCTTTGAAAAAGGCATTGCCACCGATATGGTCAATGTGGCCGTGGGTGTTCACGATATAGCGGACCGTAAGGTTCTGGTCCTGAATCCACCGCCGGAGTTCCTCAGAACCCAGGGCAGGATCAAGGATCAGCGCTTCCTGCCCGTTGTGGATGACGTAGCAGTTCGTCGCGAGATCCCCGAGAATAAACCGTTCGACGAAAAGACTCATGCTCTCCTCCTTTCTTTACTCTCAAGGAGTATCGTGACCGGGCCGTCGTTTTGGAGTTCGACTTCCATGAACGCTCCGAAAACACCGCTCTCAACCCGAACACCTGTCTCCCGCAAACGACGAAGGAATTCCTCGTAGTACTGTCGCGCCATCTCCGGAGGAGCCGCCTCGTCGAAACTCGGTCGAAGACCCCGGCGACAGTCCCCATAGAGGGTGAACTGAGGGACACAGAGCACCGCTCCCTGAATATCCTGGACATTGAGGTTCATCTTCCCCTGAGGATCCTCAAAGACCCGAAGGCGAGGAATCTTCCACACCATGAACTCCAGGTCTTTTTCTGTATCGTCCTTTCCAACCCCGAGGAACACAAGAAGCCCTCGCTCAATGGCACCCACGACCTCTCCGTTAACCCTGACCGAAGCACTCCGCACTCGCTGGACAACAGCCCTCATCGAGGGGAAAACACTCCTCCTCTCTTCACGCTCTGCACGTTGGCAACCTTGCGGATTTCCTTAAAAACCTCTTCGAGCTCCTCGCGGTTTCTCACCTCCACCACAAGGTGGATGCGAGCTTCATCCGCCACGGTGTGCGCTCGAACGGCCTTAATTTCCACTTGGCAGTTCGAGATAGCCCCTGAGACATCCGCCAGAAGCTTCGGCCGGTCAAGAGCCTCAACGACAATTCCGGTGTGGAACCGGCCTTCGATGTCCCCCACCCACTCGGCACTGAGGAAACGGTTCGTGTCCTGGGTTAAAGCAGCAAGATTCGAACAGTCGCGCCGGTGCACCGTGATGCCCTTTCCCTGGGTAACGAAGGCCACGATGTCATCCCCCGGGATAGGGGCACAGCACCGCGCCAGACGCACCACGAGATTCGATTCCCCTTGGACGATGACGCTCTCCTCCTCCCGGAAAGGACGGGAAATTCCGGCCTTTTTCCTCTCCTGGAAACGGCGGCGAATGGCGTAGGGGATGATCTTGTTCACCACGTACCGGGCGCTGTAGCGTCCCTCCCCGATAGCCACGTACAGGTCCTCGATGTCCTTGAGGCGTTCCCGCTCCAGAAAGGCGTTGAGATTTTCGGTGACCCTGAAGTTCTCCTCAGGTGTCAGGGAGTACTTCTCCATCTCCCGGACGAAGAGCTCCCGACCCTTTTCCCGGTTCATCTCCTGGTTCTTCTTGCGGAGGAACGCCCGGATCTTGCTCCGAGCCGCAGGCGTTTTTGCAATTTTCAGCCAGTCGGCACTGGGTCCTGAAGAAGAGCGAGAGGTAATGATTTCCACGATATCCCCGCTTTTTAACTCGTAGTCCAGGGGAACCATCTTCTTGTTGACCCGTGCCCCCACGCAGGTGTTGCCCACCTCGGTGTGGATAAGATAGGCAAAATCGATGGGTGTGGACCCTTTGGGGAGCTTCTTGAGGTCACCCTTTGGAGTAAAAACGTAAACCTCGTCGTCGAAGAGACTGATTTTCAGACTCTCCATGAACTCACGGGTGCTCTTCAAATCCTGTTGCCACTCGAGAATCTGCCGGAGCCAGGCCATCCGTTCGTCAAAGCCGTTGTCCGTCTCCTGGGTTTTCCCCTCCTTGTACTTCCAGTGTGCTGCAATGCCGTATTCCGCAACCTGGTGCATGTCCCAGGTACGAATCTGCACCTCCATGGGAAGCCCTTTGGGACCGATGACGGTGGTGTGAAGGGACTGGTACATATTGGACTTCGGGACGGCAATGTAGTCCTTAAAGCGGCCTTCGATGGGGTTCCAGAGGGAATGAACGATGCCCAAAACGGCATAGCACTCTTCCACGGTCCGCACGATCACCCGCAGGGCGATAAGGTCCGGAAGGTCCTCAAGGTTCAGATTCTGGCGGCGGAGCTTGTTGTAGATGCTGTAGATGTGCTTGAAGCGGCTCTGGATTTCCCCCTCAATACCCGCGCGCTTGAGGCGTTCGGCAATTTGTCTTTTTGCCTCCTCAATCTGCGCCTCCCGTTCCGCCTTCAGCCGCTCCACTCCACGCTGGATGGCGCAGTACGCCTCCGGGTCGAGGAAAAAGAGAGAGAGATTCTCGAGCTCCACCTGCATGGCGTACATTCCCAGGCGATGAGCAATAGGGGCAAAGATTTCCAGGGTCTCCCGGGCGATTTCCTCTTTTTTTTGCCGGTTCTGGTACTTGAGGGTTCGCATGTTGTGGAGACGATCGGCAAGTTTAATAATGATAACCCGCACGTCCTCGGCCATGGCCACAAAGAGTCGCCGGTAGTTCTCCACCTGGGCTTCCTCTTTCGAGGTGTACGAAAACCCCACGTTAAGCTTGGTAACTCCCTGGACAAGGCGCGTGACTTCATCCCCGAACTCCCTCTGCAAGGCTTCCTCCGTAACATCGCTGTCCTCGAGGACGTCATGGAGCAGGGCCGCCGCAATGGTCACCTCATCCATCCGGAGATCCGCCACGATGTGGGCCACCGCAAGAGGGTGGACAAAAAAGGGCTCACCCGAAAGCCGCACCTGACCCTCGTGGGCCCTGAAGGCAAAATGGTACGCCCGCTCCACAAGGTCACGGTCGAATTCAGGGTGATATGAGGCAATCCGCTCAAAAAGCGTCGCCAGACTCTCCTTTTCCTCTACCCCGCCTGGGCCATCGTCCTCACCCCTAAAGCCGCACCAGGGAAACCACGGGGTACTGCTTCAGCCGTTCCCTCCCGCGCAGGGATTCAAGCTCTATAACAAAACCAATCCCCACGATATTTCCTCCGAGTTCTTCCACCATCTCGCACACCGCCTTTGTGGTTCCCCCTGTAGCCAGAAGGTCGTCAACCACAACCACCCGCTGCCCTGCTTCAATGGCGTCCCGGTGGATTTCGAGAGTTGCCGAACCGTACTCAAGCTCATAGGTCTTGGCAAGCGTTGCCGCAGGAAGTTTCCCTTTTTTCCGCACCGGCACAAAACCACATCCCAGAATATAGGCTACCGGTGCCCCGATGATGAAACCCCGGGCCTCAATCCCAACCACAAGATCCGGATTCATGGTCCGCAGGGCCTCCGCCAGGCGGTCGATAGCCTCGCGGAAGGCCTCTCTGTTCTTCAGGAGAGTCGTGATATCCTTGAACTGAATCCCGCGAGTGGGAAAATCAGGGATGTTCCGGATGTACTGAGCAAGATCCACGGCACCAGTCAACCTCCTCACTTTTTGATTCGCCAGTCCTGCACTTTGAGATACGGAGAACGCAGGGCGTTCACGTCAACCTCAAAAGCGAGGTCCACGAGCGAACTCTCGAAGAGCTCTCCCGCCCGCTCCTTCCCCCCAAAGACCACAGCCTCTTGCCATTCCCTTCCCTGTCGGATGAGGAAACGAAGGTGGTTGCCGCCTTTCCCCCACGCCCAGCGCTCAACAAGCATCACATTGAGCGTGGCAAAAAGCGGGCTGGGATTCTTCTCGCCAAAGGGCTTGAGCTTTTCCCACAGCTCAAGGAACCTTCCGTCAATGTCGGCAAGCCCCACCACCGCATCAACCACAAGGCCCCGGGAGAGCCTGAGAGACCGGACCCTCTCCCCAAAGCGTCTGTTGGCCTCTTTACGAAAGTGGGGGATATTTTCCCTGGGGATTTTCAACCCTGCGGCCATTTCATGGCCCCCATAACGCAGAAAAAGCGGTGCACAGGATTCCAGAATCTCAAGAAGACTCAGACCCTCCACACCCCGTCCTGATCCAACCGCTATATCCCCATGCACCCCGCAAACGAAAACCGGCCGCATGAAACGCTCGCTTAGGCGGGAAGCCACAATCCCTAAAACGCCGATGTTCCAGTTCTCTCCAGAGAGAACGATAATTTCATCCTCCAAACACTCGAGCTTCTCTTCGTCCTGGAAAATCTCCTCAAGGATCCGGTCTTCATCCCTCTGGCGCCTGGTGTTCAGGCGGTTCAGGCACTGGGCGTACTCCAAAGCCCTCTCGTAGTCATCGCAGAGCAAAAGCTCAAGAGCCACTTTCGGGTGTTCCACCCTCCCTGCAGCGTTGATGCGCGGGGCAAGGAAGAAACTCACCGCCTCTGCATCCACGCTGCGCCCTCCAAGGCCTGCGACCTCAAGCAGAGCCTGTATGGCCACAGAGGGACGGCGGTTCATGAGGTCCAGCCCGTACCTGGCAATGGCCCGGTTCTCCGAAAGCAAGGGCACGACATCGGCCACCGTCCCGAGGCAGGCAAGGTCAAGGAAGCCCTCCAGAGGATCCCGGGGAAAACCCAGGAAAGAGGCAAGTGCTCGAACGAAAACGAGGGCAAGACCGGCCCCTGAGAGAAAAGAAAGGGGCTTCTGCGTCCCAAGGTCAAAGGTGCTCACAATGGCATCGGCCTCGGGGGAAGACGAAGGCTCCGGAAGGTGGTGGTCGAGAATCACAAGCCGAACGCCGTGTTTTCTGAGTACCTTTGCACCGTCTCTATCGCGAATCCCGCAATCCACTGTCACCACAAGGTGGGGCTTTCGGGCGAGAACCTGAAGCGCCGCTTTCTCCGTGAGCCCGTAACCTTCAACGAAGCGGCTGGGGATGTAGACCTCGATGTTTTCGGAGAACTCCCGGAGAAAACGGACCAGGATGGCCGAAGCGGTGAGTCCATCGACGTCGTAATCCCCAAAGACCAGGATACGCCAGCCTTCCTTCAGTGCCCGCTCAAGAAGTGCAAGGGCCTGAGCCATCCCGGGAAGCCTCTCAAGCCCCTCAAGCGACTTCAGAGAGGGGGAAAGGAAATCCCTCCCAGATTCCGGGGTGGTGATTCCCCGGTTGAGGAGAATGCGGGCAAAAACAGAAGGAAGCCCCAGGTCGTCAACGAGGCGCTGGAGATATGCCTCGTTGACCTTCCGGATTTGCCAACGCTTTCCCAAATACCCTACCTCCGATGGGGGCTTCGCTTCTCCCAGTCGACCCACAGAGCGCTCACCACAAAAATCGAGGAATACGTCCCCACCGCAAGACCCACGAGAATCGCCAGGGCAAAGTCCTGGAGCATCTTCCCGCCAAGGAAAAAGAGGGAGAACACGGGCAGAGCCGTAGTCAAGGCGGTATTGATGGTCCGGGACAGGACCTCGTTGATGCTCCGGTTGACGATTTCCTCGAGTTCCTCGCTCCTTTTCTTCCCCAGAAGATTCTCCCGAATCCGGTCCATGACGACAATGGAGTCGTTAATGGAATACCCGAGAATCGTCAAAACCGCAGCGAGGATGGGAATAGTGAACTCCCGCTGCAGGAGCGACACCACCCCCAAAACGGTGAGCCCATCGTGGGCTAAAGCGAGGATAGAGGTGACGGCCGGACGGAACTCGAACCGGAAAGCCACATACACCAAAATTCCTCCGATGGCCACAAGAAGAGCAATAATGCCCATCCGTCGCAAATCCGCCCCCACTGCCGGGCCGACATCCTCAATTCGCAAAAGCTCTGCCGAACCAAGTCGTTCCTCAAGGAGTGCGCTCAGGCGACTCTGGTCCTCTTGGGAGAGTTTGGTTGTCCGGATGACTGCTTCGTTTGGCGAAAACCTCTGGATCACACTCTTTGCAAGGCCGAAAGTCCCCAGAATGCTTCGGAGTTCTTCTGTGGTAACCTCCCGACCAAAGCGGAACTGCAAAAGCGTCCCTCCGGCAAAGTCCACACCGTAGTTCAATCCTCGAAAGAATATGCTTCCCAGGGAAACGGCAACAAGTACCAGGGAGAGAACATACGCGACCTTTCGAACTCCCATAAAGTTGATGTGTGTAGCACGGATGAATTCCACCGGCGACCCTCCCCTCAGACGCGCATCTTCAGACGATCCGCAAAAAGGTCCACAAAGACCCGGCTCACCCAGACCCCGGTAAACATGCTGCAGAGAATGCCAAGGCTCAAGGTCACCCCGAACCCCTTGATGGGCCCAGAACCTAAAGAGAAAAGGAGCACCGCCGCAATGAGGGTCGTGACGTTGGCGTCAAGAATGGTCCGGAAAGCCTTCTGGAACCCAGCATCAATGGAGGCCCGCCAGGTTTTGCCCGAACGGTACTCTTCCTTGATGCGCTCAAAGATGAGCACATTGGCATCCACCGCCATCCCCACTGTCAGGACAAACCCGGCAATTCCCGGCAGCGTCAGCGTCGCCCGAAGACCGATAAAGAGCGCAAAGAAAAAGAGAATGAAACACAGAAGGGCAAGGTCCGCCAGAAGCCCAAAAGACCCGTAGTAGAGCACCATGAAGGCCAAAACCAAAATGACCCCGATGACTGCTGCCCGCAGGCCCGCATTCACTGAGTCTCTCCCCAAAGTCGGCTCTACAGAACGGTTCTCAATGACCTCGACCTTCACCGGCAGGGCGCCGGCCCGAAGGAGAATGGCCAGGTTCTGGGCCTCTTCCAGGGTGAAGCGTCCGGTGATCTGGGCCTCTCCCCCGAGAATGGGTTCCTGCACTACAGGGTTAGAGATGAGTTTCCCATCAAGGTAAATCCCAAGGGGTCTCCCCACATTGGCTGTGGTTGCCTGAGCAAAGAGTTTCGCCCCCTCGCTGTCGAACGAAATGGCCACAACCGGCCGACCAAGACGGTCGAACTGCACCTGCGCGTTTTTGAGGTGGGCTCCGGTGAGGACTGTTTCTCCCCGCTCGTCCTTGAATTCCAGAAGCGCCGTTTTCCCGATAATCTCCACCGCCCGCTGGGGATCGGTCACCCCGGGGAGCTGTACCAGGACCCGCCGCTCTCCCTGGCGGGCAATGACAGGCTCGGCAACACCAAGCTGGTCAATACGGTTGCGGATGATTTCTACCACCCTTCGCACCGCATCCTCATCCACCGGGGCTTCAGGGGTGTCCACACACTCAAGGAGAATATGCGACCCTCCACGGAGGTCAAGTCCGAGGCGAATCCGTCCTCTCACCGGGAACACGACGAACACCGACAGAGCGACAAGCCCCAGAACGACAAGAAATCTCCACGGAAGCAACCGCCGTCTCATCCAGGACCCTCCTTCTGCGTTTCTTACTTCTTTGCTGCTATGGCTGTCTTTGAAAAGCGGATGCGAACGTCCTTGGCAACCTCAAGAACCACCTCGTCCTCATCAACCTGGGTCACCACACCATGGATGCCCCCGATGGTGACGACCCGATCTCCTTTCTTGAGGCTTTTCCAGAGTTCTTGCTGAGAGCGCTGTCTCTGCTGCTGAGGACGAATGAGGAGGAAGTAGAAGATTGCGACGATGAAAATGAGAGGAAGGAGCTGGGCAAAGACGTTTGGGGCAGCCTGCTGCGGCGCTGGCGCAGGAGACGAAGCCACCTCCTGTGCGGCAAAGGCTACGGAAAACAGTACACTCACCTCTATCACCCCTTTGTCCCCTTCAGGGAGTCTCTCCGTACACGGCCAGGAATTCCCGGGCAAACTCCAGGAAATACCCTTCTTTGAGAGCCTTCCGGATGTCCGCCATTAACTTTACCATAAAAGCCAGGTTGTGTATAGTGGCGAGCTCGGCTGCAAGAATCTCTCCCGCTTTGAAGAGATGCCGGAGATAGGCCCGGGAGAAATTCTGACAGGTGTAACAGGTGCACAGGGGATCCGGAGGGCGGAAATCCCGGGCAAATTCCGCCCGGTCGATGTTCATCCTTCCCCGGGAGGTAAAAAGGCAGGCATTTCGAGCATTCCGGGTGGGGAGCACGCAATCGAACATATCGACCCCCCGGAGCACGGCCTCCACGATACTCCCCGGATGCCCCACACCCATGAGGTACCGGGGACGATCCTCGGGAAGGAACGGTTCAACCACCTCAATCATCTCGTACATGAGAGGTTTTGGCTCCCCAACGCTCAGACCCCCAATGGCGTACCCGTCAAAGCCGATCTCGACGATCTTCTGGGCACAGAACCGGCGAAGGTCCCTGTTCGTCCCTCCCTGGATGATACCAAAAAGGAGCTGTCCTTTCCCTGAAAAAACCTCCCGGCAGCGCCGGGCCCAGCGAACCGTTCGCTCCGCAGCCTTTCGTTCCCGCTCGAAAGAGGCCGGAAACCCCACACACTCATCGAGCGTCATGATGATATCCGCTCCCAGGGCTTCCTGAATCCGTATGGTACTCTCTGGGGTGAAGCGGTGGAGTGACCCATCAAGGTGAGACCGAAAGCTCACTCCCTCGTCGTCAATGCGCACAAGCTGCGCAAGGCTGAAGACCTGGAAACCCCCGCTATCGGTGAGGAGCGCTCCGTCCCAGGAAATGAAACGGTGCAATCCCCCCGCTTCCCGGACGAGTTCCTCTCCGGGACGAAGGTGCAGGTGGTAGGCATTGCAGAGGAAAATCTGCACCCCTAAGGCCTTCAGGCGGTCAGGGGCCATGGCCTTCACCGTCCCCTGAGTTCCCACGGGCATAAAGACCGGCGTCTCCACCTGTCCATGGGAGGTTCTCAGCACCCCAAGGCGGGCCTTTGAGCGCGGGTCAACAGCAAGAACAGTGAAATGCTCCACGGGAAACCTCCGCCACGTCCTACAGGATGAGCATGGCATCGCCAAAGCTGTAAAAGCGGTACCGCTTTGCTATGGCCTCCTCATATGCCCGCTTCACAAAGGCCGTTCCCCCGAAAGCGCACACGAGGAGAAAAAGGGTCGAACGGGGAAGATGGAAGTTGGTGATAAGGGCATCGACGACCTGGAAGGAAAATCCAGGGTAGATGAAGAGGTCCGTGGTTCCTGAGAAAGCCTCAATTGATCCAGTCTTCCGCACCACGCTCTCCAGAGCCCGAACGGTGGTCGTCCCCACGGCCACCACGCGTTTCCCTTCGCTCTTTGCTTTCCGGATTTTCTGCGCGCTCTCTTCAGGCAGCGTAAACCACTCCTCGTGCATCCTGTGGTCCTCCACCCTCTCCGTCTTCACCGGCCTGAAGGTTCCAAGGCCCACGTGCAGCGTGAGCATGACCTGTTCCACGCCCTTCTGCTGCAGTGCTTTAAGGAGCTCTTCCGTGAAGTGGAGCCCTGCAGTTGGCGCCGCCACGGAACCGGGAACCCGGGCATACACCGTCTGGTATGCCTCAAGGGGAACATCCTTCCGCTTCACATAGGGGGGAGTTGGTGTGTGACCGAAACGGGAGAGCACCGACTTGGCTTCCTCACAGGGAAAAAGGGGGGTGAGGTACCACCACTCCTTCCCCCGCTCTTCAACGCGAAAACGAAAGGTGGGGTCCTCCACGAGGACAAGAATCTGACCGGGGCGAAGACGTGAGGAGGAGAGCAGGCACTCCCAGCGCCCTTCTCGCTCACCCAGAAAGAGCATTTCAACCTTACCCCCCGTGTCCTCTTTCCGGGCAAAGAGACGAGCTGGAAGGACCTTGGTGTCGTTGAACACCAGAACATCCCCCTCTTCGAGGTACTCGACGATGTCCCGGAATATCCGGTGCTCAATGGTCTCGTCCTCTCTCCAGAGCACCATGAGGCGGCAGGCGTCTCTAGGAAACACCGGCTCCTGGGCAATCAGTTCCTCAGGGAGAAAGAAGTCAAATTCTCGAAGGTCCATCACCGGACAACCACCCTTCCCAGCTCACACCCGGGAAAGTAGTGATGGAGAATTTCGAGAAAACTTGCCCCTTCTTTCGCCATGCCCACGGCACCCCACTGGGAAAGCCCCACACCATGACCCCAGCCCCGACCGACAAATGTGAAGGCATCGGAAGCCTGCCGTACCAGGCGTTTCTCTGGCCGGGTGTCCGGCAAAGAGGAAACCCTCTGAGCTTCCCTCTTCCGCCTCCGTTCCTCTTCCCGGAGCTTCAAGAAGGTGATGATGTCGTCAAGGTTCCAGTCCTTTTCCATCCACGCCTTGTAATCGATGAAGCGTTCCCCCTCCGGGTCTTGAAGAGGCACCTCCTCTTGAGGCTGCGCTGCAGCGGGTTCTCTGAGAAGGTCAAAAAAAGTGCTGGGGAGACGATCCACTCCCAGAGCCTCCCGGAACCGATTTGCAGAAAGCTCTACTTCCTCACGATCAGTCCGAACAAGGACCGAGGCCACCCGACCGCTCTTTTCGCTTTTCCGGCACTCAAGGTCCAGGACCTCACCCTGGATGTACCCCCGCCTTCGCAAGGCCTCCGTGATTTCTTCACGGCTCACCACCACCTGCCAAAAAGCGTGCGGCGTGTCCTTTTCCCAGGGCGAGGGGACCTCCACAAGGTAGGGGACATCTTTTCCCCAGACATTCTTTGCGCTATCAGTGTATCCGCCGCTTTCTGAATGGAACACCACCGACGCCGGTTTCCCCTGGTACGTCACGATGATTCCCTTGGTCTTCTCTACGAGCGCATTGGTTCGCGGGTCCTCGGCAAAGACACCTCCGTACCTCATGCAGTGCACGGTGGCGCAGAAATCAAACCCCTCTTCCCTGTGGCGCCCAAGGTTCCTGAGGGCATAGGTCCGGGCAACGACAAGATACGCCTTCAGGGCCTCTTCGGGCCAGCTGGGACTGGCTTCAAGCTTTACCGTACCCTTCAGGTATTCCTCAAGGGGGAGAACGTTGATGACCTCGAGCTGTCCGCCCCGTTCCCGGAGCTCCAGGCGCCCCCGGTACGGTCGATTTCCCAGGAAGATGCATTCCCCCCGGGGGAGAACAACGAAAGTGGTCCCGGCGAGGTTTTTCTCCTGCCAGAGGATGACTCCCTCCCTGGGGGAAAAGTGCAAGACACGACCGGGCGAAGCGACAAAAACCCGCTGCTTTACGCGGACCTCAAGTCCTGAGGGAGAGGAAAGGCACACCTCGTCCCTGGTACGCAAAAGGAGAACCCGAACCTCAACATCCTTCGCTCCCGCAACTCCCCAGAACACCACTCCGAGGACGAGAAAGATAAAGAGGAAGAGCGTGCGCCGCATCTTACCGCCTCAGAACGAGAGTGAGGATGAGCGTCAGAAGGAGGCTCAGAAGAAGCGACGTCATTAAGGGAAAGTAGAAAACGACGTTCCCCCGCCGGTACACGATGTCCCCCGGAAGACGTCCAAGGCGGCTCAGACCCGGGATATGGGGGAGGGCAAGGAGGAAAAGACCAACGAGCACAAAAATACACCCTACGATGATGAAGACCTTTGCCCAGTAAGAGATTTCCATATCCTCTTTTTCACCCCTTCCCAGAGACTGAAAATACAGCCGCAGTACTTCTGGCGGTACAGCCCAAGCGCTTTGCTCATCTGAACGCTTTCAGCAAAACCACTCCGGAGGTCAGCGCCCACAAAGGGAATACCCACTTCTTCCCCAACCCGTTCCCCACAATGCAAAATCGCAGCCACATCCTGATAGGGACTTATGGTCAGCGTCGTGCTGAAGGCCGAGAAACACTGCTCCTTTGCCCAGACAGCTACTTTTCGCAGACGGAGTTCATAGCATAGAGAACAGCGTTTTTCAAGATCCTCAGAGAGCGCAAAGAACTCCCGGGGATCGTACGGGAAGGGGACGAACAGAATTCCCTGGGTTTTTCGGAGATACTCCTCAAGCACCGTTCGGCGCCGCTCGTACTCCTCAAAAGGATGGATATTTGGGTTGTAGAAAACATTGACCACCACGAAACCTCTCTCATGGAAAAATCGGTTGACGTAGGTGGCGCAGGGAGCACAGCAGGTATGAAGGGCCAGCTTACCCCTCATGGAGGACCACCTTTTTCAGATACTCCCTCCCTGAAGGCGTGAGCACTCTTCCACGTCTGGTTCGCGCCACAAAGCCCATCTTCACGAGAAAGGGTTCGTAGACCTCTTCAAGGGTATCCGGGTCTTCCCCAAGAACCAGGGCAAGGCTCTCAATCCCCACCGGGCCCCCGGCATACTGTTCGCACAGTACCCGCAGAAAACCCCGGTCCATCTTGGTCAGTCCCCAGGCATCGACCTCAAGCTCACGGAAAGTTCGCTCGACAACGCCACAATCAAGGTGTTTCTGGCCGAGGACCTCGGCGAAGTCCCGAACCCGACGGAGCAGGCGATTCGCTACCCGGGGTGTTCCCCGGGAACGACGGGCAATGGCCTGTGCTGCATCCTCCTCAATGGTCACCCCAAGAAGCTGGGCAGCCCTTGTGACGATGGCAGTAATCTCCTCATCGCTATAGAAGTCCAGACGTTCCACAATGCCAAACCGGTTGCGCAGCGGAGCACTGAGAAGCCCTACCCTTGTGGTGGCCCCGATGAGCGTGAAAGGAGGCAGATGAATCGCCACATCCCGGGCTGCCGGACCCTTTCCCACGAGAACGTGAAGGGTGAAATCCTCCATGGCCCCGTAGAGAATCTCCTCGCATTGCCTGGGAAGGCGATGAATCTCATCGATGAACACCACATCGCAGGGAGTGACAGTGGTGAGGGCTGCGGCGAGATCCCCGGGACGGGTGAAGAGTGGACCAGAGAAACAGCGGATATCCCGCCCCAACTCCCGGGCGATGATGTGGGCAAGAGTGGTTTTTCCAAGACCTGGAGGGCCGTAGAAGAGCACGTGGTCCAGAGGCTCGTTGCGCAGGATGGCTGCCTGAATGTAGACCCGAAGATGCGCCACCACGGTTTTCTGACCGATGAACTCATCAAGCGACCGGGGGCGCAGAGCTTCGTCATCTCGCTTCATCCCCGTCCCCCCAACCGTGTAAGCGCCTGCTTGATAACCTCCTCGACATCCATGTTCCTGCGCTCCACGTCCTGCCAGAGCACCGCAAAAACCCGGTTGACCTCCTGAGGCGTGTACCCCAGGCGGAAGAGCACTTCTTTCGCTTCCTCAAAGACTGCCCCTCGGGGAGAATCCACAGAAAACCCCGCCTCAAGAAGCAGGGGGCGAAGCTCCACAACAAGGCGCCTTGCGGTTTTGCTGCTCAACCCTGCCCTTTCCTCAAGTTCCTGGGTATCCTCTTCAAGCACGCAACGCACGAGGTCTTTCCAGTGCAGGCGCGAGAGAATCTTGAAGGCGGTGCGGTGGTTGATGCCCCGAACCTCCCGGAGGCTATCGAAAATCCTGCGTTCATCCTCCTCCTCAAACCCGTAGAACACAAATTCCCCACTCTCCCGCAGAAAAGAGCGGATGAAAAAACACCGCTCCTCGCCTTCTTCTCCCGGTCGTACAAAGGGAGTCACCCGGAGTCGGAAACCAAACCCCCCTGTCTCAAGCACCCACTCGTCCTTCTCCCTTTTCTGCACCTTTCCTCGAAGGTACTCAAACATTGCGCGCTCTCAGGTGGAAGGCATGGCATACCGCAACGGCCAGTGCATCGGCCACGTCGTCAGGTCCGGGAATATCGTCACAGCGGAGAATCTGGCGCACCATGTAGTTCACCTGGGGCTTTGTCGCCCGACCGTATCCCACAACTGCCTGCTTCACCTCAAGAGGGGTGTACTCATACACCGGAACCCCGTGGAATGCAGCGCAAAGGAGCACCACACCCCGCGCCGCTCCCACCGAGAAAGCCGTTTTGGCATTGCGGTTGAAAAAGAGCTCCTCAACCGCTACCTCCTGAGGGGTGTACAGGGTAAAGAGTGCTTCAAGGTCCTCAAAAAGCAATCGCAGCCTCTCTGCCACAGAGAGATCCTGCGCCGTGGCGATACAGCCTGCGTGGAGCAAACGTAGATCCCCGCGCTCGACCGCAAGAAGCCCAAAGCCCGTCAGAGCTATACCCGGGTCAATACCGAGTATCCTCATGAACTCTTGAGGGATTCAAGGAGCTCATCCGCAATGTCGAAGTTCGCGTAAACTTCCTGGACGTCGTCGTGGTCTTCCAGGGCTTCAATCAGAGAGAGCACCTGCTGCGCCTGTTTCCCTTCAACGCTCACCGTGGTCTTCGGAACCATGGTAACCTGGGCAACGGCGTACTGCAGACCACTCTTCTCAATGGCTTCCTTAACTCGCTCGAAATCCTCAGGGGTGGTGATGACGTCAAGGGTGGTCTCTGTGGAGCGGATGTCTTCTGCTCCCGCATCGATAGCCACGGCCATGACCGTTTCTTCGTCGACCTTGTTCCTCTCAAAGCTTATGAGTCCTTTTCGTTCAAAAACCCAGGACACACAGCCCGTCTCTCCGAGGCTTCCACCGTGTTTGCTGAAAAGGTGCCGGATCTCAGCAGTGGTGCGATTCCGGTTGTCCGTTGTGGCCTCCACCATGATGGCCACTCCTCCTGGACCGTACCCTTCATAGACGATTTCTTCATACGCCACGCCCTCAAGTTCTCCAGTTCCTTTCTTGATGGCCTTCTCGATGTTCTCCTGAGGCATGTTCATTTCTCGGGCCTTCTGAATGGCAAGGCGAAGACGCGGGTTATTTTCAGGATTTCCGCCACCCTGGCGGGCCGCAACAGTGATCAAGCGGATGAGCTTAGAGAAGGCCTTGCCCCGCTCAAGGTCGGTTTTTGCCTTTTTGTGTTTTATCTGAGCCCACTTTGAATGTCCAGACATACCCTCCGACGCTCCTTACTGGTGGTGTCAAGAGTTATTGTACCACACTCCTCAAAAAGGCCAAAGATGAAGCTCCCGACCCCAGAGCACAAAAAAACCTGGGAAGGTGTTACCCTCCCAGGTTTTTTTCTTTCCCCGGCAGCGTCCTACTTTCCCGCCCAGTTTGCGAGAGCAGTATCATCGGCGCTGGAGGGCTTAACGCGGGGTCCCCAAAAAGTCCTGTGACTTTTTGGGGTGCCCACTTCGGGTTCGGAATGGTTCCGG
>APKF01000041.1 GCA_000353875.1 Candidatus Caldatribacterium californiense OP9-cSCG | reverse complement strand
GAATGAAGGCTGATGTTCTGGTAGTCCGGCACAGAGACAGCGGTATTCCGGAGTATCTGGCGAGTTTTCTCCCTTGCCATGTGGTGAATGCTGGTGATGGGATGCGGGAACATCCGACTCAGGCTCTCCTCGACCTTCTGGCAATACGGCGGGCTCTTGGACGGGTTGAGGGTCTTCGGGTTGCCATCCTTGGGGACATCCTTCACAGCAGAGTCGCTCGCTCCCTGGCACTGGCGCTTATGAAGCTTGGGAACAGTGTGGTATTCTCGGGCCCTCCAACTCTTGTCCCTGAGAGCGTTCTGGCCCTTGGGGTGGAGCGCGTATTCCCGGTGGAGCGGGCAGTGGAGGACGCCGATGTGGTGTACCTGCTTCGGATTCAGCGGGAGCGCCAGGAAGCAGGGTATTTTCCAAGCCTTCAGGAGTATGTCCCGTTTTTTTGGCCTTGGGGAAGGACTTCTGGCGAGGATGAAGGAAGGGGCTTTCATCATGCATCCGGGTCCGGTGAATCGGGGAGTGGAGATCGGGCACCGGTTTGTGGAACATGAGTCCTCCCTCATCGAGGAGCAGGTCACCTGTGGAGTGGCGGTACGGATGGCTGTGCTTGAAATCCTTCTTCGCGGGGAGAAGATGCCATGACACGGAGGATTCTCATTCGGCGCGGGACTCTGGTCCTTCCGGACAGGCGAATGCTTGTGGATGGTGATGTGCTGATTGAGGGCAGAGTGATCGTTCGCGTCGGCAAGGGAATCTCTGACCCTCAGGCACAAAGTATCGATGCTTCGGGATTGTTGGTGGGTCCAGGTTTTGTGAACCTCCACGTACACTTTCGCGAGCCGGGGCAGGAGCGTAAGGAGACCCTTGAGACCGGGGCAAGGGCTGCTGCCCGAGGTGGATTCACCACAGTGCTCTGCATGCCCAACACCTCCCCTCCGCTTGACCATCCCCTTGTGGTTCAGGCACTGCGCCTCCGCGCTAGGGCTCTCCCCTTCACCAATATTCTCTTTGCAGGCGCCATCAGCCGGGGATGCCAGGGAAAGGAGATGTGCGATTACGGGCTCTTAAAGGAGGCGGGGGTTGTGGCCCTGAGTGACGATGGGGCAAGTGTAGAGAGCTCTCGGCTGCTCTATTTTGCCCTGCAGTATGCCCGCTATTTCCACCTTCCTTTCATTCTCCATGAGGAGGACAGCGAGCTCTCCCGGGAAGGGCACATGCACGAGGGGGAGGTGGCGTTCCTCCTTGGGTACAAGGGCATTCCGCGGGTGGCTGAAGACAGTCGCCTTGCCCGGGATGTTCTCCTTGCCCTGGACACGGGTGCCCGGGTTCACTTCACCCATCTCTCAACAGAAAGGAGTGTTACGATCCTTCGTCTCTTCAGAGGACAGGCTCCGGTGAGTGCTGATGTTGCACCCCACCATCTCCTCCTCACTGCCGAGGATGTCCTGCGGTTTGGGCCCCTTGCTAAAGTGAAACCACCGCTTCGAGAGAAGCGGGATATCGAGGCGCTCAAGGCAGGCATTGCGGATGGTACCATCGACATCCTCGCCTCGGACCATGCTCCCCATGCCCCTGAGGATAAGGAAGGAAGCTTCCTCGATGCCGCTTTTGGTATCTCCAACCTCGAGATCACCGTTCCCCTCTATGTGAGGGCCCTTGTGGAGGACGGAGTTGTGGACTGGATTGAGCTGTGGCGGAAATTGAGCTACAATCCTGCCAGGTTTCTGGGGCTGGAGAACAAAGGTGTTCTCGCCGAAGGGAAGGATGCGGACCTTACCATTGTGGACCCACAGACCGAGTGGGAAGTAGACGTGACCCAGTTTGAATCAAAGGGGAGAAACTGTCCTTTCCAGGGGTGGTCGCTCCGGGGTTGGCCAGTGTACACCATTGTCGGGGGGCGAGTGGTTATGGCAGAAAGGAGCATTGTTGATGGAGAGTTTTGCTGAACGGGTTGCAGAAAAGGTTGAGCGCTCTGGGCCCCTTGTCGTTGGCCTGGACCCGCATTTTGACCTGCTCCCTCCTGTGCTCCTTGAGCGGTTCGCTCCTGGAGAAATGACCTTTGAAGGGCTTGCTGAGGCTGTTCTCGCTTTTGGGACCGGCATTCTCGAGGCTCTCGCAGGAGAGGTAGGCTTTGTGAAAATTCAGATGGCCTTTTACGAGGCCCTGGGGGTTCCGGGGATGGTAGCGCTCTCCCGGACCATCCAGAGGGCGAAGGAATGGGGATTTCTTGTAATTCTTGATGGGAAAAGAAACGACATTGCAAGCAGTGCCGTGTGTTACGCCCGGGGGTACCTTTCCGAGATTACCGCGGGTGGAAAGAGTTTGCGCTCCTTCTGGGATGTCGATGCCCTGACGGTGAACCCCTACCTTGGGGAAGACAGCCTCCTCCCCTTCTTTGAGGAGGCTCGAAAGAGCGGGAAAGGGGTCTTTGTTCTTGCTCGAACGTCAAACCCCTCAGCCCCCTTCATCCAGGACGAAGGGCGAAAGGTACGGGTTTTCGAAAAGGTGGCCCTGCTTGTGGAAGATTGTGCCGGGAGATTTTTTGCAAACGACCCCGTGAGTTCCTTCGGGATTGTTGTGGGGGCAACGTACCCTGAGGACCTCCGGTACCTCCGGGAACGCTTCCCCCGGCTGCTTTTCCTCATCCCCGGGGTTGGTGCCCAGGGAGGAGCGGTTGAGACGCTTCGCTTTGCTTTCCTCCCGGGAGGGTT
>APKF01000040.1 GCA_000353875.1 Candidatus Caldatribacterium californiense OP9-cSCG | reverse complement strand
GTCATGGTGCGTCCCGGTTTTGGGGTTTTCGACCCCCTTCTTCCCCGTCCTTTTGCGGTACTCTCTGCGAACGCTGACCGTTTTTCCCTCCTTTTTGAGATTGTGGGGAAGGGTACGGAGCTTCTTTCCCACCTGGAGGTGGGGGATGTCGTTGAGGTGCTCGGACCTCTGGGGCGAGGATTTTCCCTCGATGCGCATTCCGGGATCCTCCTTGCTGGAGGGCGGGGACTTGTGCCGCTTGTCTTTCTCGCCCGGGAGTTCAAAAAACGCAGTATCTCCTTCTCGTTCTTTCTGGGTGTTCGGGAACGAAAGGACCTGGCGCTCCTTCGCCTCCTCGAGGACCTTCCGAGAGTTCTGTGGAGCTGCGAAGAAGCCGTGTCGGGTGGTTTCTGCGGCACGGTCCTTGACCTTGTGGGGAAGTGCCTTGAGAGAGCCCTATGGCAGGAGGCAAGGATTTACGCCTGTGGTCCTGAGGGGATGCTTCGAGAACTGGCGACGGTCTTTCCCGGAAAAGAGGAAGACATTGAGGTTGCCCTTGAGGCAAGGATGGGTTGTGGTTTTGGGGTTTGCCTTGGGTGTGCCATCCCCCGAAGGGGTGGAGGGTACTGGCATGTGTGCAGCGACGGTCCGGTTTTCCGGCTCTCCGAGGTAGTGCTATGAATCTCTCGGTGACTTTGGGACGGATGACCCTGAAAAACCCGGTTGTTCTTGCTTCCGGAACCTGTGGCTACGGGAAGGAGATTGCCCCTTACCTTGACCTCAACACTCCGGGAGCCATCACGGTAAAAGGGTTGAGCCTTTTCCCCTGGGAAGGAAATCCCCCACCCAGGCTCTTTGAAGTCCGGGCAGGGCTTTTGAACTCCATTGGTCTTGAGAACAAGGGAGTGGAGCGGTTTCTTCAAGAGGACCTGCCGTTTCTTGAAGCACTCGATACCCGGATTTTTGTGAACATCTGGGGGAAGACGGTGGAAGAGTACGTTGCGGTGGCCCGGAGGCTCGATGCTGCAGAGAGGATTGACGCCCTGGAGCTCAACGTTTCCTGCCCGAACGTCGAAAGGGGAGGTGTAAGCTTTCTCTCAGATCCTGAAACCCTTCGAGAACTCGTTGGACGGGTTCGGGAGGCGACCAGGAAGTTCCTTATCGTGAAGCTCGGTCCAGCAAAGATGCAGGACTGGGAGGTCACGGTGAGAATCCTTGAGAAGGAGGGAGCGGAAGCCCTGAGTGTCACGAATTCTTTTCCTGCCATGGTCATCGATGTGGAGCGGATGGATTTCGTCTTTGCCATGAAGTCCGCAGGGCTCTCTGGGCCTGCCATCAAGCCTTTAGCGCTAAAGATGGTCTACGACCTTGTGGGGATGACGGAGCTCCCCATCATCGGTATGGGGGGAATTATGACTGCTGAAGATGCTCTTGAGTTCCTCCTTGTGGGAGCGCGGGCGGTGGGTGTGGGAACCGCGAATCTTGTGGCTCCTTCTTCGGCGGCGGACATTCTTGAGGGAATAAAGGCGTATCTTCTCCGTAAAAATACTGGAAAATGTTGAGGACCTCATAGGGAAGGTGAGGTGAATTCCTTGGATAAGGAGGCCATTCTTGACCTTTTCCGAAAAGCCGGGGCATTCCTCGAGGGACATTTCCTTCTGACTTCGGGACTCCACAGCCCGTACTACGTGGAGAAGTTCAAGCTTCTCCAGTATCCCCGGTACGTTGAACAGCTGGCCCAGGCCATTGCGGAACACTTCCAGGGAGAAAAAATCGACGTCGTTGTGGGTCCAGCCGTAGGAGGCATCGTGCTTGCCTACGAGGTGGCCCGGACCTTTGGAGTCCGCATGGCTTTCACCGAGAGAGAGGAGGGCAGGATGCGTTTCCGGCGGGACTTTACCCTCAGTGAGGAAGACAGGGTACTCATTGTTGAGGATGTCGTCACCACGGGGGCCTCTCTTTCCGAAGTTATCGAGGCTGTTCGAGAGAAAGGGTCACATATCGTGGGTATTAGCGTGCTTGTGGACCGAAGCGGTGGCCGGGTTTCGTTCCCCTATCCTTTCTTCCCCCTCCTGCAGATGGAGATCCCCGTGTATACGCCGGATGAGTGTCCCCTCTGTAAACAGAGCATTGCCTTGCAAAAGCGAGGAAGCCGGTACCTGAGCTGAACATGGCGGACTGGAAAGCGCTGCTCGACAACGAGTTCGACCTTTTTGAGCCTATAAGCCTTGCGCAGCGGCTGGTGCGCATCATGAGTGTTTCCCGAACCGAGGGTGAGGTGGAAATCGCCCGTTTCATCGCCAACTATTTCATCGATAATGGGATCCCGGTGGAATGGCAGGAGGTTGACGGGAAGCGAGCAAATCTCGTCGCAGAGATTCAGGGAGCCCTCGGTGAGGGACCGGTGCTGCTTTTCAACGGGCATATGGACACGGTGCCTGTGGGGAGTGGCTGGACGTATCCCCCTCTGGGGGGGGAAATCGTGCAGAACCGCCTCTACGGGAGAGGGGCCTGTGACATGAAAGGGGCCCTTGCTGCCATGATGTACGCGGCGAAAATGGTGGCGCTCTTTGCCCACTCCCTCTACGGGAAACTCAAGGTGGTCTTCGTGGTAGACGAGGAGGAAGAGAACGCGGGCATCAGAGAATGGATGAGGGTGTACCGGATGCGGCGGGAAGTCGTGGACTACGCCATTGTGGGAGAACCCACGGGTCTCAACATCAGCCTGGGACATCGGGGTGTGGCGGCGTATCGTATTGAGGTTCGGGGGAAATCCTGCCACGCAGCGGTGGCAGAACGGGGGATTAACGCCGTGTACTATGCGGCCCTTATCGTCAGGGCCCTGGAGGAGAAGCGAAGGGAACTCTCTGCCCTTGGGGACCCTGATCTTGGGGCGCCGGCGGTGAGTGTGGGGAAGATTCTCGGGGGAGTGGCGCCTAACGTGGTCCCCGAGACCTGCCTTCTTGAAGTGGATGTGCGAACCCTCCCCTCTTTTTCTCTGGCGAGGATGGAAGAAGTTCTCCGGGAGGCTGTGGAGAGCGTGCGGGAAAGGGAAGGGGTGCCCTTCGAGTACTCGATCACCCAGTGTATTCCCCATCTCCCTCCGGCCAGAATCTCCAGGGACTCGGAACTCGTGGAATTCCTCTCCCGGTCCATCGCTGATATCCCGGGAGAAGTTCCCACCTTCTCCCCCTTTCCTGCTTCCTGCGAGGCATCGTTCCTCGTCGAAGCAGGAATACCCACCCTGATCTTTGGCCCGGGAAGGATCGAGGAAGCCCACTCGGCCAACGAATTCGTCCCCGTGACCCAGATCGTCACTGCAGGGAGGGTTTACGCCCTTTTGGCCCTGCGCCTTCTGGGTGGAGAGTAAACCTCAGCTCCTCAGTGTTTTGGCCCATTCCCAACCGCGAATCTGCAGGGTCTTGGGGTGCCTCAAAAGAGTTGGGA
>APKF01000039.1 GCA_000353875.1 Candidatus Caldatribacterium californiense OP9-cSCG | reverse complement strand
GAACTTTCTTGCCGCTCCAGTTAACATGTTCTATGAAGCTCAGGACCGGTGGAGCGATGTCAAACCCCCAAACCGGTCCCCCAAGGACAATCTCATCGAATCTCCCCAGGTCGGGGAAATCGGTGTGGATGGCGGGGAGCTCGCCCTTTTTGAAGCCTCTGAGGATCATCCCCGGGGTGGGGATGCGGTTTTTGACTTTTTTCAGGCGAATCTCCTCAAGTTGTGCACCCAGTTCTCGGGCGATGCCCTCTGCCAGAGCCCTGGTTCTGCCACTGCGGGAGAAAACCACCACGATGCAACTGGCCACAGGTGCCACCCTCCTTCAGAGCCGGTAAATTTCCTCATCGCTCAGGAGCACGAATCCGTTCCGTTCAAGGATACTCTGGGCGTGAGGTTCGTTTTCCACCTGAATGACGAGAACCGCGGTCTTCCCTTTCTCGATGACAAAGCCGTAGGCGTCCTCGATGTTGATGCCGTTCTCGGCAAGGATTCTGGCCACTCTGTGGAGGCCTCCGGGGACGTCTTCAAGCACCACAGCGATGACCTCCTGAAGGTAGGTAGGAAGACCATGTTCTCGCAAGAGTTCAAAAGCCTTCTGGGGCTGGTCGGCAAGGATTTTCACCACCCCAAAGCCGTTAGCGCTGGAAATGGTGATGGCCCGAATGTTCACGCCTTCCTGGGCGAGAATACGGGCAATCTTCTCAATGCGCCCGGGCTTATTCTCCGCGAAGACCGAGACCTGATGAGCCATGCTGTCCCTCCTCTCTCAGAGCCTTCGAAAGTCGAAAACCCGCTGAGCCTTCCCTTCCTGGGTGGGGAGGCTTCCGGGTTCCACGAGGACCACCTCGGGGGTGACGAGGATTTCAGCCCGGAGTTCATCCGTAATCCGCTCCCGCAGGCGTTCGAGTTTCTGGAGATCACCGAAGAAGAACTCAGGCTTGATCTCCACCTCCACGCGCATCGTGTCTTCGTACTCTTTCCGTTCTAGGACAATGCGGTAATTCGTTCCTACCTCGGGGATGTTCATGAGGACTTTTTCAATCTGCATGGGGAAGATGTTCACACCTCGGAAGATGAACATGTCGTCGGTTCGCCCCTGAATTCTCGTGATTCTCCGGTGCGTTCTCCCGCATGGGCAGGGCTCGTCGATGAGCGCTGCGACGTCCCGTGTCCGGTAGCGGAGGATGGGCGTGGCATCCCGGAAGATAGTAGTGAGCACAATTTCTCCCGGTTCTCCCGGTGGGCAGGGT
>APKF01000038.1 GCA_000353875.1 Candidatus Caldatribacterium californiense OP9-cSCG | reverse complement strand
GTAGTAGTCCTCCCAGATGTGCATGCCGTTTTGGTAGAGACACTCAAATGCACCTCCTGGACCGTTCATCTCTGAGAGGCCGTAAGAATTGTACGCTTTGGCGCCGTAAATGTCCTCGATTCTCCGGCGGGTTTCTTCGCTGTGGGGTTCAGCGCCAAGAAGGATGATGCGGAGGTTAAAGTCCCGTCGGGGGTCAAGCCCCTCTCCCCGGATGATGGCAGAAAGAAGCAGGGCGTAACTCGGGATGATGTGGATGACCGTGCTTTTGAAGTGCTTCAAAAACCATATCTGCCTTTTGCTGTTCCCAGCCCCGATGGGGATGGTGAGAGCACCAATGCGTTCTGCTCCATAGTGCATCCCCAACCCCCCGGTGAAGAGCCCGTAGCTCATCATGTTCTGGAAGATATTCGTTTTTTCTCACTCCCACCATGTAGAGGCAGCGGGCTACCTGGTTCGTCCAGCGGTCCAGGTCGTCTTTAGTATGGTAGACAACAGTAGGGGTTCCGGTGGTTCCAGAGGAAGAGTGCAGGCGGACAACCTCTTCCAGGGGGACGGCGAGAAAGTCAAAGGGAAACCCCTGGCGGAGGTCTTCTTTAGTGGTGAAAGGAATATAGCGTAAGTCCTCAGGGGTCTTGATCTTTTCAGGGTTGATACCCTCCCGGGCAAAGAGCCGCCGGTAAAAGGGAGTTCGCATGGCATTCTGAATGGTTCTCTGAAGCCGCTGTTTCTGGAGCTCGTAGAGTTCCTCCCTTGGTAACGTCTCCACGTCTTTTTCCCAGTACAACTCCTGTACCTCCCCTCGGTCTTTTCCTCCTTTATAGCACAAAGCGACCTTTCTGGATACAGCGGTACAGAATTTCCGAAGGAGCTTGCTCCATTTTATGAGTTATGCTATTATTTCTATAGAATTAGTGAACGAAAGGAGGGAGGAACCGTGAAGGTCTCTACCCGGCTTCGGTACGGTTTGCGGTTCCTCGTGCGGCTGGCGAAGAGTTCCGTACCCCTGAAGGTACGGGAAGTGGCCGAGGAGGAGCATCTCTCGGCAGACTACCTCCGCCACATTGCTTTGACCCTTGAGGCCCGTGGTCTTGTACGGGGTATCCGTGGGAAAGAGGGTGGGTATGTTCTTGGACGCGCCCCCGAGGACATCACGCTCCTTGAAGTGGTTCAGGTTCTTGAGGGGCCGGTTCACCCTGTGGAGTGCCTGGCAAATCCCTTGTACTGCTCTCTCATCACCTCCTGCAGCACCCGAAAGCTCTGGGAGGAGACGGCGGCGTGCCTTCAGGGGTTCTTTGCCTCGAAAACGCTGAAGAGCCTGGTTGAGGAAGGAGGGAATCCATGATCTACCTGGATTACAATGCCACCACACCCTGTGACCCAAGAGTCGTTGAGGCCATGCTCCCTTTTTCCGGGAACACTTTGGCAACCCCTCATCGCTCCATCGTCTTGGTCAGGCAGCCCGACAGGCGGTGGAGAAGGCGCGCTCGGTCATTGCCCGTTC
Source organism: Candidatus Caldatribacterium californiense OP9-cSCG (assembly GCA_000353875.1). Lineage (GTDB taxonomy): Bacteria > Atribacterota > Atribacteria > Atribacterales > Caldatribacteriaceae > Caldatribacterium > Caldatribacterium californiense. The sequence goes on along the minus strand of APKF01000038.1, from coordinate 3,816 downwards.
CATAGGGGCAAGAGATGAGGAAATTGTCTTCACTTCCGGCGGGACGGAGTCCAACAATCTCGCCATTCGAGGGGTTGCCCAGGCACTCAGGAAGAAGGGCAACCACCTGGTGACTTCTTCTATCGAGCACCACGCCGTGCTGAACGTTTTTCGGGCCCTGGAGAAAGAGGGCTTTGTGGTCACGTACCTTCCGGTTGATCGGGAAGGCCTCGTTCATCCCGAAGACCTCAGGAAGGCCCTTCGTCCTGAGACCATTCTCGTGTCCATCATGCATGCCAACAATGAGACGGGGGTCATTGAGCCGATTGAAGAGCTCTCTCGCGTCGTCCGTGAGCATGGAGCGGTCTTCCACACCGATGCGGTTCAGACGGTTGGGAAGATTCCGATACAGGTGGATGCTCTCGGTGTCGACCTCCTTTCGGCTTCAGCCCACAAGTTTTACGGTCCCAAGGGCGTGGGATTTCTCTATGTTCGAAAGGGTACCCGTCTTGCTCCCCAGATCCTCGGTGGGCACCACGAACGGAGTAGAAGAGCTGGAACAGAAAACGTTCCAGGCATTGTGGGAATGGCAAAGGCTTTGGAAATCGCTCAGGATGAGATGGGTGAGGAGGCCGGAAGAGTCGGTACCCTGCGGGACTGGCTTGAAGAGGAACTGCAAGCCCGAGTTCCAGACATTGTCATCGTGAGCCGAGGAGCTCCCCGTCTCTACAACACAAGCCTTGTGCTCGTGGAGTACGTCGAAGGAGAGTCGTTACTTTTGAACCTCGATTTTGAGGGTATCTGCGTTTCAAGCGGTTCTGCCTGTACCTCGAGTTCCCTTGAGCCGTCCCATGTGCTTTTGGCCTGCGGGTACCCCCATGCGCTCGCCCATGGTTCCATCCGGTTCAGCCTGGGGAAGTGGACAACGAAAGAAGAAATTTCCCGGGTGGTTGCAGTGTTTCCAGGAATAGTGGAGAAGCTCCGGGCGATTTCTCCTTTCGGGAAGGTGAGGTGAGACAGTGTACACAGAAAAAGTCCTTGAGCATTTCCGGAATCCCCGGAATGTTGGCAGAATAGAGGATGCCGACGGGGTTGGGAAGGTCGGAAACCCTGTCTGTGGCGATGTCATGGTCATGTACTTGAAAATCAGGGATGACCGCATTGAAGATGCAAAGTTTGAAACCTTTGGTTGCGGTGCGGCCATTGCCACGTCGTCGATGGCTACTGAACTCATCAAGGGGAAGACCGTTGAAGAAGCCCTCAGGGTCACAAATAGGGCTGTGGCTGAGGCTCTGGGTGGTCTTCCACCCCATAAAATGCACTGTTCCGTTCTTGCTGAAGAGGCCATTCGGGCAGCCATTGAGGATTACCAGGCCAAGAGGCAGAGAAAATGAAAGACCGAACTTGCGAAGAGATCCTCGACCTTCTTGAGGAGAAAGAGGATTGCACCGAAGAAGAACTGGTGTTGCTCCTTCGCTGTGAAGAACCCCAGGTGGTGCACCGACTTTTCGTCCTTGCCGATGCCAAGCGCCGGAAGTACGTAGGTGATGCGGTCCATCTCCGGGGGCTTGTGGAATTCTCGAATTTCTGTCGCAAAAACTGCCTCTACTGTGGGTTGCGGAAGGAAAACCGAAAGCTTAAGAGGTACCGCATGTCCTGGGAGGAGATGTACGCGCTCTGCGAACGCATTGCCCACCTTGGGGTGAAGACCATCGTGCTGCAATCTGGCGAAGACCCATGGTATGAGGCGAAGTCCTTTGCCGAGTTCATCCACCGGGTGAAGAAACTCCAGGTGGCCATTACCCTGAGTGTGGGAGAGCGAGAACCCTGGGAGTACGCACTCTGGAGAGATGCCGGAGCCGACCGTTATCTCCTCAAACAGGAGACCTTTGACCGGGAGCTCTTTGCCCGTTTGCACCCCGATGACGACTATGATACCCGCCTTGAATGTCAGAAGGTTCTGAAGGAACTGGGGTACCAAGTGGGAAGCGGAAATATGGTGGGGCTTCCATATCAGACGCCGGAAGCCCTGGCCCTGGATATCAAGAAGTTCCAGGAGTGGGACTTCGATATGATTGGTATTGGGCCCTTCATTCCCCATCCGGACACGCCTCTGGGGCATTTCACCATGGACCCGGAAAAGAAGTGTCTGCTCACCCTCAAGGTTCTGGCGCTCACCAGGATTCTGACGAAAACCACAAACCTTCCTGCCACTACGGCTTTGGGGACGCTTGTTCCTGGAGGACGGGAACGGGGGCTTCGTTGTGGTGCCAACGTCCTCATGCCCAACTTTACCCCCCATCCGTACCGGAGTCAGTACACCATTTATCCTGGGAAAATCTGCGTTCAGGAAGCCTGGGGAGGATGTCTCTCCTGCATGGAGGAGATGGTAGCAAAACTTGGGCGGACCATTGCCACCGATTACGGAGACAGGGTCCGCCCCATTCGGTGAGGTCTGGAGTCCCCGGTTTGTCTATGCTCCGAATTTCCCAAGTCGCAGGGCTGCAGAGAGCATAAAGCTCATGAGGGCCTTTGCGGGGAAATGTCCAAGGTATCCCCGGGCGCACTCCTTTTCGGTGAACCGCTCTCCCGTTGGCACACCTCCGTAAGGGGAATGGAGGAGCACCGGAGACGGATGCCAAGAGTGACCCCGAAGAAGCGCCGGTGTTGAGTGGTCTCCGGTGATGACGAGAGCGTCGGGGGAAAGGGCAAGGATTTCAGGGAGCAGGGAGTCAAAGTACTCGATGCACTGGACTTTTCGCAGGAAGTCTCCATCTTCTCCTGCCTTGTCGGTGTCTTTGTAGTGGAGGAAGAAGAAGTCGTAGTCGTTCCATTTTGCCTTCAGGAGTTCAATCTCGTTTCGCAGGTCTCCCTCAACGTCCGGGGTATCGAAACCAAACAGCCGGGCAATCCCCTTGTACATGGGGTAGATGGCGATGGCCAGTGCCCGAACACCGTACCGTTCCGGGAATTTCTCTAACACCGGGGACCGGGAAAAACCGCGAAGGAGAATAGCGTTAGCCTTGGGCTCATCCCCAAGAAGAGACGTAGCCTTTTCCAGGAATACCCGTACAATACGGGCAGTTTTTTCCGAAGGTTCGTCGAAGCCCTTTGGTTCGTACGGTGGCAACCCCTCTTTCTGGGGGTCAGTATCCTTGAGATGATCCCCAAGTCCTTTTCCCCGCAGAACAAGAACAAACCGGTGTTCTTTCCCCGGTTTGAGGAGGATTTCCACGTCCTCGATTTTCTGGATATGTTGCTGGAGTTTTTCCACAAGCCGTTGGCACTCCTCGGTAGAAATCCTTCCTGCTCTCCGGTCGGTGATGATGCCCTCAGCGTTTCTCGTGGCAAAGTTCGCCCGAGCCGCCACATCTCCTTCTTGGAGCTCCATTCCCACACCCAGAGCCTCCAGAACCCCTCGCCCAATGACCAGTTCCTCAGGATCGTATCCAAAGAGCGCAATGTGTCCAGGGCCGCTTCCAGGGGTGATGCCGTGGTTCACCGGGGTCATGAGGCCAAGAACGCTTTTCTTTGCCAGGGCATCGAGGTTTGGGGTTCTGGCTGCTTCGAGTTCTGTCTTTCCGCCGAAGTCCGGGTGAGGGATGCCACCAAGACCATCCACGACGCAGAGGACCATCTTGCTCTCGCCCTTTTTGAGCAAAGCTTTCAGGTTGTGCAGGATGCTCGTCACAGTCTCTCCTCCTTTCAGGCTTCAAAATATGTTACCCTATGACTCCGGGGGAAACAAGGAGTTTTTGGGCTCTGCTCAAGCATCACGCCTGAAAAACTCCCTTCCCGGATGTATTGACAGGGAGGGGAGAATCGTGTATGCTATAT
>APKF01000037.1 GCA_000353875.1 Candidatus Caldatribacterium californiense OP9-cSCG | reverse complement strand
TTACCGATGGAGTTTGAGAGAGAATACCTTGAGACTTTTGCCCGGAGAGTTCGCAGACGGATTACTCCTGGCAACGTTTCGCGCCGGAGTGAGTCATATTGGTGGGTCCCTTTCGGTTGTTGAGGTTCTCACCTGCCTCTTTAACGGTATCCTCAACGTCAATGGGGACAACCTCTTTTCCCGAGAGCGGGATCAGCTGGTGCTCTCCAAGGGCCACGCAGGCCTTGCACTTTACGCAGTTCTTGCTGAGAAAGGATTCCTTTCGGAGGAACTCTTTGAGGAGTATGGATGCCGGGGAGAGACCCTCCTTGGCATCCATCCAGAGCTCGGGGTACCTGGAGTGGACGCTGCGACAGGCTCTCTGGGTCATGGTCTTCCCCTGGGGGTTGGCCTGGCCTTGGCTTTCAAATTTCGCCACAGGCCTTTTCACGTCTTTGTCCTTGCAGGCGATGGAGAACTCAACGAAGGCACAAACTGGGAATGTCTCCCCCTTGCTCTGCGGTACGGACTTGACAACCTGACCCTTATTGTTGACCGCAATCATCTGCAACTCTCTGGCTTTACCGAAGACCTTCATCCCCTTGAGCCCCTGGGCGAGAAATTCAGAGCCTTCGGATGGAGTGTTCAGGAAATCCCGGGCCATGATTTTGAGATCCTCTGGAAAACCCTTGGAGAGGCAAAGAGACGGAACGATGGAAGTCCTATGGTTGTTGTGACCAAAACGGTGAAGGGCAAGGGCGTTGTGGAGCTTGAGAACAGAGTGGAATCTCACTACTGCGGTCTTTCTGAAGAGGTTGTCCGAAAATACCTGGAACCCGGGGTGCAGCAATGAGGGACCGGAGAACGGCGCTGCAGGATGTTCTGGTGGAGCTCATCGATGAGGGAAAGGACATTATCTGTGTTTCGGTGGATTCCGCTTCGCGCTTCAAGAAAGTGCAAGACAGGTACCCGGAGAGGGTTATTGAATGCGGCATTTGTGAGCAGGCGGGGATGGGTGTTTGTGCCGGTCTTGCTCTGGCAGGGTTTACCCCTGTAATCTCCGGATACGCCACTTTTCTCACCATGAGGGCCTTTGAGCAGATTCGTACTGATATCTGTCGCTGGTCGCTCAACGTGAAAATCTGCGGAACAGACACGGGATTCTCGGCCCAGTACGCAGGGTTTACCCATCAGGCTCTGGAGGATATTGCCATTCTTTCGGTTTTGGACGGCATCGTCATTGGTGAGCCCTGTGATTACGAGGATGCGATCCTTCTTGGGCGGTATCTTCTGGGGAACTTCCAGGGGCCGGTGTACTTGAGGTTTGGAGCACGGGGCGGGGAGGACGAGTTCTTGGAGAAACATCAGGAGGTAGCTCTTGGGCAATTTGAGCCACTCACACAGCAAGAATTCCAGAAAGCTGATGTCACCATTATCGCCTTGGGTCAGCTTGTGGGACCTGGTATGGAGGTGGCTGCAGAGCTTGAAAAACGGGGGTACAGAACTTTCGTTTTCAATGCCCGTTTTGTAAAACCCCTTGATCGGGAAATGGTAGCCAGAATCGCCCAGGAGTCACGTCTTGTGGTGACCCTTTGAAGAACACTCGAGGGTGGGAGGAGTTGGGGATAACCTCTTACGGGTTTCCAGGAAATACGGAACACTCCCCCACTTCTGAAACGTCGGGGGCCCCGAGCAATTTTGGGTTTTCGGGAGAGCGGGGGTTTCTGTTGAGAAAGTGTGGTCTTGAGGTTTCCCTAATCGTGAAACGCGTCATGGAGGAGATGGAGAACCTTGAGAGACACAAGGACTTTTTCAAAAGAGGACTTCTTTCTTGCGAGCGATAAGAAGTTTGCGGAAAAGTGGGGTAGCGAGCTCCTCGGCGAAAGCAAGCGGGTTGTGGTACTCCCCCGGCGTGGGGATGCAAGAACGCTCGTGTTCCTTGGGCCTTGCCTGCGGAAGAGCGTATAGAGAATGGGAGGGGTGTCTGTGAAACAGGTAATCCCTCTGAGGTATGGGAAGCAAACGCTCCGGGTAGAACTTCCCCGGAGAACCTTCTGTATGTCATAAAGCCT
>APKF01000036.1 GCA_000353875.1 Candidatus Caldatribacterium californiense OP9-cSCG | reverse complement strand
GTCCTTGCCTCTTGCAGAAAAGCTACATCGCGGCATGAAGGTCGTCATTGTGGGCGACGACCTCACACGGGCAACACCCCGGGAAAGGATTTTCCCGATTCTCCTTGACGAGCTCAACAGGGCCGGAATTCCTGATAGGGATATCACTGTTCTCATCGGGTTGGGAACCCATCGGTACATGACTGATGAGGAAATACGGAGGTGTTTCGGTGCAGAAGTTGTTGACAGAGTAACGGTGTTGAACCACGAATGGCAAGACCCCCACTGCCTCACTCGCATAGGATTCACCCCAAGTGGCATTCCTATTGAAGTGAACAAACTCGCTCTTGAGGCCGATTTCCTCATGGCGGTGGGAAGCATTGTTCCTCACTGCTACGCAGGTTATGGAGGGGGTGGGAAGGCAATACAACCGGGGATATGTTCCTGGGAAACTACAGGGAAGACACACATCATGCCCATGTTCAAGGACCTCTATCTGCACATTGCTGGAGAGATTGAGAATGAGGTCCGGCGAGAGATAGAGATGGTGGCCGAAGCCGTGGGTTTACGTTTTATTGTGAATGTTGTGCTCGATGAGTTTGGAAGAATCGCCAGGGTTGTTGCAGGGGATCCAGTTCGTGCTCATCGAGTGGGAGCCCGGGCAGCGAAGCAAGTCTACGAACAGAAGATTCCGGATCTTGCGGATATTGTCGTCGTCAGCGCATATCCTGCAGATATCGACTACTGGCAGGGAATAAAGCCCCTGTCGTACGCTCAGAAGGGTTTGAAAAAAGGCGGAATTTCCATTCTTGTTGCTCCTTTCCCTGAGGGCATTTCGCCCACCCACGGGGAACTGAAAAGATATGCAACATTGCCATATCACGAGCTGAAGAAACGCGTTATGGAGGGGAACTTTGACGACCTTGTCTGTGCCGCAACACTTCTTTTACACGCCAGGATCATGGAACACTCCCGGGGAGTGATCTGTGTCTCTGAAGGAATGAGTGTTGAGGAGAAAGAAGCACTCGGTTTTCGCCACGCATCTTCAGTCGAAGAGGCTCTGGAGATGGCATTTGATCTGTGTGGCAGGGAAGCAAGGGTTGGAATCATCGACTGTGGTGGTGATGTGGTGCCACTTCTCTGAGTATGTGAGTGGATACTGGACAGGTACCGTTGTGTTCCTGCCCAACCTGGCTTTTGGGATGAAGTAGGGGGTATCCCATGAATCAGGGTTATATTCTGGCTGTTGATGCGGGCACTTCTTCTCTCAAGAGCGTCCTTTTTGATGAGAACTTTGTTGCCGTCACCCAGGACAGAGTGGAGTACACTTACGAAGCAGACGGCCTGAGCGTGCAGATTCACCCTGACCTGGTGTGGCAGGCCTTCCTTAAAGTGACCCGCAACCTCGAAGAGAAAGGATATGCTCGGAAAGTTGAACTCGTCGTCCCTTGCGTGTTCAGTCCGGCACTTATCGCCATGGATGCCGAAGGTACTCCTCTCTTTCCTGCCATCATCCACTGGGATAGAAGGAGCGTCAAACAGGCAAGGAAAGCGGTGCGAGTAATAGGGAAAGAGCGATTTCTTCAGGTGGCTGGGAACATCCCGTATCCGGGAGGAATCTCTCTGACCAGTATGCTCTGGCTCAAGGAAGAAAGGCCGGAGGTCTTTGCAAGGGCTGCAGTTTTTGGGCATCTGAATACCTTCCTTCTCAAGAAGCTTGTGAATCGTTGGATTATCGATCCCACCAATGCTTCGGTCACAGGGCTTTACAACACCGTTGCTGCTTCAGATTGGAGTAAAGACCTTGCCCGCGACCTTGGCATTCCCCTTGAAAAGCTCCCTCCGGTTGTGCCCTCCTTTGAGGTTGCAGGGAGAATCACCGAAGAAGCTGCTCGGATAACGGGTTTACCCTCCGGTGTTCCTGTGCTTGTGGGATCCAACGACACCTCCGCCGCTGCTTTGGGGGCGGGGCTTTTTGAGCACGGGCAGGTGCTCAACATTTCGGGGAGCTCGGAAATCCTTGTCATATGCCTGGATCATCCCCTTCCAGATGAACGGTACTACCTGCGAACCCACCCCTTTCCCGGAAGGTGGCTCATGTACGACATTGTGATTGGGGGGTTTGCTCTGGAGTGGTTCCGCTCCCAGTTCTGCAGGGAATTGCCGCCGGATACGTTCTACCATGCTTATCTGGCAGAAGTTCTTGGAGGGAAAAAGCGAGGAAAGGTGAGGTGCGTACCTTATCTTACGGGAGACAGGACAAGCCTCATCCAGAAAAAAGCTTCCTTTTCAGGTCTCACCCTGGACACCACGAGGGAGGAGTGCTTGAGGGCTCTGGTCGAGGGCATTGTGGGGAGAATGCGGAGGACCCTTGATATGGTGTCCGAGCGCCTTACGTTGTGTCCCACCATGGTCGTCACGGGTGGAGCTGGTTCGGCGCTTCTTGAGTACAAACGGCGCGTCTTTCGGGACTTTGAGATAGAGCTCAAAGAAAACTGTTCCATTCTTGGGTGTCTGGAAATAGCCAGGCGATTCCTTCACCAGGGAAGGTGCATCCCATGAAGCCTGAAGATATGAGACAAAAGCTCACTGGGGTCTTTGCCCCCATCGTGACCCCCTTTAAGGGAGATGGCACCATCGACTTTGAGGCATTGAAACGGAATATCGAGAAGCTCTCAAGGACCCGGCTTCGGGGGTATTTCGCCCTGGGGACGAATGGGGAATTCCGGAGCCTCACCTATGAAGAGAAGCTCAGAGTCATCGAAACAGTCCTTGAGGTGAAAGGCGACAAGGTCCTCATCGGTGGAGCAAGCTGTGAGTCCACCTTTGAGTCAAAGAAGCTTGCCCAGGACCTTGCCCGTCTTGGGGTGGACTTTGTGAGCCTCATGCCCCCCTCCTTCTTCGCCAGGAGGATGACCGATGACGCCCTCTACGAGTACTTCACCGAAGTCGCCGAAGCAATAGGAAAACCAGTCCTCCTCTACAATAACCCTGCTGTGGCCAACAACCTCTGCCTTTCCCCTGCCCTCATTGCCCGGGTGAGCGAACA
>APKF01000035.1 GCA_000353875.1 Candidatus Caldatribacterium californiense OP9-cSCG | reverse complement strand
TGTCGGAGGAGTGCTGTCTCTGGCCAATGTCTTTCCTGACCTCTGCTGCGACCTCGTGGAGCTTGGGCTTCAAAAAGACCTCGAGCGTGGCCTTCCCCTCCACCGCTTCGTCGCTCGACTCAACAGCCTCGTCTCTGGAAGGTACGGTGTAAGCGGTGTGAAGGCTGCCATGGACCTCTTTGGCTTTGAGGGTGGGTTTCCCAGGAAACCCCTGAAGCCTCTTGGTGAGAAGGAAAAAGAGGCTCTGGGAAGGGAAATTCGGGAGCTCCTTGCCACTTTTTCAAGAAGTCAATAAAATAGCGACGAGGAAAGGGGTCGAAAGGGGGAAAGCCTTTGTCGCCCAGGGTAGCGAGAGAGGAGGATTTTGAGCGCCTGGCGAAGGTCGCCGAACTCTATTACCTTGAGGACCTCAACCAGAGGAAAATTGCCGAGCTCCTTGGGGTTTCTCCGCAGAAGGTCTACCGTATGTTGAAGCGGGCGCGGGAGATCGGTATTGTGGAGATTCGCATTCGGAGAAGTGGAGAAGTCGATGCCGAGCTCTCCCAGTCGCTGGCAGAGCATTTCGACCTCCGGAATGCCGTGGTTGTCCGGACATACAGTGGAACTCCCGAAGGAGTTGTGAAAGCTGTGGCTCAGGCAGCAGCTTCCTTTCTGCGAGATAGCCTCGTTCCGTACACCAGTGTCGGTGTTGCCTATGGGAGAACGCTCCACAGTGTTCTTGAATACCTCCCCCGCCTGGACCTCCATGGGATACGGGTTGTACAGATGATGGGTGGTTACGGTGGGAGGCGGTGGAAGACGGTAGCTATCGAACTGGTGAAGGAGTTCGCCAGCCGGCTGGGAGGAGAACCGGTGTACCTCTTTGCTCCTGCGTTTGCCAAAAGCCCGGAAACACGGGACGCTTTTCTGAGTGAAAAGGAGGTTCAGGAAGTCCTGAGAATGGCTGAAGAGGTGGATGTGGCTCTGGTGGGCATAGGAGGCATGAGAAGAGAAACAAGTCTGCTTATCGAAACCGGGAATTTCGAGGAGCAAGAAATAGAGGAACTTGTGCGGAGAGGAGCTGTGGGGGCAATCTGTGGAACCTTTTTCAATATCGACGGAGAGGTTATTGCGTGTGACCTCGACAAAAAGCGAATTGCAGCTGATGTAAAGCGTATTCGGGTGAGGGGCTCGCGGGTGATTGGCATTGCCGGAGGGATGGAGAAAAAAGAGGCCATTCTCGGTGCCCTTCGGGGGAAATGGTTGACGGATCTCGTGACCGATGCCCAGGTGGGTCGGTGGCTCCTCAGCGCGGCGAAAGGAAAGTAGGGGGTGGGAGTATGCTTGTTCTTGCTTCAGACCATTTTGGTTTCTCTCTGAAGAAGGTCATTGCCGATTACCTGCGGGAAGAGGGCTTTGCCTTTGAGGACCTCGGGGTTTTCTCTGAGGACGAAGTTGTCGATTACCCTGATATTGCCCTCCAGGCTTGCCTTGGAATCAGGGAAGGGAAGTACGCCTGTGGGATTCTGGTGTGTGGTACGGGGATTGGTATGGCGATGGTGGCCAACAAGATTCCTGGAATTTACGCGGCCTGCGCTCACGACATTTATTCGGCCGAGCGAGCAAAAAAGAGCAACAACGCCAATGTGCTCACCCTGGGGAGGCACATCGTGGGGCCAGAACTTGCCAAAATGCTTGTTCGGGCCTTTCTCGAAAGCGAGTTCCAGGGAGGGCGTTCAGCCCCAAAAGTTGAGAAGATTCGGGCCATTGAGCGACAGTACCTCAGAGGATAACCCTGATCCTTCTTGATTTTTCGCCCCCTGTGTTCTATCCTCAAGAAAATCTCCTTTGAGGGTAACGGGGGCGATGCATTTGGACCATCGGGCGATCCTGCAGAACATCAGGAATTTCATTGTTGACCTCGATGGCGTAGTGTATCTCCTGCATACCCCCATTCGGGAAAACGTGGACTTTTTGCGCTTTGCCCGCTTGAGGGGATTCCGGATAGCTTTCCTTTCCAACAACACTTTCCTCCCCCGCGAGGGTTACGCAGCGAAGCTCAATACCATGGGGGTTGAGGCAAAGGTTGAAGAGATTTTTACCTCTGCTTTCGTCACCGCAGGGTATCTGCAAAGAGAAAAGCCAGGGGGGAGGGTGTACGCCATAGGGGAGGAGGGTCTGAAAGAAGAGCTCAGACGGGCAGGTTTGAAGCTTCTTCCCCGTTTTTCCCCGAGGGGTGCGGACTTCGTCGTCGTTGGTCTTGATCGACGCTTCACCTTCCAGAAGATGAAGACTGGTCTTGACTTTCTCCTCAAGGGGGCGCAACTTGTGGGCACAAATCCCGATCCCACCTATCCGACGGATTCGGGAGTGATCCCCGGAGCAGGAGCCATTATTGCCAGTCTTGAGCGAGCCTCAGGCCAGCGTGCTCGAATCATCGGTAAACCCTCTCCCGATATCCTCCTTTTCCTTCTTGAGACTCTGCGTTTCAGGCGGGAGGAAACGGCCGTTATCGGGGATCGTATTGACACTGATGTCCTTTTGGGTAAGAATTGTGGTGTGCTGACTATCCTTGTTTTGACAGGCGTTGCGAAGCGTGAAGAGGTGCTGTCTTCTCCTGTGCAACCGGACATAGTGGTACACACCCTCCAGGAACTTCGAGAATTTCTCTGAGGAGTGAAGACCATGGGAGGAAAACCCCAGGTGGAAATCTACGATACCACCTTGCGTGACGGTGCTCAGATGGAAGGAGTGAATTTTTCGCTCCAGGACAAGCTCCGCATTACGGAAAAACTCGATGAAATGGGATTCCACTACATCGAGGGTGGATGGCCAGGGGCCAACCCCAAAGATGTTGCCTTTTTCAGAGAGGTCCGGAAACTCCCCCTGAAGCACGCAAAAATCTGTGCTTTCGGAAGCACCCGGCGGGCGGACAGTGCGGTTGAGGAGGACCGGAACATTCGCCTGCTTTTGGAATCGGAGGCACCGGTCATCACCATTTTTGGAAAATCTTGGACACTCCATGTGACCGAGGCTCTGAAAACGACGCTTGACGAGAATCTCCGCATGATTGAGGATTCCGTATCGTACCTTTGTAAACAGGGGCGAGAGGTTATTTACGATGCAGAACACTTCTTCGATGGGTACAAGGCTGACCCCGAATACGCCCTGAAAACCCTTCAGGTGGCCTGGGAGGCAGGAGCTCGGATTCTTGTGCTCTGTGACACCAACGGAGGCACCCTGCCCCACGAGGTTGAGGAGATCATGAAGGTGGTGCGGGAACGTCTGGGCAAGGATGTTCCCCTGGGTATCCATGCGCACAACGACAGTGGTGTGGCGGTGGCCAACAGCATCGCGGCGGTACGCATGGGAGCGGTCCAGGTTCAGGGGACAGTCAACGGGTACGGAGAACGCTGTGGCAACGCGAACCTCTGCACGGTCATTCCCAATCTCTGGTTCAAGATGGGCATTGCCTCTATTCCCGAGGACCGGATACGGAAACTCTTTGAGCTTTCCCACTTTGTGAGCGAAATTGCCAACCTTCGCCACGACGATTACCAGCCGTACGTGGGACGGAGTGCTTTTACCCACAAAGGTGGCATTCATGCCAGTGCCATTTTGCGTCACCCCGCGACCTATGAGCACGTGTCCCCGGAGGCGGTGGGGAACCAGCGGAGGATCCTCGTTTCAGATCAGTCCGGAAAGAGCAACATTGTGTACCGGGCAAGGGAAATGGGTGTTGACCTTGACCCGAAAGACCCCCGGGTTGACGCCCTCGTTCAGAAAATCAAGGAGGCAGAAAACTCTGGGTACCAGTTTGAAGGGGCTGACGCTTCCTTTGAGATTCTCCTCCGGGAGACCCTTGGTGAGGAGGTCAAATTCTTCGACCTTGAGAGTTTCCGGGTTATTGTGGAAAAGCGGAGGGAAGAGAACACGGTGACCGAGGCCACAGTGAAAATTCGGGTGGATGAGGATATCGTCCATACCGTGGCAGAAGGTGATGGACCGGTTCATGCTCTGGATAATGCACTGCGAAAGGCCCTCGAGAGACTCTATCCTGCCCTGAAGCGTATTCGTCTTTCGGACTACAAAGTGCGGGTGCTCTCGGAAAAAGAAGGAACGGCTGCCAAAATCAGGGTGCTGATTCAGTCCACCGATGGAGAGCGCGTGTGGGGAACGGTGGGGGTTTCAACGAACATCATCGAGGCAAGCTGGGAAGCACTTGCTGACAGTGTTCGCTACGGGCTATGGAGAAAGCTTCGAAAAGAAAAATAACTGTCCGGATCCAAGAAGGGGGAAGGGACTGGAAGGGAGGGAAGGAGGTCCGGACCCTGCTCTCGCAATTTCCTCTCCCTCCCTTTGTGACTCAGGAGGTTCCGCTCCTTCCAATCCAGAAGTTTTTCCGGGCCACGCTTGAGGTTTTCCGCTATATTGTCCTGGTCACCCAGGGAGAGTTGCTGGCGTTTTTCCAGGCTTTTCTGAAAAACCCCCTTTTTCGAGAAAGGACACTTTTCCTCTGTTCCAGCCAGGATGGGGACTTCCTGGAAGAGCTCTGCGAGGCTCTTCCTCCCTCTGAAACCGCCTTTCTTTTCCTTGCCCGGCGACCGGAAGAATTCTGGGGGCTTTTCGCTCTTTTTGCCCTTCCGGAGAGGAAGAAAATCCTTGTGGGCGAACCCCATGGAGCTTTTGCCGAGTGTGCGCGGGAATGCTTCTTCCCTTTTCTTCCTGTTGATGTTCCCTCCTTTTCCTTCTGGCAACGGAGTGCTTTCCTTTACCTCCCCCTGAGTGTGCGGGGCATGCCTTTAGAGGAGGTTGAGCGAGGGTTTCAAGAAGGGTATGCAGCCCTCAGAGAGGAGGCCTTCCGGCTGGCGCTCTTTCTCCGGGAGAAAGAACAGGAGGGGAAAGGCAGGGTGCATATCGTTGCTGAACCACCCCTTCTTGGGGAGATACTGTCCTCCTTTTTCCCCCTTCTTGAGCGAAGCTGTGGGGGATCCCTGGTCTTCCGGATTGGTGGTCCTCAAACCCTCTGGAGCGAGGGTGAAGAGGTCTGGGGACGGGGTGTTACCATCTTTGTCCTGAGGGCCTCGGGGGAGGGATTCAGGATTCGAATTCCCCGTGAGCTCATCTCCTCAGAAATCTTCGCTGGTTGGGAATTCCTGCGGGAATGTTCTTTTGAGGCTCTGGAGAAGGCCGCAATAATCGCCCAAAGGGGAATGTTGCGGCAACGGGGGGAGGCGTTTGCGGAACTCTGCCTTCCCCTGTACTCTCCTTTCTTTTTGGGGCAGTACATAGCCTTCGTGCAGTATCTTGCCTGCTACAGCGCCTGGCTTCGGGAGGTTGACATCTTTTCCGAACCTCCCCTTGTTCGATTTGAACATCACGTTGTATCCTGTCTCAGGAAGCAGTGTCAGGAGGCGTAGAGATGGAGATTGTTGCCGACCTCCATGTGCACACCATTGCCAGTGGCCATGGGTACAGCACGATTCTGGAAAACGTTCAGGTGGCGAAGCGAAAAGGACTTCTGGCACTGGGCATTGCGGATCATACCCCAAGCATGCCTGGAGGGCCTTCCCCTCTGTACTTTGAGGCACGGGGTCATTTCCCCCGTGAGGTTTTGGGGGTTCGCCTGTATTTTGGGGCAGAGGTAGATATTGTAGATGAGGAGGGGCACCTCGACCTTCCGGAGCGCATTCTCCGGCGCCTGGACTTTGTGATTGTCTCTCTGCATCCCCAGGTCTTTCAGGGAGGACCCAGAGAGGTCAATACCCGTGCCCTGCTCAGGGCTCTTGAACACCCCCTGGTGGATATTGTTGCTCATCCGGGGAACCCCCGGTATTCCCTGGACTATGCGGAGGTGGTTACCAGGGCTGTGCAGCTTGGCAAGGTGATCGAGATCAACAATAGCTCCTTTTCGGTGAGCCGGAGGGGGAGCGAGGAAAACTGTCGCCTCATTGCTCAGGAAGTGAAATCCCGTGGGGGGTGGGTGGTGGTTTCAAGCGACGCGCATTTCTGCGAGGAAGTCGGGGAATTCGGTGAAGCGCTGCGATTGCTCGAGAATGTTGGTTTCCCCGCAGAGCGAATCGTGAACGCGTCCTTAAAAAACCTTGAAGACTTCTTTGAAAGGGTGGCGCAAAGGAGGAGGAGTCTGTGACGTTTCCCCAACTCATTGATGGGAAGGCAATAGCGGCACAAATTTATGAAGAACTTCGTCCGCGAGTGGCGAGTCTTGTGGCTCAGGGATTTCAGCCTGGCCTCGCGGTGATCCTTGTTGGGGAAAATCCTGCAAGCCAGGTTTATGTCAGGAATAAGGAGAAGGCCTGCGAAAAGCTTGGGATTCGTTCTTTCAGGTACCATCTCCCTGAGAAGACGGATTTTGGGGAGCTTCTCTCCCTTATCGATACCCTGAACGCCCGTGCGGAGGTTCACGGTATCCTCGTCCAGCTTCCCCTTCCACCGCACGTAGAGGAACGGGATGTTCTCTACCGTATTTCACCGGAAAAGGATGTCGATGGTTTCCACCCCTACAATCTCGGTCGGCTCATGATCGGGGATCCAGTTTTTCTCCCCTGCACGCCCTGGGGAATTCAGGAACTCCTCAGGCGTTCCGGCATCGAAGTGGAGGGGAAGCACGTGGTCATCGTGGGGCGAAGCAACATCGTGGGGAAACCTCTGGCCATGATGCTTGTGCAG
>APKF01000034.1 GCA_000353875.1 Candidatus Caldatribacterium californiense OP9-cSCG | reverse complement strand
TGTCACACAAGGACCCCGGATCTTGCTGAGCACACAAAAAGGGCGGACATTCTCGTTGCCGCCTGTGGTTCTCCTGGAGTCATCACGGGGGATATGGTGAAGGAAGGGGCAGTGGTCATTGACGTTGGCATCAACCGGGTTGGTGAAAAACTCGTGGGGGATGTGGACTTTGACAGTGTGGCGGAGAAAGCGTCGTATATCACCCCGGTCCCCGGTGGTGTGGGCCCAATGACGGTGGCGATGCTCATGGCCAATACGGTGAAGGCGGCAGAGCGGTTCTTTGCCAGGGCAGGTGAAGGGAAGCAGTGATGGTCGCTGTTCTTTCGGATACCCATATTCCCGAGCGAATGAAGAAACTCCCCGAAGACCTCCTTTCCTGTCTCCAGGGGGTCTCCTGTATCCTCCACGCCGGGGATGTCACCGAATGGTGGGTCATTGAGGAACTCTCCCGTATTGCTCCGGTTTATGGCGTTTGCGGGAACATGGATACCCCCGGAGTTGCCTCCCGCCTTCCCGAGAGACGGGTTGTGGAACTTGAGGGAGTGCGGATTGGTCTTCTCCACGGGCGAGGTTCTCCGGAGGAAGCAGAGAAAATGGCCCTGAAGGCATTTACCCAGGAAGACGTTCAGGCCATTGTTTACGGTCATTCTCACCGCCCCAAACTCGAGTGGCAGAGAGCGTTTCTCCTTGTGAATCCGGGGAGTCCGACGGACACCGTTTTTGCTCCCCGCCGGACCCTGGGGTGTTTGGAAATCGCGGGGGGACGAATCCTTCGGGCTGAAATCGTTGCTCTGGAGTAAATAGGAGGTCAGAAGCAATGTCACTTTTCGTCCATATCCTCTGGCACATGCATCAGCCCTGGTACTGGGATGAAAGGAACGGGAGGTTTATTCTCCCCTGGGTTCGCACTCACGCGACCAAGGATTACCTGTTCATGGGGAGACTCCTGGAGCGTTTTCCCTCCGTCCAGGTCACCTTCAACTTTACCCCTTCACTCCTGAAGCAGATCGAGCTCTACCTTGCGGGGAAAAAAGATCGAGTCATGGAGCTTGCCGAAAAACCAGTTCTTTCCCTCATTGAGGAGGAGAAACGAGAAATCTGCGACTTCTTTTTCCTGGTGTCTTCCCCCCTGGTTTTTGCTTCCTGGCCGAGGTACAGGGAACTCTGGGAGAGAAGGTCTGAAGCCCTTTCTTCCTTCACTTCCCAGGATTTCCTCGATCTCCAAGTGCTGTACCAGCTCATATGGTTTGACCCTCTTCTCCTCCAGGAAGATGGGGATTTGCGGAGGCTTCACGAAAAAGGGCGAAACTACAGAGAAGAGGACAAAACCCTGGTTTCTGAAATGACCATGCGAGTGTTCCGCGGGATTCTGCCTCAGTATCGGAAACTTTTGGCAGAGGGGCAGATCGAGGTAACCTTTTCTCCATTCTACCACCCCATCCTCCCTCTCCTTGTGGATACCTCTCTGGCGCAGGACTCTGGGAAAGCAGCTCTTGTGACTGGTGTACGTTATGCCTTTCCCCAGGATGCCCGGGAACAGATTCGAAGGGGTAGGGAATACGCCAGAGAGGTGTGGGGACAGGAACTCTGTGGTATGTGGCCTTCGGAGGGGTCGGTGAGTGAAGAGGTCCTCTGGATGGCCCAGGAAGAAGGGGTGCGATGGGTGGCCACCGGTGAAGAGGTGCTTTTCCGCTCTCTGCAGCAGGGACGCGGTGAGGATGGAAAGGCTCCGGAGGCGCTGTATCGCCCCCACTGTCTCAGGAAAGATGGGCGGGAGATTGTGGTGCTTTTCCGGGACCGGGTACTCTCCGATGCCATTGGTTTTGAGTACCATCGCCTGTCGCCTCAGGACGCAGTGGAGGATTTCGTCAGGAGACTCTGGTATATCAGGAAGTCCCTTCCTCAGGGCAGGGATTACGTGGTGAACGTCATCCTTGATGGGGAGAACGCCTGGGAGTATTATAGAAATAATGGATTACCCTTTTTGACCGGACTCTACGAAGCACTCTCCGAAGAAAGGGAGCTTGTGACGACGACGCCTTCTAAGTATCTGCAGGAGCACCAGGGAATGTCGGTGCTTGAACGCCTTTTACCGGGTTCGTGGATTTTTGGGAATTTCTCGAGCTGGATCGGTCATCCAGAGAAAAACTGGGCCTGGGAGCAGCTTTTTGAGGTTCGACGGGAATTTGAGAAGGTGAAGGACAGGCTCTCTCCCTCGGTTCGGGAAAGGGCTTATGAGCTCATCCTTCAGGCTGAGGGAAGTGATTGGTTCTGGTGGCTTGGGGAGGACCATCCCTCTCCGCAGAAGAACATCTTTGTGGCGTATTTCCTTGGTCTTCTTGAAGAGGTACGGGACCTTTTGCGCGCAGGCCGCGGGAGTGAAGAGCAATGTACAAGAGGGACGTCGTAGCCATGATTCTTGCCGGAGGCGAGGGGAGGAGACTCGATATCCTCTCGGCCAAACGGGCCAAACCCGCGGTTCCCTTTGGGGGGAAGTACCGCATCATCGATTTCTGTTTGAGCAACTGCGTTCACTCCGGTATTTACTGCGTTGGGGTGCTCACCCAGTACAACCCCCGGTCCCTCCATGACCATATCCGGATTGGGAAGCCCTGGAACCTGGACCGTATGGAGGGAGGGATATTCCTCCTCCAGCCGTATATCAGCGATGCAGCGACGGACTGGTACCGCGGGACTGCTGATGCCATCTACCAGAATCTGGATTTCTTACGGGAGAAAAAGCCACAACTCGTCCTCATTCTTTCCGGAGATCACATTTACAAGATGGACTACCGGCCACTCCTTCGCTTCCATATGGAGAAACAGGCGGATCTTACGGTTTCGGTTATTGCCGTGCCGTGGGAGGAAGCTTACCGCTTTGGAGTTCTGCTTGCCGATAAGGAGGGAAGGATTGTCGATTTTGAGGAGAAACCAAAGTATCCCAGGAGTAACCTCGTCAACATGGGTATCTATGTCTTTACCCTTGAGGTCCTCGAAGAAGAAGTCGAGCATGAGGCCAGGAGAGAGGGAACCTCTTTCGACTTTGGGAAAGACGTTATCCCCCGTATGGTGCGAACGCGGAGGGTTTTCGCCTTTCCCTTTGAGGGGTACTGGAAGGATGTGGGAACCCTTGATGCGTACTGGAAGGCCAATATGGAACTCCTTGAAAGCCCTCCTCCCCTGGATCTTTACGATGAGCGCTGGCCGATTTACACCCCCGTTGAGGACAGACCCCCGGTGAAACTGAGCGCCGATGCATCGGTGGAACGGAGTATTCTGGGAAGTGGCACCATCGTGGAGGGAAGGGTTGTCAATTCGGTGCTTTTCAGCGGTGTTCGTGTTAAAAAGGGCGCGGTGGTCTGCGATTCGGTGGTCATGAGCGATACAGTGGTTGAGGAAGGGGCAGTGGTGCACCGGGCTATTCTGGACAAGGCGGTTGTTGTGGGGGAGAAGGCCGTTGTGGGCTATGGGGAGGACTGGACGCCAAACCGGAAGTTCCCCGACATGCTCCAGAGTGGTCTCACGGTGGTGGGGAAGAATACGAGAATTCCTCCGGGGGTTCTCATCGGCAGGAATTGCCGCATCGGCCCTGACCTCGATTACGAGGATTTCCAGGATACCCTGGTGCCAAGTGGAGAGAGTATCGAGAGGGAATCCGGGGGGAACTGAAGTATGCGATACTGGAGATGGTATCTCGTGCTGTTTGTGGGGCTTTTAAGTTGGGCTTCTGCCTGGGGGGAACCGTTCACTTTTGACGTTGCGCTCTCAGAACTCGAAGAAATCCCCCGAGTCGAGACTTCTCCTTTCGTGAGCATAGAACCTGACCGGGGGAACTTTGGTCTCTATAAACCTGGGGATCCGATTGTCCTTTCTCTTGCCAGCGAGCGGGATGGGTACGTGAGTGTTTTCGACTATAGCCCTCAGGGGGAAGCACGTATCCTGAGGAACAACGAATTTTTCGTTGCGGGGTCTTCAGAGAAAATTTGCGGAACGGTTACGGGTCCTGAGGGGACGGAACGATTTCTGATGGTGCTGACCCCAAGGAGGATACCAGATCGGCTCCTTGTTGAGGCCATGCGGCGACCGACGAAGCTCCGGTCACTCCTTGGAGAAGACATCCATGTGCAGCACTGCGCTATTACCGTGACAAAAGAGCGTGTCCTTGCGCCATCGTTTCTCCGTTTTGATCGGGTTCCCCAGGAAGTGGCTCCGGGGGCAAGGGTGAGGCTCAAGGTGTTCCTTGGGGATGAGGTAGGCAACGCGCTGGTGAATCGTCGCATCCAGTGGGAGGTCAGTGCGGGGAAGCTCGATAGATACCAGACCTTCACGAACACTTCGGGATTTTCGGAGGTATGGTATACTGCTCCTGCGTCCCTGGAGGATCAGGAGGTAACGATTCGGGCGAGTTTTGATGGGGACATGGTGTACGGATCGTCCCTTGAAGAAGCGCGCCTTATCGTGAGAGCAGAGCGCATGCTCACTGTCCTTGAGCTGTCGCCGAAGGCTTTCCACCTGGGCTCAGGTGAAGTCATCGATTTTGTAGCCGCCCTTCAGGATGTTCGAGGGAAACCCCTTGAGGGGGAGACCCTTCGCTGGAGGGCGAATATGGGGAGCTTTGAGCAGAACGAGACGGTTACAGATGCTTCAGGGAAGGCAAGGAATCGCTTTTTCGCTCCCCAGGTGGAGGCGCAGGAGAGCGTGGAAATCCAGGTGTTCTTCGACGGAACGGCGAGGTTCTCTGCCTCTCAGGGATATGCGAGCGGAACGGTAAGTGGAGTAGGCATCTATTTGGGAGAGGGTTTCTATTTCCTCGATGTGAGTAACGGCAGGGTAAAGACCAACCTTGAGAACCTTGTGTATCAGGGAGACATAGGGAAGGGATTCTCTCCAAACCCTGTATTCTCCCTCCTTTTGGCCGCAGGTGGTTTTGTCGAGGGGATGTTTTTCCTCTCCCAGCCTCTTCAGGAAGGAGCGCTGTGTCTGTGGGGGAAGGCAGAGGACAGGGGTACCCTCAGGGTGTATGTGAACGGGAAGTTAGGCTTTGCTGGAGAAGTACAAGGAGGCAGGGGTGGTCCCCTGGAAGTTCAGATTGTTTCTCTGGCACCGTTTCTTGAGCTGGGAAAAAACACTGTTCGGATTGAGTTCGAGCCGGTGGTTCGCGGAGCGAGGTACGCTCTCCAGCGCATTCTGGTGGTCTTTTGATGGAGGAGGCTATGGGGCAGTTTGACTCTTTGTGGGAAGAATTCTTCTCCATGCAGCGGGAAATGCAGAGGTTTGTGGAGCATCTTGCCGGCAAAAGGCCGAGTTTTACTCCTTTTGCTGAGGAACCCTGGGTCCCTGCCTGTGACGTTTTTGAAACCGATGTTGCCTTTTTCGTTGTGGTGGAACTTGCCGGGGTGGATCCGAAAGAGATAGAGATCTTTATCCAGGGGAAAAAGCTTGTGGTTCGGGGGGAGCGTCGGGAAATCCCCTCTCCGCCAAAACGGGATTACTATCTCATGGAAATCCATTTTGGCCCTTTTTACCGGGAAATTGAGTTTGAAGAGGACATCGAAGATACGGCGGTACGGGCAAGATACCGGAATGGGTTTCTGGTCATTGAGTGCCCCAAAAAACACGTCTGGGAACGACGGGTGCCGATTGATGAGGGGGCATGAGTATGTGGTCGGAGGAATGGCCTGCGCTTTTTGAGGAAGAGAAGCCAGTAGGGCTTCTGGAACGAATGCTGCCGTCTTCCGAAAAGCGAGACTGGGAATTTCCTGAAGAAATCCCCATCCTTCCCCTTGAGGACAATGTGCTTTTCCCGGAGATTGCCTTCCCCTGGGTGGTTCAGGGAGAGACCTGGGTTCGCCTTGTCCATGAAGCGGTCCTCAAGGATAAAATCGTCGGCGTCGTTGCCCTTCGGGAGAAACCGGAGGACAGACCTCTTGAGCCGCAGGACCTTTACGAGGTTGGAGTCGTGGGGAGAATCTCCCGCATGCTCCGGCTCCCTGAAGAGGCGGTTCAGATTCTCGTTTTTGGGCTGGCAACGTTTGTGGTCAAGGAGTGGGTGCGGTGGGAACCATACCCTGTTGCCCGCATTGAGGTCGTCCGCACCGAGGAAATCCGCACGGACGAAGTGGAGGCGCTGAAGCGCAATATTCTCAGTCTTTTCCAGAAGGTTGTTGAACTTGCACCGTATCTGCCCAAAGAGGCCTTTGTGGCGGCGATGAACATCAAGGAGCCTGTGCGTCTTGCCCATTTTGTGGCTTTTAACCTGAACCTCGATGTTGCCGGGAAACAGGATGTTCTTGCATCTTTTGACCTCGTGGAGAAGTTGAAGAAGGTCACCTACTACCTGACGCGAGAGCTCGAAATCCTCCAGATTGGGAGCAAAATTCAGGCTCAGATTCAGAAAGAGATGGCCAAGACCCAGCGGGAGTACTTCCTGCGGGAGCAGCTCAAGGCTATCCAGCGGGAACTCGGGGAACTCGATGAACGGGGAAGCGAGATCACCAGGCTCAGGGAAAAAATCAAAGCTTTGGGCCTTGCACCGGAAGTGGAGGAAGAGGTGGAAAAAGAGCTCGACCGCCTCTCGCATATCCCCACCACCTCCCCTGAGTACCCGGTTATCCGGAACTACATCGACTGGATTCTCGAGCTCCCCTGGAGTAGGAGCACCGAGGACACCCTTGACGTGGAGCTTGCCCGGAAAATCCTCGATGAGGACCACCATGACCTTGAGAAGGTCAAGGAGCGCATCCTTGAGTACCTCGCCGTGTGCCAGCTGAAGAAAGACCTCAAGGGTCCAATTCTCTGCTTTGTGGGTCCTCCCGGGGTTGGGAAGACTTCGCTTGGGAAGTCCATTGCCCGGTCCCTGGGGCGGAAGTTCGTGCGGATTTCCCTTGGTGGTGTTCGGGATGAAGCCGAGATCCGGGGACATCGGCGTACCTACGTTGGAGCAATGCCGGGGAGAATCATCCAGGGTCTTCGCAGGGCAGGGACGAACAACCCCGTGTTCATGCTCGACGAGATTGACAAGATTGGTGCGGATTTTCGGGGAGACCCAGCAGCAGCGCTCCTTGAAGTTCTTGACCCCGAACAGAATGAGGCCTTTGTGGACCATTACCTTGGAGTCCCCTTCAACCTCTCTCGGGTTCTTTTCATTGCCACGGCTAACGTGGTCGATACTATTCCTCCGGCCCTTCTTGACCGGATGGAACTGATTTTCCTCTCGGGGTACACGGACCAGGACAAGCTGGTTATTGCCAGGCGTTACCTTATTCCGAAGCAGTGCCGGGAAAACGGTATTCCAGAGGGCCTGTTGCATGTCCCCGATGAGACCATCCTCACCATTGTCCGGGAGTACACACGGGAGGCAGGGGTACGGCAGCTTGAGCGAAACATTGCCTCGGTGTGCCGGAAGGTGGCCAGGCGCATAGCCTCGGGAGAGCAGGGTCCCTTTGTGGTTGACATCCCGCTTCTTAGGGAATTCCTCGGACCCCGACGGTATTCCCGGGACATGTTCTCTCCTCAGGGGAGGATAGGTGTGGCTGTGGGTCTGGCGTGGACCGAGGTTGGCGGGGAAGTCCTTTTTGTGGAAACGGTTGCCCTCCCGGGGAAGGGGAATCTCATCCTTACCGGAAACATGGGGAAGATCATGCAGGAGTCGGCCCGCATTGTGCTCTCGTGCGTTCGAGAGCGCTCGAAGGAGTGGCATATTCCCGAGGACTTCTACGAGAAGAAGGACATTCACATCCATGTTCCCGCAGGGGCGATCCCCAAAGACGGACCGTCTGCCGGTATCACCATGGCGGTTTCCCTGGTGTCTGCGCTGACGAAAACCCCTCCCTGTCAGGGATTGGCCATGACCGGAGAGGTCACGCTCACAGGGCGGGTTCTCCCCGTGGGAGGGATTAAGGAGAAAGTCCTGGCTGCATACCGGGCAGGCATTGGAGCAGTGATTCTCCCCAGGGAGAACGAAAAAGACCTCGAAGAGGTTCCCGAGGAGGTCAAGCGGGAATTGCGGTTCCACTTTGTGGAAACCCTTGATGAGGCCCTGGCGCTGGCTTTTGGAAGAAGTCTTGAGGAAATATCCCTTGAAAGGGGGAATACCAATGGACTCGGATAGCCTGGATTTTCTGCGAAAGCTTATCTCTACCCCCAGTCCTTCTGGTTTTGAGGAGGAAGTGCAGAGGATTTTTCTGGAGCGCATTCAGGACAGGGTTGATAGAACGTATAAAGACGTCCATGGTAATGCTTTTGGAGTTATCCACCCTGACAGAACTCCCCGGGTGATGCTTGCCGGACACTGTGATGAAGTGGGTCTTATGGTGGAGTACGTGAACGACCAGGGGTATATCCATTTTTCGGCCGTGGGTGGTGTGGACCCTCACGTCACCGCAGGGACCAGGGTTCTCATCCATACGGGTTCCGGTCCTGTTCCCGGTGTGGTGGGGAAAAAGCCGATTCACCTCATGGAGGAAAAGGACCGTCAGAAAGTGGTGAAAATCGAGGAGCAGTGGATTGACATCGGGGCGAAGACCAGGGAAGAAGCTCTCAAACTTGTGAGTATTGGAGATCCGATCACCTTTGATGTGGGCTTTCGACCCCTCTCCGGGACGAGAGTGGCAGGGAAGGGTTTTGACGACAAGGTAGGAGTGTTTGTCGTGGCGGAGACGCTCCGCCGGGTGAACCGGGAAAAACTCCGCTGCGCCGTATATGGGGTGAGTACCGTTCAGGAAGAGCTGGGTCTTCGGGGAGCGCGGACGAGTGCCTTTGGCATTGCACCCCATGTGGGCATTGCCGTTGATGTGACGTTTGCCTCCGATTGTCCGGATGTGGATAAGCGGAAAGTTGGCGACATAGCTTTAGGGAAAGGCCCGGTCATTGCCCGGGGGCCCAATATCAACCCCAAGGTGTTCCAACGCTTTGTGGACATTGCCAGAACCCATGGAATCCCCTATCAGGTTCAGGCGGAGTCGAAGGCGACAGGGACAGACGCCAACGCCATCCAGGTGACTAGGGAGGGCGTGGTGACGGGACTCATCGGCATACCCAACCGGTACATGCATACCCCCTCGGAGGTCATTGACACCGAAGATGTGGAGAATGCTGTGCGATTGCTTGTGCTTTTCCTTGAGAGCCTGAGTGGAGATGAGGACTGGATTCCCTGAGATTCTCTATGTCAGAGTGGCGAAAGGATCCCTTTACTGAACGCTGGACCATTGTAGCTCCGGAGCGTGCAGGTCGTCCATATGAATTTGGGGAAGGAGAAGGGACCCAGTGTCCTTTCTGTGAGGGTATGGAAGCCATGACCCCTCCCGAAGTGTTCAGTATTCGTCGTGACGGAACCGTAGAGAACCAGCCGGGGTGGTTCGTTCGGGTTTTTCCGAACAAGTACCCCGCCCTCCAGAGGGATATCCCTTTCTGGAGTATGGAGGATGGATTTCACCGGGCGATGAGCGGCTTTGGAGTGCACGAAGTCATCGTTGAAACTCCCCATCATGCTGTGGATTTTTCAGAGCTCCCCGAAGAACAGGTTGTCAGGGTACTGACGGCATACAGGGAGCGATTGCGGTATTTTGCGGGCGAGAGGGAACTTCGGTACGGTTTGATTTTCAAGAATCAGGGTGTGGAGGCTGGGGCTTCTATGAGCCACGCTCATTCCCAATTTGTCGCTACACCTGTCATCCCCCAGGCCGTTTGTGCGGAGCTCCAGAGTGCAAGGACGTTTTACTCGCAGTGGGGGAAATGTCTCTTCTGTGCGCTCCTTGAACAGGAAAGGAGGAAGTTTGCCCGGATCGTTTTTGAAAGCGAATATTTTGTCGCTTTGGTTCCCTACGCTGCTCGCTTCCCTTTTGAGGTTGTAGTGCTCCCGGTGCATCACAGCGCTACCTTCCTTGAGGAAACACGCCTTGAGGACCTGGCTCAGACTCTGCGCAGAGTCCTCTGGGGCGTTCGGGAATGTTCAGGTGGTTCCGCTTTTAACTTTGTTCTCCACAGTGTACCGTACCATGCCCGGAGCGAAGAGCATCGGAGTTACCACTGGCACTTTGAGATTTTGCCAAGCTTTCCCCGAGTGGCAGGTTTTGAGTGGGGAAGCGGGTTTTCCATTAACGTTCTGCCTCCTGAAGAGGCAGCCTCAAAGCTTCGCCTCTGCCTTGGGTTCCAGGAGGATGAGTGAATATGCCACCGATCCGGTACGCCATGATTCTTGCTGGGGGTAAAGGAGATCGGCTGAGTGTGCTCTCGGTCGAGCGCGCAAAAGCGGCTGTACCTTTTGGGGGATGTTACCGTCTCATTGATTTCCCCTTGAGTAACTGCGTGAATTCTGGAATTTACGACATCGGCGTGCTCACGCAGTACCAGCCTCGCTCGCTCATTGAGCACATCGGGGCTGGGCGTCCCTGGGATCTCGACAGAAAACAGGGTGGCATTGAACTCCTGCAGCCGTACCTTGGTCGAACTGTCGGGGGATGGTATAGGGGGACGGGGGATGCCCTGTACCAGAACATGAATATTATCCTTCGAAAGAGGGTTCCCCACCTTCTTGTGCTCTCCGGAGACCATGTGTACCTCATGGACTATAATCCTCTCATGGCGTACCATATTGACCGAGATGCTGATGTTACCCTTGTGGTTACCCGGGTGCGGGAGGAGGATGTTTCCCGATTTGGTGTGGTTGCGGTGGATGAGGATAACTGGATTACTCGCTTCGAGGAAAAGCCCTCCGTTCCATGGTCGACTATCGCTTTCATGGGGATTTACGTCTTCCGCACCGAGTTTCTTGTGGAGAAACTGCTTGAGAATGCCAGAGAAGGGAAATTCGACCTCGTGCGTGATACCATTATCGCCAGTGTGGGAAAGGTGAGGATGCAGGCGTACTTTTACACCGGACCGTGGTTTGATGTTGGGACGATTCGGGCATACTGGGAGGCCAACATGCATCTTCTGGCTCCCCTGCCCTCTTTCAACCTCTACGATCCTGACTGGGTCATCTACACCAATCGTCCTCCCTATCCCCCAACGCAGATCTGCAAGGGTGCGCGGGTTGCTTCAAGCATCATTGGAGAAGGAGCGGTCATCAGGGGGGAGGTTGTGCACTCGGTGATCTTCCCCGGAGTTGTGGTTGAAGAGGGGGCCCAGGTCCATGATTCTATCATCTTCAACGATTCGGTTGTTGGGGAAAGGGCCCGGGTCTTTCTGAGTATCCTCGACAAGAGAGTGGTGGTGGAGAAAGGAGCGGTGGTGGGATATGGAAATGACCTGACACCGAATGACGCTCGTCCGGACCTCCTGGACTGGGGGGTCAACCTCGTCGGGAAAGGGAGCGTTATCCCGGAAGGAATGGTGATTCACAGGAATTGCCTCATCGGCATTGGAGTGCAGAGGGAACGTTTTGAAGGCTTGAAGGAACTTCGGAGTGGTTCGGTCATTGTATAGCTTTCTGGACTGGGGGTCTGTGCCTTGCTTTTGGGGATTTTGCTCATTGTTCTTGTGCTGTACGGGCTTTTGCTTTTTTGGGTTCTCAACGAACGGTTGAAAGAAGTGCAACATCTTTTGCGGTCCCTGGCAAAAAAGGTGGACCGGCTGGGAGAAAAGCGCAGCCTTCCGGAGGAAAGGGGGGAAGAGGAAAGCATCGCGGAAGACCGTTTCCCCCTGTACGTCTTTGAAGACGAGATTGCCAGAGAGAAAGGAGAAGGACAATGAGGTTGTTGCGAGTTTTGGGATTGCTTATCCTTGCGGTTTGCGTGCTGGTGTGGGGATGGAGTATCTGGGCTGAAGAGGCGCCCATGCCCACATCTCAAGGTGTGGAGCGGAAGATTGTCGCTGAGGTGAATGGAGAACCGATTTACCTTGAGGACCTTGAGAGGATATGGAATAGTCTCCCCGAGGCGTACAGAACGCAATTTCCCAGAGGCATGCAGGATCTTCTGGAGCAGTTCATTCGCCAACTCCTCCTTTTGCAGGAGGCCCGAAAGATTGGGCTTGAATCGGACCCTGAGGTGGTGAAGCAGATTGAGGAGCTCAAAAAGCAGGTTCTCATTCGGGAAATCATCAAAAGGGAGATCATCGAGAAGGTCCAGGTGAGTGACGAAGAAATCCAGAAGGAATACAACGCCAACCCCACGCTCTATACTGAGCCCGAACAGGTGAAAGCGCGGCATATCATGGTGAGTTCTCGGGAGAAGGCGGAAGCTATTCTCGCAGAGTTGAAGACTGGGCGACCCTTTGAGGAGGTAGCACGGGAGAAATCCGAGTCACCTGACGCCTTAAGCGGCGGAGCAATGGGGTATATCAGACGGGGGGATCTTGATCCTGAAATCGAGAAGGTTCTCTTCGAACTCGCCCCGGGGAACTACAGCGATATCGTAGAGATCAACGATGGGTTCCATATTTTCCTTGTGGAGGAACATCTGAAGCCCCGCCTCAAAGAGCTCTCTGAAGTTCGCGAGGAAATCATCGCCCGTCTCACCCCCCAGAAGCAGCAGGAGGCGTTTGAGAAATGGATTGAGGAGTTGAAAAGCAAGGCCGAAATTGCCATAATAGAGGAAAATCTCCCCTCAGGAAGCAACGCCGAGAAAGTCCAAGAAGGTGGGTCACCGTCTCCATGAGAGAGATCTTGCGTGACCTTGTGCGAAGGCCTCAAAACGGGGAATACCTGGAAATCCGCCTGGAGCACATCGTAACCACAAGCATTCGCATCCACAACACCACTGTGGAGAGGCTTAAGGTTACGGAAGAGCGGGGTGGTTCCCTCCGCATTCTCCATCCGAAAACGGGCTGGTGGTTTGTGAGTTTCCAGGGATGGGATAGCCTCAAAGAGCACGTTGCTTCCGGTCTGCGCTCGGTTGCCCTCCTTCCACAAAGCAGAACCGGTGTTATCCGGGGAGAAGGTACCGAAGAGGAGATTCGTTTTTCCCCGCGAGAGGATTTTCGGGAGAAACCTCTTGGGGAGAAGGTCCAGCTCCTTTTTGCCTATGCCCGGATGCTCCGGGAGGCCTCTCCTTTTGTGGTCAGTGCGGTTGTGGAGTACCGCGATGAGTGGCGCACCGTGTACTTCGCCAACTCTGATGGGTCCGTGATCTTCTGGGAAAAACCCGACATTTCGCTGAGCTTTGTGGCAACGGCCAGGAAAGGGGACCAGATTGAGGTCTATCGTGATGGGGTGGCTGGTAAAGCAGGGTTTGAGCTTGTGAGGGGCTTGGAAGAGCTTGCCCATCGGGTGGGGAAGCAGGCGGAGGCATTGCTCTTTGCCCGACCCTTCCCTGGTGGGGTGTACGATGTGATTCTGGACCCGGTCCTTGCGGGGGTTTTCATTCACGAGGCGTTTGGACATCTCAGCGAGGCAGATTTTCTTTCCCGGAATGAGCGCCTTCAAAAACTCATGGTGCTGGGGAAGCCGATTGCTTCCCCGGTGCTCTCGGTATTTGATGATGGGAGCCTTGAAGACCTCAGGGGCTCTTCTCCTTACGACGATGAGGGTACGCGGACGCAACGGACATACCTCATTCGGAAGGGCTATCTCTCTGGAAGACTGCACTCGCGGGAGACAGCGTTTCTCCTTGGTGAGTCCCCTACGGGGAATGCCCGCACCATTTCGTATCGCTTCCCACCCATTGTGCGAATGACCAACACGGGAATTGAGCCAGGAACGGTACCCCCTGAAGACCTTTTCGCCGACATCGAACGGGGTGTTTACGCGGTGGAGTACGTTGGTGGGAACACCGCTCTTGAGCTTTTCACCTTCTCCCCGGCCTACGGGTACCTCATTGAAGGGGGAAAGGTTGGGGAGATGGTGAAGGACATCGTCCTCAGTGGAAATCTCTTTCAGACTCTTGGTAAAATAGACGCAGTAGCGAACGATTTCCGCTGGACCGAGGTGGGCTGGTGCGGGAAAGGTGAGCAGATGGGCCTTCCCACGCCAACAGGAAGTCCACATGTTCGATTGCGGGAAGTCCTTGTGGGGGGACAGTGCCATGCGTGAGGTTGTGAGCATTGCGAGGGCCAGAGGGCTTCAGGCGGACCTCTTTGTACGGAGAGTCTGGGAGAAGAGCATAGAGTACGAAGCTGGAGTGTTTCGGGGGTATGTGGCGAGAGAGCATACCGGGTGTGGGTTGAGGGTGATTCGCCCTGACAAACGCCTGGGGTTTTACGCCTTCACACCTCCCTGTGCCCCTTCGGAGGCGGTAGAGCAGGCTCTGGAAGTGAGCGCTTTTGGTGACGTGGTTGATTTCACCATTCCTTCCTATCCTTCCACTACCGAATGGAGAGATTTTGTTGATCCTCGCCTTGAGGAACTGAGCGTTCGGGAAATGGTGGAAGTTGGGGAACATCTTGTGGGACAGCTAAAGACAACCCATCCTGAGGTTTTGACGAATGTTCGTATTGTTGCGGGAAGAGAGGAACGGGAGCTCTTCAACCACCATGAAGAGGAGATTCGCTTTGCCCGAACTTTCTTTGACATCTCAGTTGAGGCCACTCGGGTGAAGGATGACGATATCCTGACCGTGTATGTGGAAAGGAGCTGGGGCAATCGGGACCTCGACGTTGATGACCTCCTGAAAGAGGTTGAGCTTAAGCTTGACCTTTCAGAGCGGGTGGTTCCCATCCAGAGCGGACAGTATCCTGTACTTTTTACTCCCTCAGGATGCATGGTCCTTCTGCACCCCCTGCTGTATGGGTTGAGCGGTCGCAACATTGCTTTTGGAAAATCCCCACTCCAGGACAAATTTGGTAAGGTTCTCTTTTCCTCACTGTTCTCTCTTGTTGAGGTCCCTCAGGAGCCTTGGGCTCTGGGTTCGTGCCCGTTTGATGACGAGGGGATACTGACCCCCGAGGAACGTGTCCTTGTAGAGAGTGGGAAGGTAGAAGACGGTTTCTGGGACCTCTGGAGTGCGGCAAGGACTGGGCGAAGAACCACAGCCAGCGGTTTCCGTCGCTCCCCATGGGACATGCCAGAGCCGGGCTTTAGCGTCCTGAAAATCAAAAACGGGCTACGGGATCGCGAGACTTTGGTGGAGGAGCTTGAGGAGGGCCTCGTAGTGGATAGCCTTCTTGGGCTTGGTCAGAGCAACATTGCCTCGGGGTTTTTCTCCTGCGGTGTGCAGCTTGGCTTTTACGTGAAGGGTGGCGAAATCCAAGGACGTGTTAAAAACGTTATGATCAGTGGTAATGCCTATGAAGCCCTAAAGAACATTAAGGAACTTTCCCGGGACTGCCGGTGGGTACAGGGGAGTATCCTTGCCCCGTACATGCTTGTTGAGCCCATCCAGGTGAATGCCGCAAGCTGAACGCAAGGAAGGTGAAGGACATTGTTCCAGTCGCTTCCAAAACTGAGCTATCTCCCGAAAGAGGAAGAACGTATCCTCTCCTTCTGGAAAAAGCAGCAGATTTTCCAAAAGAGCCTCAGGCTACGGGAGGGATGTCCTCGCTTTACGTTTTACGAAGGTCCTCCAACGGCGAATGGCTATCCCCATGCAGGGCATGTTATCGGAAGAAGCATCAAAGACCTCATCCCCCGTTACAAGACAATGTGCGGCTTTTTCGTTCCCCGAAAAGCAGGATGGGATACCCACGGTCTTCCTGTAGAGCTTGAGGTTGAGAAGGAACTCGGCATAAGAGGCAAGCAGGATATCGAACGATTTGGGGTCGAAGCCTTCAATGCCCGATGCAAGGAGAGCGTTTTCCGGTACATCCGGGAGTGGGAGAAGCTGACGGAGCGCCTGGGAATCTGGATGGACCTCGAACACCCCTACATCACCTGCACCAATGAGTACATCGAGAGTCTTTGGTGGATGCTCAAAGAGCTCTGGAAGCAGGGGTTGCTGTACCAAGGACACAAGGTCCTCCCGTACTGCCCTCGCTGCGGCACTTCCCTCTCGAGTCACGAGGTTGCCCTGGGGTACCGGGAGACTGACGACCCTTCGGTGTACGTGAAATTCGCCGTCAAAGGGAAAGCAGGGACCTTTTTCCTGGTGTGGACGACCACTCCCTGGACACTGGTGGCCAACGTGGCTTTAGCGGTGGGGAAAGACCTGCCATATGTGGAGATAGAAAGCAAAGATGGTACCCGGTTCATCCTGGGGAAGGAGAGCCTGAGAAAGCTCTTCCAGGAGGGGACTTTCCGGGTTCTCCGGGAGATGAAAGGTGAGGACCTCGTTGGTCTTGAGTACGAACCCCTTCTTCCTTTTGTCCGAGCTGAGAAAGGATACAGGGTTTTCGCTGGGGATTTTGTTTCCGTGGCGGAAGGTACCGGTATTGTCCATATTGCGCCGGCCTTCGGAGAGGATGACATGCGTCTGGCGCAAAAGGAGGGTCTCCCCGTCCTTCAGCCGGTACTGCCCGATGGAACGTACGATAGCAGCGTTGAACCATGGAAGGGTCTGTGGGTGAAGGATGCCGATCCGCTCATTATCGACTATCTCCGAAAGGAAGGAAAACTCTTCCGCAAGGAGACCTACCGGCATTCTTATCCTTTTTGCTGGCGGTGTGATACCCCTCTTCTCTACTATGCGAAGGAGAGCTGGTTCATAAAGACTACGGCGTTCCGTGAGCTTCTTTTGGAGAACAATCGGAAGATTCACTGGGTTCCGGAGCATATCCGGGATGGGCGTTTTGGAGATTTTCTGGAGAATGTGGTCGACTGGGCGCTCTCCCGGGAGCGGTACTGGGGGACTCCCCTGAATATCTGGAAGTGTGACACCTGTGGGTTTGCCGACGCCGTGGGGTCCCTGGAAGAACTGCGTTCCCGCTCTCTTGCTCCCATCGGTGACATCGAGCTACACAGACCATACGTAGACCGGGTGTTGCTCTCCTGCCCCCAGTGTGGCGGGGTGATGCGGCGGGTTCCCGAGGTCATCGACTGCTGGTTTGACTCAGGGGCCATGTTCGTGGCCCAGCATCACTATCCCTTTGAGAACCAGGAAGAGTTTGCCCGGAGCTTCCCCGCCGATTTTATCTGCGAGGCCATCGATCAAACCCGGGGATGGTTCTACAGTCTCCATGTACTGGCGAGCATGCTTTTCAGAAGTCCCGCGTTTTTGCGCTGCCTTGTGACTGAACTCGGCCTTGACGAGAAGGGACAGAAAATGAGCAAGCACATTGGTAACGTCGTGAACCCCTGGGACCTCGTCGAAGCCTATGGTGCTGATGTGCTTCGCTGGTACATTTTTTCCGTTTCTCCTCCTTGGGTACCGAAGCGCTTCGGGAAATCAGGTCTGCGTGAGGTCCTCAGTAAGTTCTTCGATACTCTCTGGAACGTTGTGAACTTCTTCATCCTCTATGCCAACATTGACCGTTACGTTCCCACGGATTCCTCGTTTGGGGAACCGGAGCATCTCCTGGATCGCTGGCTGGTGAATGCTTTCAGAAAGCTTGTGAAGGAGGTCCGGGAAGCGCTGGACCGCTTCGAGATTTCAAAGGCGGCAAAGTCCCTCGAGGAGTTCGTCATCGAAGACCTGAGTAACTGGTACATTCGCCGTTCCCGGAGGCGTTTCTGGAAATCCCAGTGGGATGGGGAAAAAGCGGGGGCCTATCGCACCCTTTATGCGGTGCTCATTGGACTTACGAAGCTTCTTGCTCCCTTCGTTCCCTTCACTGCAGAACTCCTGTA
Organism: Candidatus Caldatribacterium californiense OP9-cSCG; assembly: GCA_000353875.1. Taxonomy (GTDB): domain Bacteria; phylum Atribacterota; class Atribacteria; order Atribacterales; family Caldatribacteriaceae; genus Caldatribacterium; species Caldatribacterium californiense. The sequence continues at coordinate 4,569 of APKF01000034.1, read as the reverse complement.
CCAGACCCTCGCGGCCCCTCTGCCCTCCCGGAAGGAGAGCGTGCACCTTGAGGACTACCCCGAAGTCCAGGAGGAGCTCGTTGACCGGGAGCTTTTGCAATCCATGGATGTGGCACGAAAACTCGTGAACCTTGGGCGGGCCGTACGTAATAAGGTCGGTGTGAAACTCCGCCAGCCTTTAAGGAAGGCTACCCTTGTGCTCCCCAGAACGGATGAATTCCGTGTTCGGCCCTTTGCCGGGCTTGTCCAGGATGAACTCAACGTGAAGGATATTGAGTGGGCTGAGGAACTCCCGGACACCGTTGCCGTACGCTTGAAACCACGTTTTGCCCTTCTTGGCCCTCGTTATGGCGAGAAAGTCAAGGAAATCGCCAAAGCCCTGGCATTCTGCCCGCAGGATGTGGCCCGTAGGTTCCTCCAGGAAGGGCAACTCGCGCTCTCCTTGGCCGGGATGGAGGTTACGCTGAGCCTGGATGAGGTGGAGGTTGTTCTTGAGACCGGCGGTCACTTTTCCGTGGAAAGTGAGGGTCAATACGCCGTCATTCTCGACACCACTCTCGACGAGGCCCTGAAGGAAGAGGGACTGGTCCGCGACTTCGTCCACAGTATTCAGATGTGGCGGAAGGAACTCGGCCTTGACGTTGAAGAGCGCATCGTCCTTCTGCTCTCGAAGGATTCGGACCCATACCTCCTTGAGGTGGTGGAGCGGTACCGGGAACTCATCGAGGAAGAGGTCCTGGCCCAGGAAGTCTCTGTGGGTTCGGTGCTCTGTGAAGAGAATGCGGTGAGAGAGTTCCATCTTGACGGCAGGAAAATTCTCTTGGGTCTGAGGAGGCTGGTATGAGGGACGGAAAGCGAGCTCTGGGAGTGTTGTTCCTTGGGATTCTGTTCCTTCTGGGAAATCAGGGAAGGGCAGAAGGTGCTACCTACCACGAAGTCCAAGCGGGGGAGAACCTCTGGGTGATTTCTCGCCGGTATGGTGTAGCTCTTAGGACACTCCTTGAGCTCAACGGTCTCTCAGAGCAGAGCATTCTGCAGCCGGGCATGAAAATTCTTATCGAAGGCGAGCGGGATGCTCAAAGCGGTAACCTCCTGTACGAAGTGAAACAGGGAGACACTCCCTGGGGCATTGCCCGGGAGTTCCAGATTCCGGTTCGTCTGCTCCTTGAGGCAAACAACCTCACTGAGAAAAGCATTCTCCGGGTGGGGCAGAAACTTGTAATCCCACTCTCAAGCGATGGCCGCCCGAAGACTTCGGAGAGAGCAAGCACCCAGGGAGTGGCTCAAGTACAAGTCCACATTGTCCGTCAGGGTGACTCTCTCTGGCGAATTTCCCGACAGTACGGTGTGGACATGAAGTCGCTGATGAAAGCCAATGGCCTTACCGAAACGAGCATTCTCCAGGTGGGCATGCGCCTCGTTATTCCTAAAGAGACAGGAAGAACCGCTGTTGCATCATCTTCTTCTGCTACCTCCTGGGAGACGTACACGGTCAAGAAGGGGGATACGCTCTGGAGCATTTCCCGGCGCTTTGGTGTCCCTCTGAAGGAGCTTCTGCAGGCCAATGGTCTTCGGGAGACAAGCGTCCTTCAGATCGGCCAGGCGCTTCGAGTTCCTTCGCGGGGTGGTGTTTCTTCTGCGCCTCAGAGAGCCCAGCGGGGATTCATCTGGCCGGTGAATGGGAGAATTTCCTCGGGTTTCGGCCCCCGGGGTAGGGGATTCCATTACGGCGTAGACATTATTGCTCCCGCAGGGACTGTTGTGCGGGCAGCCGAAAGCGGAATGGTGAGTTACAGTGGGTGGATGAGCGGATATGGACGAGTGGTGATCATCACCCATGCCTCAGGGTTGCAGACCGTGTACGCCCACAACTCGGTTAACCTCGTGCGGGAAGGGCAGCGGGTGAATAAAGGGGATCCCATTGCTCGGGTGGGTTCAACGGGAAATGCCACCTGTCCTCATCTCCACTTTGAGGTGCGCCGGAACGGTCGTCCAGTGGATCCCCTCGAGTTTTTGAGGCGGTGAACCTATGACCCGGGAGGAAGCTCTTGCTTTTCTGCAAAAGTACCTTACCCATCGAAATCTCATAAAGCACAGCCTTGCCTGCGAGGCCATTATGGGACGCCTGGCCCAGGTTTTCGGTGAAGACCGGACGGAATGGGCTATGGCAGGCCTTCTCCACGACATCGACTACGAGCTTACCAGAGAGGAGCCTGAAAAGCACGGTCTTCTTGGAGCGCAGCTCCTCAAAGAGGCTGGGTTTTCAGAGGCTGTTATCCTGGCCGTTCGGGCCCACAACGAGATGACAGGATACCAGCCGGAAGGACGTATGGAAAAGGCGCTTTGGGCTGTTGACCCAACAAGCGGTTTCATTGTTGCTTGTGTGCTCGTCCACCCCCAAAGGAGCGTACGGGATGTGGACGTTGCCTTTTTGCTCTCCCGGTTTCGAGAGAAAAGCTTTGCCCGTGGGGCGAAACGAGAGCAGATACTTTCCTGTGAGGCTCTTGGTCTTTCTCTTGAGGAGTTTTTGAGCATTGCACTTGAGGCCATGCAGGAGCAGGCGGAGGCCCTGGAACTCTGACATCTTCCCCCCTCTTTGACGATCCCTGACGAAGCTTGACAAATCCCCTACAAGCTCGTATAATGCTCCCTGAAAAGTCAAAGAAGGTAAAAAGCGAGGTGATTACCATGGTGATTCCCCGGTTTGATCTCTGGCGAGACATTGCGGACCTTCAGGAGCGTGTGATGAGGCTTCTAGAAGAAAGTTTCCCCGCTTACGAGCGCAAGAGGGAGGTATGGATTCCTCCGGCTGATGTCGTGGAGAACGAGAAGGAGATTGTGGTGTTCTTTGACCTTCCCGGGGTGGATCAGAAGGACGTTGAGATCAGTGTTTCTGGCGATCAGGTTACGGTGAAAGGGGAACGCAAACCCCTTGATGGGGAGGCTCGCTTCCTCCGCCAGGAGAGGATTTACGGTCCTTTCTCCAGAACATTTGCCCTTCGGGTTCCTGTGGACGTTGATCGAGTCACCGCAACCTACCGGAATGGCGTTCTGGAGATTCACCTTCCCAAGGTTGAGGAACAGAAGGCAAGACGGATTGTCATTCAGGAAAGCTGAGAGAGGGGGGGAGAGGTCCCCTCTCCCCCCTGGAGGTGACGGGATATGGAATTTAAAGACTACTATGCCATCCTTGGTGTTCCAAGAAATGCCGATGAAAAGGAAATCAAAAGGGCCTACCGGCGTCTTGCCCGAAAATATCATCCGGACCTCAACCCGGGAGACAAGGAAGCAGAGAGGAAGTTCAAGGAAATCAACGAGGCCTACGAGGTGCTGAGCGATCCCGAGAAACGGAAGCGCTACGATGAACTTGGGGCAGCTTGGGCAACCTACGGCCACAGGGATACTGAGGCGTTCTGGCAGGACTTCTACCGCCGGTACGGTCAGTCGACGAGGACTTCCTCATCAGAGTTTACCACGGACTTTGAATTTGGGGATTTCAGCGATTTCTTCAAGATGTTCTTTGGAGACCTCCTGGGTGACCGCCTCCGTTCCCGAAGGGCGACGACCTTCCGTTTCTTTACGTCTCCCGAGGGTGGTTTCGCCACCACAGAGAGGGAAAGACGGGATATCGTCCAGGATGTGGAGATTTCCTTCGAGGAGAGTTTCCAGGGTACTTCCCGGAATATCCGTGTGGAGTACGAGGAAATCTGCTCTTCCTGTGGCGGAACAGGAGAGGAACGGAGGGGTGGGAGGTGCCGTGTCTGTGATGGAACGGGAGTGGAGAGAAGGAGCAAAACCGTCAGTGTGACCATTCCCGCGGGGGTGAGCGATGGAACGAGACTCCGGGTACCCGGGGTTGCAGGCGGAAGAGATCTGTATCTTCAGGTTCGGGTCCAACCCCACGCCTTCTTCAGGCGTGATGGGGATGACGTGCTTTTGGAACTTCCCCTGACTTTTCCTGAGGCAGCGCTGGGGACGGAGATTGAGGTTCCAACGCTTTCGGGGAAAGTTCGGATGAAGGTTCCCCCTGAGACGCAGAACGGAACAGTATTCCGCCTTCGTGGTCTGGGGTTTCCGAAGCGGGGGAATGGCGGTCGGGGAGACCAGTTGGTGAAAGTTCATGTTGTGGTTCCCCAGGGACTCACCGAGAGGGAGCGGGAACTCCTCCGGGAGTTTGCCGCGCTTCGCAAGGAGAACCCAAGGAAGCATCTCCTCAGTGCATGAGGAGGCGAAAGGCATGAGGAAAAAATTTCAGAGAGAGACGGAATACCTGACCATTGGGGTTGTGGCAGAGATGACCCAGGTTCATCCCCAGACTCTGCGCTACTACGAGCGGGTGGGTCTCATCACGCCCAAGCGGGGTAGGGGAAATGTGCGTTTCTACACCCAAAGCGATGTAGAGAGAATTCGGCGCATCAAGGTGCTGACCCAGGATATGGGGGTGAATCTGGCGGGAGTGGAGATTATTTTGCGGTTGAGCGATCAGCTTGAAAGGCTCCGGCGTGAAAAGGAGGAGCTTGAACGGAAGAGGAAGGAGGAGAAAACCGATGCGGTTTGACCAGTTCACTG
>APKF01000033.1 GCA_000353875.1 Candidatus Caldatribacterium californiense OP9-cSCG | reverse complement strand
GAGTAGGAGGTCTTAAGCGGTGTCGGAAATCATCACCTTTGAGTGCACAGAGTGCAAGCGGAGGAACTACCAGGGGAGCAAGAACAAGGGCAAAAAGACTGGGCGTCTGGAGTTCCGAAAATACTGTCCTTTCTGTCGCAAACACACCTTGCACCGCGAGGTCCGTTAAGGTATACTAAAGCTGTGCAGGCCCGTAGCTCTAACGGCCAGAGTACCGGATTCCAAATCCGGGGGTTGCAGGTTCGAATCCTGCCGGGCCTGCCAGTTTTTTTCAAGGCCTCCGGCCACCTGGGTATCCCGCAAAACCCCACTTTGACAGTAATTTGACAGCAATGCCGTTCAGTTTTCATGGCGGTTCAAAGAAAAACCCCACGAAGCTTCTCCACTGTCCGCTCTTTGAGGCCTGGAAGGACTTTGTTGTAGGTGTCAAGTGTTAAGGAAATCGAGGCATGTCCCAAGAGTTCCTGGACCACCTTAGGGTTTTCGCCAGAGGCAAGAAGGAACGAGGCGGAGGAATGCCGAAGACCATGGATGGTCAAACCCTCAATCCCCGCTTCCTGGCAGATACCCCGGAAGACCCGCAGGAAGTTCCTGGAGCTCAGAAGGGAAGACCAGATCAGTCCCTGGCCAATCAGGCCCTAAAGTGAGCTTTTCCTCAAGCCACCTCTTCCGCCAGGCTTTGAGCTCTTCCACCACCTCAAGAAGCGGGGGAACGGTGCGCTTGCCGCTTTTTGTTTTCGGTTCCGCACGATGAACCCCGGTTCAAGGTGGTAAGGCTCTGGGTGACGGTGAGCGTCCCCCACTCTAAGTCCACGTCCTAGAAAGAATTCGCCTCCTACGAAGCCCTGGAGGCGAACGGTGAGGCCGCCCGGGAAAACCCGCGGGTCCTGGTAAACGTACCCTCCGCAAGTACAACTACCCTCCCAATGAAGAGGAGAAAGCCATCCAGACGGTCCTCAAGAGGCGGAGAATCTCTCGGAGGGGTGGGTGGGGGAACCTCAAAGGATAGGGTGTGCCGAATTTAACGCCAGAGGTTCTCGAGATTACGAGGTTTCTCTGCGCAGGGGATAGGTCCGTGAAGCTTTCAAGCCAGCGAGAAATGTCGCGCTTATGTGCTCTCCCCCAGCTTGAGCAAAAGGGTAAAGAGTGCGTTCCTTTCGCCTTCGAGAACCCTCCCGGAGAAAACGTAACGCACCACCCCCTGGGCATCAACAACGAGGACGTTACTCAGCTTGGGATGGAAACCGAAGTCGCGGCGCATTTTCCCGCTCCAGTCGGCGTAAAGCGTAATGCCATACTTTCGAGCATTCTCCCGGAGCTTCCTTTTCCAGATGCTCCGGGTGAAGAGGTTGGCGCTTGAAGCGTCAATGATCTGGAAAACCTGGAGGTCCTCAAGGAGTAAGGGATGTGCGTTACGGAGGTCCACAAGGGCGTACTTGAGGTCGTTATTGGAGGAGGCGGTGAAACGGGTGTCGTAGAAAATCACACTGAGTTTCCCCAAAAGCTGTTCCCGACCAAGGAGTTCTCCATCGGGAGAGACGACCGTGAAGGAGGGAACCACGCTTCCTATCTCAAGCGACCAGGCCGGGATTGAGAAAATCCAGAGGATGAGCATGACAGACAGTGAGATACTGGCCTGAAAGCTACGCATTCTTCAACCCTCCCAGGAGTTTTACGGGTATACAACCGGGGGTCAATGGAGTTATTCCCGAAACACCGCTTCCTAAGTGCGGTCCTGCCTCGGAAGCCGTGGGGAGCCTCGAATTTCCTCTCGTGTTCTCTTGACGGAAAAGCTCTGAGATGGTATAAAATACGCAAAAGCAAGAAGCGCAGGAAGCGATGATGAGGGGGAGTAGCCTCTCGTCTGGGGCTGAGAGAGAGCCCGGGTCAGGTGGAAGCCGGGTAGTCCCTGAGGGGTGAATGGGCCTCAGAGCTTTTCATCGAAATCCCTTCGGGGAGAGTAGATTGAAAAGGGGCTTTCCCTTTAAAGGAAGACGGGTATCATAGTGTACCCGGTTGAGAGGATAGCGTGGAAGCGCTATCAACAAGAGTGGCACCGCGAGGAAAAGGCCCTCGTCTCTTGACGAGGGCCTTTTTGTTTGGGGTGATGGGCTTGAAAGTACACCCAGAGAGAGGGGAATTCCTCCGGCTCGGTGAAAGGTACGAATACGTTCCGCTGTATGCGGAGCGCCTTGCTGATCGTCTAACTCCGGTTGTGGTTCTCGAGTGCTTTCGAGGAAAGACACCCCTTTTCCTTCTGGAGAGTGCCGAAAGGGGAGAAACCTGGGGCCGGTATTCCTTTCTGATTTTCGACGTGGAGGAGGAAGAGTACTTCTTCGACTTCGTTGACCTTATCACCCTTCTTGAGCGTAGGTACCCTCGCTTCCTGGTGTATCCGGTTCCTGACCTCCCCTTCCTGGGAGGGGCAGTGGGATTTCTGAGCTATGACGCCGTGAAGACCTGGGAACGAACTGTTCCCCGAAAGGCCATGGATTTCCCCCTTGCCTATTTCGCCACGGTGCGGAGATTTCTCTTCTTCGACCACCTGAAGCACCGCCTTGGAGCCGTCTACGTTGCCCGGGGTGGAGATGAGGAAGATTTCTCCCGCGGCCTGGCCTGGATTCAGGAAGTCATGGAGAGGGTCGAACACCCCCTGGTCGTCCGGAAGGAAGAAAAATTCCGCCTTCTGGGTGAAGTGCAGTCGAATTTCACCCGGGAAGCCTTTGAGGCAGCGGTCCGCCGGGTTATTGAGCTCATCGAGGAAGGGCATGCATCACAGGTGGTCATTTCCCAGCGCTTTTCCGTACCGTATGCGGGTGATCCCTTCCGGGCATACCGTTTCCTGCGGTCCCTCAACCCTTCGCCGTACCTTTTCTATTTCGAAACCCCTTCGTTCACCCTCCTTGGTTCTTCTCCCGAGATGATGGTGAAGGTCGAGGGGAGGAAAGTCACCACCCGTCCCATCGCCGGGACACGGCGGCGCCTTGCCCATGTTCCTGAGGAGGACATCATCCGGGACCTCCTTGAGGACGAAAAGGAGAACGCCGAGCACGTTATGCTCCTTGACCTCGGGAGGAATGACCTCGGGCGCGTGTGTGAGCTCGGAAGTGTCCAGGTTGAGGAGTACATGAAAATCGAGCGGTACTCTCATGTTTTCCACATTGTTTCCACGGTGTCCGGGATACTCCGGGAAGGCATGACCCCCTGGAGGGCACTGCAGGCCTGTTTCCCTGCGGGGACAGTCAGCGGAGCTCCCAAGGTGCGGGCAATGCAGATTATCGAGGAGATCGAGCCGGAGAGCCGGGGACCGTACGCGGGAGCCCTGGGGTATGTGAGCTTCCAGGGGAATATGGACACCTGTATCGTGATTCGGAGCATTTTCTGTAAAGACGGCTCCGCTCGGGTTCAGGCAGGGGCAGGAATCGTGTACGATTCTGTGCCCGAGCGGGAGTACGAGGAAACGCGAAGCAAGGCGGAGGCTTTGCTTCTGGCATTACAACTTGCGGAAAAGGAGGAAAGCCTATGATTCTCGTCATCGACAATTACGACTCCTTCACCTATAACCTCGTGCAGTACCTCGGGGAGCTGAGCAGGGAAGAAATCCGTGTGTTCCGGAACGACGAGATAACCCTTGAGGAGATTGAGAAGATGCGTCCAGACCGCATCGTGATTTCGCCGGGTCCGAAAGACCCCACAGACTGCGGCATCACCAATAGCGTCATCGCCCGTTTCGCTCCCTTTATCCCAATCCTGGGGGTGTGTCTTTGGCCACCAGTGCATTGCCTACGTTGAGGGTGCACGCATTGTTAAAGCAAGAAGACCCTGCCACGGAAAGCGGTGGAAGGTTTTCCTCCTGCCCTCTTTCCTCTTCCGGGGACTGCCGGAGGAAATATGGGTGGGACGTTACCATTCCCTCGTCGTTGATCCTGAGAGCATTCCACCCTCACTCCGGGTGACTGCCTGGACCGAAGAAGGGGAGATCATGGCTTTAGAACACCGGAGGTATCCCCTTTTCGGCGTCCAGTTCCATCCCGAGTCCGTGTTAACTCCTCAGGGGAAGATCATCCTTCGGAATTTCCTGGAGGTGAGGAAACCGTGAAGGAGGAAATCCTTCTGCGCGTTCTCCATGGAGAGGTTCTCGGAGCTTCGGAGGCCTATACCCTCATGCACGCCCTCATGAGCGGGGAGTTCACCCAGGCCCAGATGGGGGCAATCCTTGGGATTCTGCGGGTTCGGGGCGAGCACAAAGAAGAGCTCCTCGGTTTTGTACGGGCCATGCGGGACTTCGCCACTCCCTTCTCCATTCCCTCGGGGTGCCTTGTTGCTGACAACTGCGGTACTGGAGGCGATGGGCAGGGCACGCTGAACATTTCCACAGGGGCGGCGCTTTTGGCCTTTGCCCTGGGTGTGCCCATTGTGAAGCACGGCAATCGTTCGGTTTCGAGCCGCTCGGGGAGTGCCGATTTTCTGGAGTACCTTGGCTTTCCCGTTGACCTTGCCAGGGACGCCATGGAGCGCCTTTTTGCGGAAACCGGCTTTGCCTTCCTGTACGCTCCCTTGTACCACCCCGCCATGCAGGCAGTTCAGGGGGTACGGAAGGAGCTCAAGGTGCGGACGGTGTTCAATATCCTGGGTCCCCTCACCACACCCTGCTCCGTGGCGTACAAGATGGTGGGAGTGTACGATCCAAAGCTCCTCGAACCGGTGGCCCATGTGCTCTCCTTTCTTGGGGTACGGAGGGGGCTTGTGGTATGGGGTGAACCTGGGGTGGATGAGGTCAGCGTGAGCGGAAAAACCCACTGTCTCCTCGTGGCGGAGGGGAAGACCTCTCCCTTGACCTTCCACCCTCACGAGGTTGGTTTTCCGGAATACCCTGTGGAAGAAATCCAGGGAGGGGGTCCTGCAGAGAACGCCCGTCTCTTCCTTAACATTCTCTCCGGGGAGGTGCGGGGAGCCCATCGCGATGCCCTGGTTGTGAACGCAGCGTTCCTCATGTGGTTGAGCGAGAGAGCGGGGACCCTGACCGAAGCCGTGCAGAAGGTCGAGAGAGCCATCGACAGCGGACGGGCTCTGGAGAGGGTGAAGGAGCTGCTTGAGGCGGCGCAGAAAATGAGGGAGGACGGAGAGCATGGAAGGCATTCTTGAGGCTATTGTGACGGCAAAAAAGCGGCGGCTCCTTGCGCGGGAAAGGCCTTATCTTCCCTCCGAAATTGCCCAAATTTTTGCGACTTCGACGCGGAGCAACTTCCTCTCCTTTCTCCAGGGTCCCCATCCCCATATCATCGCCGAGATCAAGCTTGCCTCGCCTTCAAGGGGGAGATTCATCACGCTCCAGGACGTTCCCCATTTCCTTACCCTCTACGAGGAAGGAGGTGCCCGGGCCATCTCCGTGGTGACCGAAGAAGACTACTTCCAGGGAAGCCCTGAGTTGCTCCGGGAGGTTGTGGCGAAGACCCGCCTTCCGGTGTTGCGAAAGGATTTCGTGCTCGAGGAAACCCAGATTTACGAAACGGCGGAAGCCGGTGCCCAGGCAATCCTTCTCATTGCCCGCATCGTCTCCAGGGAGCGTCTGAAGCGCTTTGTGGAGCTTGCGGAACTCCTTGGTCTTGTTCCGGTCGTTGAGGTCCACGATGAGGAGGATCTCCAAAAGGCCCTCTCTGCCTCTGCGAGAGTCATCGGCATCAACAATCGGGACCTGGTAACTTTTCGGGTGTCGCTTGAAACCACCCTCAGGCTCCTTCCTCTCATCCCCGAAGGAACGGTGGTCATTGCCGAAAGCGGCATCCATACCCGTGAGGATGTGGAGACGCTCCTTGAGGCGGGGGTGCGGAATTTCCTCGTCGGAGAGGCTCTCCTGACGTCCCGGAATCCCCAAAAAACACTCCTTGAGCTGAGGGGAGAGAGGGAAATTGCCTGCTGTTAAGGTGTGCGGGATTACCCAGGTGGGGGATGCTTTGGCCCTTGCCTTTTTGGGGGTGTGGGCACTGGGATTCATTTTCGTCCCCGAAAGCCCTCGCTTTGTCCATCCGGAAACAGTGCGGGGGATTGTTGGGCACCTGCGGGGAAAGGTGCTCACGGTGGGAGTGTTCCAGAATTCCAGCATTCGGGAAGTTCAGGACATTCGGGATTTCTGCGGGCTCGACCTTGTCCAGCTTCACGGGGATGAGGACCCTGCATTTTGTGAGCGCCTCGGTGGTAGAGTGATCAAAGCCTTCGGAGTCGGTGAGGGGTTCTCCCTCAAAGAGGTGGAGGAGTATCTCCCCAGGGTGTCCTATGTGCTCTTTGATACCCTGAAGGGTGAGAGGCGTGGGGGTACAGGGGAAGTTTTCCGGTGGGAAGTGGTCGCCCCTTTTGTTTCGGCCGCTTCCTGCCCCACCATTGTTGCCGGAGGGCTTACCCTTGAGAACATTCCCCGTCTTCTGCGCGTTCTCCGTCCCTTTGCCCTTGACGTAAACAGCGGTTTTGAGATTGCTCCGGGAAGAAAAAACATCCAGAAGGTGCGGGAGCTCCTTGTACTTTTGCAGGGAAGGTGAGTTGTATGGAGAAGTGGTTTTTCGGGGAATTTGGAGGAAGGTTTGTGCCGGAGACGCTGGTGCATCCTCTCGAAGAGCTTGAAGAGGCGTACGAGTACTACCGGAAAGACCCGGAGTTCCAGGAGGAGCTCAGGTTGTACCTTACAACGTATGCCGGGCGGCCTACTCCCCTTACGTACGCCGCAAGGCTCAGCAGGGAACTCGGGGGAGCAAAGATCTACCTGAAGCGGGAGGACCTCAATCACACGGGATCCCACAAGCTGAATAACACCTTAGGGCAGGTGCTTCTGGCCAAAAAAATGGGCAAGAAACGCATCATTGCCGAGACCGGAGCCGGGCAGCACGGTGTGGCCACGGCCACGGCCTGTGCCCTCCTTGGGCTTGAGTGTCAGGTGTACATGGGAGCCGTGGACGTTGAGCGGCAGAAGCTCAACGTTTTCAGGATGCAGGTCCTCGGGGCCCAGGTCATTCCCGTGTATTCCGGAAGCCAGACTCTGAAGGACGCCATCAACGAGGCCCTGCGTGACTGGGTTCGGAACGTGGACACCACCCACTATGTCATCGGGTCTGTGGTCGGTCCTCACCCGTACCCCACCATGGTTCGGGATTTCCAGTCTGTTATCGGTAGGGAAGCGAAAGAGCAGTTCCTCGAGCAAGAAGGAAGGCTTCCCGATTACGTCATCGCCTGCGTCGGTGGGGGAAGTAATGCGATAGGGATATTTTCGGCCTTCTTGCCCTATGGAGATGTGCGCCTTGTGGGTGTTGAGGCGGGGGGTCTTGGTCTTGATACGGGGAAGCACGCTGCAAGTATTGGACGGGGGAAGAAGGGTGTTCTTCACGGGAGCATGAGCCTTTTGCTTCAAGATGAGTTTGGGCAAATCCAGGAAACCCATTCCATTGCTGCTGGTCTTGACTACCCTGGGGTGGGTCCTGAGCACGCCTTTCTCGCAAAAACAGGAAGAGCGCAGTACGTGACGGCCACTGACGAAGAGGCTAAAGAGGCCTTTTGTCTTCTCGCTCGTACGGAAGGCATTATTCCGGCACTGGAGAGCGCTCACGCCCTGGCATACGCCATAAAGATTGCCCCTTCCCTGCCAAGAGAGGCTACTGTGCTTGTGTGCCTTTCCGGCAGGGGCGATAAGGACGTTGAGGTCGTTATGCGGTCTTTAGCAAAGGAGGAGTAATCATGGACCCGTTGCGTGAAGTCCTCGAAAAGAAGAAAAGAAAGCTCTTCGTTCCGTATCTGACCTTCGGGTATCCTGACATTGCGAGTTTCTGCACCCTCCTTCGGATCTGTGAGGAAGAGGGGGCCGATGCGGTGGAAGTCGGTATTCCCCACTCAGACCCTGTGGCCGATGGACCGGTAATTCAGACAACGTCCTTTGCAGCCCTCAAACAGGGCGTTACGCCTCCCCTTGTCGTTGAGGTGATGGCCGGTATTCGCCTTTCCATCCCCCTCATTGCCATGACCTACGGGAACATCGTGCTCCAGTACGGGGTGGGGAGGTTCGCTCGCGATTTCCGGGAGGTTGGCTTTCGAGGGCTCATCGTCGCCGATTTCCCCCTTGAAGCCTGGGATTTCCTCAAGGAGGCCCAAGGGTTGCTCTCCCGGATCCTCCTTGCCTCGGTGACCTCTCCTCTTGAACGGGTCCGGCGTATCGCTGAAGTAAGCGAGGGCTTTGTGTACCTCGTTTCGGGGAAAGGGGTGACGGGGAAGACCGAAGTGGATTTTTCGGCTCTCAGGGAGCGCGTTGCCTGTATCCGGCGCCATACCTCGGTGCTTGTTCTGCCTGGATTTGGCATCCATGATCCTCACCAGGCAGCGACCCTTGCCGAGTACACCGATGGGGTTATTGTGGGGTCGGCTCTTCTTGAGTACATTATACGTAACAGAGACACAGGAACCTGGATGGAGGGATTCGCTGCTCTCGTGCGGTCGTACCGCCGTGCCTTGGATGGAGCAGCATAATGCCCTATGCAGCTTGAAGAACGTGGAGGTGTTCTGGTCCTCCGTTTCACATCGCTTCTTTGTTTCCCGCAACTTGAGCATTTCTTTGTAACCCGCCGCACGCCCTACGATGTTTGCACAGAGAGTGGCCGGGAAGCCATTGCAAGGCTTTTCGGTATAGGTCCAATCTTTGTTCCTTCCCAGGTTCACGGGGCGGATTTCCTCGTTTTCAAGGAGAAACTGTGGTACAATGCTTCTTGCCGTATGGTCGATGCACTGCTTGCCGGAGCGAAAAACCAGTACCTCGGGATCCTCGTCGCCGACTGCGTACCCCTTTTGCTCTTCGCCCCGGAACAAGAAGTGGTGGCTTTAGTCCATGCCGGGTGGAGGGGAATCGCCCAGGGGATTCACATCCGGGTTGTGGAGGCGATGGAGAGGCTGTTCTCCGTTTCGCCCTCTGCGCTCTGGGGTGGCGTGGGCCCTGCCATTGGCCCGTGTTGCTTTGAGGTCGGGGAGGAAGTCCTTGAAGCTCTGGGGAGGGGGCGCGAAGCCTTTGTCGAACGCCGAGCAGGGAGGACCTTTGTGGACCTGAAGGGCATTGTGGTGGGAGATCTCCTGGCGCGGGGGCTCTTGAGGGAACACCTTGAGGTGAGCTCGCTCTGCACGTTCTGTGAGAGGGACCTTTTGTGTTCCTTTCGCCGGGATCGCAGTGCAGCGAGATGTCTCCTTGTTGCGGGAATAAGGGGGTGAGGGTATTGCATGCAGAGGCGGTGGCGCGGCATCTTCTGGTGGAGATTGTGGGATCCCAGCTCCTTAACGATGCCCAGCGGGTTGAGGCTTTTTTTCGGGATCTTGCCGCCACCTACGGGAAGGAAATCCTTGCGCTTCACGTGTATCAGTTCGAGCCGTATGGTCTGAGCGGGCTTTTAGTGATGCCGGAGTCTCATGTTGCCATCCATACTTGGCCGGAGTATGGGTACGCAGCGCTGGATATTTTTCTCGGTGCATCCTGTGACCCCAAAGCCAGTGTACCTTTGATTGAGCGATACTTTGTGCCTCAGGACGTGAGAGTTGTGGAACTCGAGAGAGGAGTGGGCAAGCGGAATGGAACTCTGGTACGTCCAGAACTACATTGAAAACTACCAGATGGCTCTCAAGGTGAAAGAGACGCTCTTTGTAGGGCGGACGAAGTTCCAGGAAATCGCCATCATCGACACTTACCTCTACGGGAGAGTTCTCCTTCTTGACGGCATTGTGCAGACCACAGAGAAAGACGAGTTCATGTACCATGAGATGCTCGTCCATCCTGCCATGGTGACACACCCTCATCCTCGCAGGGTCTTCATCGTTGGGGGCGGTGATGGCGGGGCGGCGCGGGAGGTCCTGAAGCATCCCGTGGAAGAGGTTGTGCTTGTGGACATCGACGAGGGGGTCATCGAGCTCTGCCAGAAGTACTTCCCTCAGCTTGGCAGGTGGGACGATCCCCGTCTGCGGGTCTACATCGGGGATGCGGCGGAGTACATTGCTGAGACCCGTGAAACCTTTGACGTCATTATCATGGACTCCACAGACCCCATCCCCCGGGGTGTTGCTGAACCCCTCTTTTCTCCGGAATTTTACCGAAGAGCCTACGACCGCCTGTCCCCTGATGGCATTCTCGTTTCCCAGATGGAACCGCCCTTTTTTGAGGCCGAACGGGTCAAAAAGCTCTGGAAGCACCTTGGGGTTTTCCCCATCCTCCGCCTGTACTGGGGTCTTGTCCCCACGTACCCCGGAGGGGTATGGAGCTACGTCATCGCCTCCAAAAAGTACGATCCATCTCAGAGCGGGAAGGACCTGCCCTTTCCGACCCGGTATTACTCTTCCCGGATTCACCGGGCTGCTTTTGTGCTCCCGGTTTTCCTGGAGGAGATGTTCCAGTAAGGAGAGGACCCTCAGGTCCTCTCCCACTCCTGCTCGATGTCCGTGAGGAGCTTCTTCCCCACCCGGGCGAGCAGGGACCGCCGGTGGAAGAAGAGGCCTTCTTCGTGGGCGAGGTGGGCATAGGTTTCGTACTCGAGGGTAGGGTCGGGGGGAGAGGGAAAGACGAAGGAAGAAAAGGTGTAGAAGTCCCGCACGGAGAGAGGCGAAGAGAAGGTGGCTGTCCCCCACGTGGGCAACACGTGATTCGGTCCATACCCGTAGTCTCCCAGGGCTACCGGAGCGTACGGTCCAAGGAAAATTGCTCCTCCTTTCTGAAGGCGCGGAAGGAGGGTGAGAGGGTCTTCGGTCATCACTTCCACGTGTTCGGGGGCAAGGAGATTCACCGCAGCAAGGGCAACCTCCAGGTCCTCCACCTGGTAGAGGAAAAGCGGCTGCGTCCGTCCAAAGGGTGAGGGGGCGTTGGCGATTTCCCGCTCAAGGTGCTTTTTCACCTCAAGGAGCAGGGCCTCGCTTGGGGAAAAGAGTACGCCCGTGGCGAGGGGATCATGCTCGGCCTGGGCGAGGAGGTCCAGGGCAACCCATTCGGGAGGGGCGCTGTGGTCGGCAATGATGGCCACTTCCGAAGGGCCGGCAAGACTGTCAATGCCCACAATGCCCTGAAGGCGCTTTTTGGCAGCGGTGACGTAGATGTTCCCCGGTCCCACGATTTTCTCCACGGGAGGGATGCTCTCGGTCCCGAAGCAGGCCGCCGCTATGGCCTGGGCGCCTCCAACGCGATACACCTCCTGTACACCGAGGAAGAAGGCAGCTGCAAGAACCTCCCTGTGGACGCTTCCGTCATTCCTTGGAGGAGTGAAAAGGGCGATTTCCTGAACGCCTGCAGTCTGTGCCGGAATAACCGTCATGAGACAGGAAGACGGATAGGCGAACCGTCCCCCGGGGATGTAGCAGGCGACCCTCCGGAGCGGACGGACGAGTTCTCCAAGCATTGACGACTGGCGTTCCAGGAAAAAGGAGGTCATCTTCTGGGCTTCGTGGAAAGAGCGGATGTTCCGGGCGGCAAAGGCGATGGCTGCCTTCAGTTCCTCCGGGGCTTCCCGGAACGCACGCTCGAGGTCTTCTGGAGGAACCCGGAAGGTGGTGAGGCGACAGCCATCAAACCTCTCAGTGTACTCCCGTAAAGCGGCATCGCCCCTGTCCTTAACGTTTTCGATGATTTCTTCAACCGTACTTTCCGCTTCCTTCAGGATCTCATAGAGCTTCCGGCGGTTTCCCATAAGATCCTGCGCAATGTCCTCGAGGCTACTCAGAGGTTTCAGGACGATTTTCACCGGAGATCACTTCCTCCAGGGTTTTGACGAAATTCTCAATTTCCAGGGTTCTGGTTTTCATGCTCACCCGGTTAGCCACAAGACGGGTGGAGATGGGGGTGATTTCCTCAAGAACGTGGAGACGGTTTTCCCTCAGGGTTTTCCCCGTGGAGACGAGGTCCACAATAGCGTCGGCAATGCCGATGGCAGGAGCAAGCTCGATTGAGCCGTAGAGGGCAACGATATCGGCGTTCAGGCCCTTTTCCTGCAGGTACCGGCGGGTGACGTGGGGGTATTTCGTGGCGATGCAGAGGTGTTCCCTCCGGAAGAGAATTTCTCTTGTTAGGTGTTCGGGCCCGGCGAGGACCATGACGCACTTCCCAATACGCAGGTCAAGGAGCTCGTACACCTCGTTTTCCCGCTCAAGGAGAATGTCTTTCCCGACAAGACCAAGATCTGCTGCTCCGTGCTCGACATAGGTTGCCACGTCCTTGGGATGGGAGAGGATGATGCGCCAGGGTAAGGATGGGTCATCGACGACAAGCTGTCGGGAGGGAAGGGCGAGGGGCCGGGAAAGCACACGGGAGAGGAGCTCCACAACGTCATCCTTCAGCCTTCCTGTGGGGAGGGTAAGGGTCAGCCTCTTCATACGTCCTCCTTGTAAGGAGATTTTCCACAGCCTGCTCATCAAGGTCCTCAAGGGTTAAGGAACCCTGGGAAGTAACAAGGAGAATCGTCTCCTCTTCGTGCTCTTCCATCACCAGGGGAATCCCCCGGGACCGCAGTTTTTCGGCCAGCTCAAAGGCTCTCTTTCGAAGGCGCGGTGGGTAGAAGAGGACAGAAGGAGTGGCGCTATCCCCTTCTTGCCAGGAAGTCTCCTTCTGGAGAGCCTCCAGAACCCGCTCGAGGAAAAGGGCAAAACCACAGGCGGGGACGTCTCTTCCGAAAACCCGGAAGAGCTCATCATATCTTCCTCCCGCAAGGAGGGGATACCCCACACCGGGAGAGAACCCCTCGAAGACCACCCCGGTGTAGTAGTCGAAGTCCCGCACAAGCCCGAGGTTGATGGAAAGGTGCTCGGTCACACCGAAATCCTCAAGGATTTCCCAGGTTTTCGAAAGGTCCCGGACGGCCCTCTGCCATTCCTCACTCTCTGAAGAGAATGAGGAGAACCTCTCGAGGAGGTCCCTCTTCCCCCGCAAGAAGGGGAGTTGCAGGAGGAATGGTGGAAGAGGCGAAGGAAGAGGTTTTCGGGAACAGAGAGTCTGCAGGGCAACAAAGTCCCGCTTTTTCAGGGCAATCCGCACTTCCTCCTTTTCTTCGCTCTCAAGGGGCAGAACCTCGAGAATTCCCCGGAAGATGCCGGCATGACCGATATCCACCTCAAAACTCCGTATTCCCGTTTCCCGCAGTGCCAGAACGGCCAGAGTAATGATTTCGGCATCCTGGGCGGAGCCACTCTGGCCGATGTGTTCAAGGCCAACCTGGGTGAACTCGCTTTCTGTGCGGAAAGGCGAGGATGGGTAGCGGAAGACCTTCCCGCTATATTAGACCCGAAGGGGCAGAGGAAGAGCGTTCCCCTGGGCGAACATCCGGGCTACCGAGGTGGTGAACTCAGGGCGAAGGCACACGAGCTTCCCATCGCGGTTGAGGAACTTGAAGATTCGCTCTTTCATTTCCTCACTCATCGTTTTCTCGAGGGTGGTATAGTACTCGAGGGTTGGGGGTTCTACTTCAACGTATCCCCATCGTTCAAAGAGTGTTCTGAGCCGGGCTTCGATGCCTCTGCGAACTTTTGCCTCCCAGGGATACACATCCTTCATCCCGAAAACCAGTTCCAATTCCTCAACTCCTTCCCTATAATGTTGAGAAAAGTATAGAAACAATCTCTGTGCTTTGCAAGAAGCCTCACATCAAGTTGCACTGTGGAGGGAGAAAGTGGGCAGCGTCAAAGACCTTTTTGTTCTTTCCTCACCAACGGATGAGGAGCCCGGGCGGGGAAAGTTTGTCTTCTCCGACCGGTACTCGGTGTTCGACTGGGGGGAGATGCCTGATACTATCCCCCTGAAAGGTACTTCTTTGTGTCTCATCGGTGCGCACTTTTTCGAGAAGCTTGAAAAACTCGGGGTTCCAACCCACTACCTTGGCCTTGAGGAAGGGGGAGAGGTGAAGCGACTCGCAGAACTTCGGGAACCAGTGAACGTTATGCACATTCGGCTGGTGCGCGTCATTCTCCCCTCTTTGGGGGAGACGGGCTACGATTACGGGGTATACCGGTACGTCCGGGGGAATTTCCTGATTCCTTTTGAGTTCATCTACCGCAATACCCTCCCCGAGAACTCAAGCCTCAGGAAACGCATCACCGAGGGGAAAGTCACCCTTCAGGAATTCGGCCTTTCAGAACTCCCCCCTCCGGGAGAATTCCTGAAGGAGCCGATTCTCGATGTCTCCACAAAACTCGAGGAACAGGACCGGTACCTGAGCTTCTCTGAGGTTGAGTCCTTAGGAATTCTCTCTTCTGAAGAGATCCGGAAAATTCGGGAGATGGTGCTTTTCGTCAACCGTTTCATCACGAAAGAAGCACACCGGATTGGGGTGGAAAACGAGGACGGGAAAATCGAACTTGCTCTGGATAAAAACCGGAACCTTATGCTCGTTGACGTTGTGGGAACTCCTGACGAATGCCGTTTCACCTTCCGGGGCATGCCGATGAGCAAGGAAATCCTTCGTTCCTTTTACCGCAAGACCTCCTGGTACGAAGAGGTGCAGAGGGCCAAAGCAGAGCACCCCATCGGCTGGAAGGCCTACGTTACGAGTCGACCCCCTTCTCTTCCCCCGGAGCTCGTGCAGCTTACAAGCTGGATGTACCAGCGCCTTGCCATGGATTTGACTCAGAGAGAGTGGTTTCCCGGGGTTCCGTCTCTAGAGGAGATTGTTGATAAATTCCTCCAGCTTGTTTAAAATATAGGTGAGTGGTGCGCCCGTAGCTCAAAGGATAGAGCAGCGGTCTCCTAAACCGCAGGTTGAGGGTTCGACTCCCGCCGGGCGCACCAGAAATCCCCT